>NZ_JBHLWL010000017.1:0-72889 GCF_042432965.1 Paracerasibacillus soli | reverse complement strand
ACAAGGAACGCTTCGGCAGCATGACATCGTACGAGGAAAAGACGTTTTATCTTTTTCGAGTCTCCGTGTTTTTCCTCCGCTGGTGTAGGTATCTTTCATTGTGAATTGATTGTCTATTATTTATATTAGATAACCTAGACTAGCGTAGGCAGAATACGTAGACTCCTGCGGGAATAGCACGAGCCCGAAGACCCCACAGCGGTGGTTTTCCGCGAGGAGGCTGAGGCCGTGCCCGCGGAAAGCGAAGTATTCTGCCGAAGCGGGGGAATCAGCAGTATCTTCAATAAATATAAGTAAATTAACAGGCACGTTACGAGACAGTTTGGTTCTATTGTGTTAGAATGACAGGTTTATAGAAGATAGTCTTTAAAAAATATTGTTTACATAAAAGATGGAAGGGATGATGAATTTGGAACAGACCGCACAAAAACAATTGATAACAGAAGTTGGTCAGATGAAAAGAAATCATTATGCGATGGTCATAAACGGAGAAAGAGTTGAAAGTAGCTCACATCAAATCTATGAAACATATAATCCAGCAACAGGCGAAGTACTAGCAACAGTCGCAAAGGCAAATATAGAAGACGCAGACCAAGCTGTCCAGGCTGCAAGAAAAGCATTTACTTATGGAAAGTGGCGCAAGTATCCAGTAGGTAAACGTGCACGCGTGATGAACAACATCGCAGCAATAATGCGAGAAAGATTTAAAGAGCTAGTTGAAATGGAAGTGCTGAATAGCGGGAAATCAGTAGGTGCAGCTATCGTACAAATCAACCAAGCAATAGAAGACTTTGAGTTTTATGCTGGCGCAATAGTAGGACATCGAGGCGTTGTTAACAATATGCCGTACGGATTTTTCAACTATACACAAAAGGATCCAGTCGGTGTTTGTGCACAAATTATTCCGTGGAACTATCCAGTGATGATGGCAGCATGGAAAATTGCTCCGGCGATTGCAACGGGCTGTTCTGTTGTTGTAAAACCAGCAAGTTTAACACCAGTGACCGCCATTTTAATAAATGAAATTTGCCACGAGGCAGGTGTTCCTGCAGGAGTTGTCAATACACTTCCGGGTTCCGGCGCTATTATTGGTGATCATTTAGTTAAGCATGAGGATGTAAATAAAGTGGCATTTACCGGGTCAACTCCAACAGGAAAAGACATTATGGAAAAAGCGTCACAAACATTAAAACGGATTACATTAGAATTAGGTGGGAAGTCACCAAATATCGTGTTTGAAGATGCGGATATGGAGGGGGCAGTTGCAGGGTCCTTGTTCGGAATATTCTTTAATACAGGCCAGTCTTGTGAGGCAAGGTCTCGTATGTTTGTCCACGAATCAATTTATGATGAATTTGTAGAAAAATTCGTAGAGAAGACAAAAAAACTCGTACTAGGTGATCCGTTAGATAAGCAAACACATATCGGTTCGATTATAAGCCGAGAACAATTAGAGATAATTGACGGTTATGTGCAGTCGGCAATCGACGATGGTGCGACTGTGTTAACAGGTGGAAAAGAAGCGTATATCGCAGGTTTCGAAAATGGATTTTGGTATGAGCCAACTGTCATTGTTGACGTCACATCTGAGATGAAAGCAGTACGTGAAGAAATTTTTGGACCAGTTGTTGTTATAGAAAGGTTCTCTGATGAAAAGGAAGTAATTAAAAAAGCCAATGACACGAAATATGGACTCGCTTCGGCGATTTGGACGACTAATCAAGCAAGGGCCACTCGTGTTGCCCATCAATTAGAAACAGGTGTTGTCATGGTTAATAGTCCATTTTCTGCATTTCCAGGAACTCCATTTGGTGGCTATAAGGAATCGGGAATTGGTCGAGAGTTAGCAGTAGAGTCACTAGATTTATATATGGAAGAAAAAAGTGTGCTTGCATATTACGGATCTAAACCAATTAATCCGTTTGGTGTCTAACCTGGTGATGCACGCAAATATAAAATAGAGGTATTTTTATAAGCTTGTCTTAGAGGAGGTTACCATGACTGTTCAACATATTACAGTCGTTGGTGCTGGTGTAATGGGGCGAGGGATTGCATATGTCTCCGCCCTTGCTGGTTATACGACGACACTCGTAGATACTTCACAAGTGCAACTAGATGCTGCGTTACACTTTATGAATAAAACGTCTCAAAAAGGTGTATCTCTAGGAAAAATAACAGCGGAACAGAAAGGGAGAGTAAAGGAAAATATTAGCTTTTCCTCACAATTAGAAGAAGTAGTTTCAAAAACGGACTTTTTAATTGAAGCTGTTCCGGAAAAACGTTCCATTAAACAACATGTACTAGAAGTAGCGGAAAAATATGCTCCTAGTGAGGCGATATTTACATCGAATACATCAACAATTAGTCCTACAGAGCTTGCATCCTATACGAAGCGGCCAGAAAAGTTTGCAGTGATGCACTTTTTTAACCCGGTCCATTTGATGCAGCTTATCGAAATTGTGAAAGGATTGGAAACGGGGCAAGAAGCGATTGCAGCGATAAAAGAAGTGGCGAGCGGAATGGGGAAAGATACAGTAGAAGTTAATGAATTTCCAGGATTTGTGACGAGTCGAATTAGTGCACTCGTTGGTAATGAAGCTTTTCATATGCTACAAGAAGGCGTTGCTTCCGCTGAACATATTGATAAAGCAATTAAGCTCGGTTTAAATTATCCAATGGGTCCGCTGGAACTTGGTGATTTAGTCGGTTTAGATACGCGATTAAATAATTTGAAATATTTACATGAAACACTTGGTGAAAAATATCGTCCCGCCCCATTACTGGAACAATACGTGAAGGCGGGCAGACTTGGAAGAAAGACAGGACGTGGGGTATATGATTATACAAACGAGGAAGAGTTGATTAAAAAGTGAAAGATGTAGTCATTGTTGATGCTGTGCGTACCCCGATTGGGCGTTATCATGGTGCACTAAAACATGTTCGTCCTGATACGTTAGGCGCTATCGTTATCGAAGCATTATTAGAACGGAATCCAAATGTTTTGCCAGAAACAGTAGAGGATGTCGTATTAGGTAATGCAAATCAAGCGGGAGAAGATAATCGTAATGTGGCAAGAATGTCGGCATTACTCGCTGGTTTACCTGTTACAACAGCGGGAACGACGATAAATCGATTATGTGGCTCCGGATTAGATGCAATCATGTATGCAGCACGTGCAATTGCAATAGGTGAGGGAGATGTTTATATTGCAGGTGGTACGGAGAGTATGACACGTGCCCCATTTGTGATGGCAAAGCCTGAACATGCGTTTCCAAGAGAAAATATGGAATTGATTGATACAACAATTGGCTGGCGTTTTATCAATGGTGCATTACAAAAAAAGTATGGAACAGACACCATGCCAGAAACAGCAGAAAATGTTGCGGAAAAATATCATATTAGCCGTAATGAACAAGACGAATTTGCCTTTTATAGTCAACAAAAGGCAAAAGAAGCGTTGGAAACAAATCGCTTTTATGAGGAAATCGTTCATGTAAGCTATCCAGATCGAAATGGAAATGAACATGTTGTGTCTGTTGACGAACATCCACGTCCAACAACGACACGCGAAAAACTAAGTAATTTACGACCTTTATTTACTGATGGGACCGTAACTGCCGGTAATGCTTCTGGAATTAACGATGGTGCTGCAGCTTTATTGCTTATGAGTGCAGACAAAGCCCGTGAATTAGGGATAAAGCCTTTAGCAAAATATATTTCAAGTGCAGTTGCAGGTGTAGAGCCAAGTGTTATGGGACTTGGGCCGATTGCAGCGACGGAAAAAGTGTTGCAACGTGCACGTTTATCCAAAGATGATATTGGTCTTGTTGAATTAAATGAAGCGTTTGCCTCTCAATCCATCGCCTGCATACAACAATTAGAATTAGATCCTTCTATTGTGAATGTAAACGGTGGTGCAATTGCATTGGGACATCCACTTGGTGCTAGTGGTGCACGCATATTAACGACCTTACTTTATGAGATGAGACGAAGAAAGACGACATATGGTTTAGCGACAATGTGTGTTGGTGTAGGTCAGGGAATCGCGCTAATTGTTGAAAGGATGGAGTAAGTAAGAATTAGGGAGGTTTCGACATGAATCCAGTCTGTCAGGTATTAGATATTACATATCCAATTATTCAAGGCGGAATGGGGAATATTAGCAATGCCCAGCTGGCTGTAGCAGTGTCAGAAGCTGGGGGTTTAGGAACAATTGGATGTGGCACAATGCCCCCTGACGAAGTAGAACAAATGATAATCGCCATTAAAAACCAAACGAAACAGCCTTTTGCTGTAAATATTCCAATTCAAGTAACAGATTACTTAGAAGAAATGCTAACACTTGTGAAAAAGCATGCAGTTCCGATTGTAAGTTTATCGGCAGGAAATCCTGCGCCATATGTACCACTACTTCAAGAATATGGAATAAAAGTCCTCGCCGTAGTTTCTACTGTCTATCATGCCAAAAAAGCAGAGTATGCGGGTGTTGATCTTATTGTGGCAGAGGGGTTTGAAGCGGCTGGAATTAATGCACCACAAGAAATGACAACGTTTACCCTTGTTCCGCAAATTGCCGCGCAAGTCTCCACGCCATTAATTGCTGCAGGTGGAGTTGGTGATGGGAAAGGGTTTGCGGCAGCAATGATGCTCGGTGCAAGTGGTGTGCAATTGGGTACACGTCTTATTGCCACGAAAGAAGCGCCTGTTCATAGGGAATATAAACAACTACTCTGTCAGGCGGATGGCACAGATGCAATTACGGTTGGACGTTCATTCGGAAATATGCGCCGTGTTTTAAAAACAGATTATACCCAAACGTTACAATTGCATGAAAGGGATGGAATATCACGCCATGCTTATCAGCAATTAACGACAGAAGATCGCCATATTCAAGGTGCAATTCATGGAGATTTTGCGAACGGCTTTTTAAATGGAGGTCAAGTGGCTGGATTAATCACAACAATTCCAACTGTTAAAGATTTACTAGATAATATGATGAATGAAGCAAGACAGCAAATGGACCTTGTAATGCATAACTTTTCTATTATATCGTCTGGAGGTGGAGGGAGTAATCATGGAAGAACAATTTCCGATCAAACAGATAATGGATGATGAAGGAATTTTAATACCGGAAAACGCTGTTTATAAAAAGGAAATAACGAAAGAATTAGTTGAAAAACTGTATTATCATATGTTTCGTATTCGTACTTTTGACCGAAAAGCAATTAGTTTACAACGACAAGGGCGAATTGGTACATATCCTCCTTTTGAAGGGCAAGAGGCAGCACAAGTTGGAAGTGCACTTGCCTTAGGAGAAAAGGATTGGATGTTTCCGACTTATCGTGATCATGGCGCTACGTTAACATACGGCATGGATATGGCAAGGTTATTTTTATATTGGAATGGAAGGGTTGAAGGTTCTGTTCCACCAAAAGGGAAAAATATATTTCCAGCGGCGGTACCAATTGCTACTCAAATTCCACATGCTGTTGGTGCTGCTTGGGCAGAAAAGCGAAAAGGAACAGATCGAATCGCTATTGTATATTTTGGAGACGGAGCGACATCAGAAGGGGACTTTCATGAAGGACTAAACTTTGCAAGTGTGTTTCAAACACCAACCGTACTTTTTAATCAAAATAATGGCTATGCGATATCTGTTCCATTTTCAAGACAAACAAACTCAAAAACAATTGCGCAAAAAGGATTAGCTTATGGTATAGAAAGTATTCGGGTTGATGGAAATGATTGTTTTGCTGTTTACTTTGAGACAAAGAAAGCAGTAGAAAAAGCTCGTCGAGGTGGCGGACCTACATTAATTGAGGCAGTAACATGGCGAACGGGGGCACATACGACAGCAGATGATCCAACAAAATATCGACCTGAAGAAGTGGGAAAGCATGTTGTTGATCCAGTAGTACGACTAACGCGTTTTATGAAACATGCGGGATATTGGCAGGAAGAAACGATACAACAGATACAAGGAGAACTGGAGCAGGAAGTAGAAGCAGCAATAAGTGCAATGGAGGCTTATCCAAAACAAGATGTAGAGGATTTATTTAATTATGTCTTTGCAGAATTACCGGAACAACTGCAAGAACAAAAACAAGCCTATCTGTCATTTTTAAGGGGGTCAGTGTAAATGGTCTTTCAATTGGAAACAACAAGTTCACATGTCGTAACAAATAAAATGACGATGATACAGGCAATTAATCATGCATTAAAAACGATGTTAGAAGCGGATGAGCGGACCTTGATTCTTGGTGAAGACGTTGGGAAAAATGGTGGTGTTTTTCGTGCAACGGAAGGGCTATACGAAGTATTTGGCGATGAACGTGTCATTGATACACCGCTTTCTGAATCGGGGATTGTTGGAACGTCTGTCGGATTAGCTGTTAATGGCTTTAAGCCAATAGCTGAAATGCAGTTCATGGGCTTTATTTATCCGGCCTATGATCAAATAATGACACATGTTGCCCGTATTAGGATGAAAACGATGGGGCATTTTACAGTGCCGCTTGTCATTCGTGCGCCATATGGAGCGGGAATTCGTGCCCCTGAAATTCATTCTGATAGTGCTGAATCATTGTTTACGCATATGCCAGGAATAAAGGTTGTTTGTCCGTCAGATCCATATGCTGCAAAAGGATTATTAATTGCAGCAGTGGAAGACCCTGATCCTGTATTATTTATGGAGCCAATGCGTAGTTATCGGGCTAATCGTGTAGAAGTACCGACTGAAAAATATACGTTGGAGATTGGCAAAGGTAGATTACTTCGTGAAGGAGAAGATATTACAATTATTGCGTGGGGAGCAATGGTACCAATTGCCGAGCAGGCTGCTACATATGCAGAACAAAAGGGGATAACGGCAGATGTGATTGATTTGCAGACACTATATCCATTTGACCGTGATATCATTACGCAATCTGTTCAAAAAACAGGTCGTGCAGTTATTGTACATGAGGCACATGCAACTGGTGGGTTTGGAAACGATCTTGTTTCACACGTGAACGATACGGCGTTTCTTTATTTGCGAGCGCCAATTCAACGTGTGACGGGATTTGATGTGCCAGTTCCATATTTCGCTTTAGAGGAACATTATTTACCGACTGCCAAGCGGTTACTTACACATATTGAAAAAGCAGTTCATTTTTAAAACAATACGCTGCTTTCTAAAAAAACACACTCCCTTTTACACAACAGAACCAAACTGTCTCGTAACTAATATGTGCAAGTTTCCCGCTACGGAAAGCGCAGTGTTTTTCCGGAGCGATATTAGTAAGACAAGTTTTCACTACTGAACAGTTTGGGTCCATTGTGTAGGGGATGATATGGTACGCATTATATTTCAAATCAACAATTCTACCAATAAGGTAAATAAGGAGGGTTCTACTTATGATAGAAGTGAAATTACATGATATTGGAGAAGGGATGACTGAAGGAGAGGTTGTACATTATCTCATCAAAGAAGGGGATTATGTAACGACTGACCAACCGTTAGTCGAAGTCCAAACGGACAAAATGGTTGCGGAACTCCCTTCGCCGCACGCAGGTGTTGTGAAACAAATTGTCATTGAAACAGGAACAATCGTAGATGTGGGCACTACGCTTTTGTATATTGAAACGGAAAAGGCAGAACAGCCAGTAAGTTCATCCGATGTAAAGACGAAACAAAAAACTGTATCGCCAACCTCGTCACCATCACCCAACACAATAAAACCAATACCAATTGGCGCGTACAAACGTATTCTAGCAACACCTTATACAAGGAAAATTGCTCGTGATCATGATATTGATATTGAACAAGTAACACCAACTGATCCATCGGGAAGAGTGACAGAAGAAGATGTGTATCGTTTTATACATGCAAAAGATAATCTAACTCCACAGAAGCAAGAACAATCTGTACACACCATAGAAACCACTTCTCAAATAAAAACTTCACAAGAAAAAACCAAACATACACAAATGCAACCTACACAGTCTGAGACTATTCCATTTCGAGGTATTCGCAAGCAGATTGCCAAGAATATGACAAAATCATTATTTACAATTCCACATGTGACGCATTTTGATGAAATAGACATGACGGAGCTTTTCATACTTCGTGAACAACTAAAAAAGGATGGAGTCGGTGTATCTGTTTCGGCATTTTTAATAAAAGCCCTTGTATTTGCATTAAAAGACTTTCCTATATTTAATGCGGAACTGGATGAGGAAAAACACCAGATATTACTAAAACGTAATTATCACATCGGGTTAGCTACTGATACGGAGAAAGGGCTAGTTGTACCTGTTTTACACGATGCAGACAAGAAGTCAATTACGGTGATACATGATGAAGGAAAGCAATTAACAGCCCAAGCAAAAGAAGGCACGCTTCCTTATGAACAAATGCAAAATAGTACTTTTACGATGAGCAATGTAGGACCACTAGGGAGTACGGCTGCTACACCCATCATTCATTATCCGGAAACAGCACTCATTGCTTTTCATAAGACGAAAAAGATGCCAGTTGTAAATGAACATGATGAGATTGTGATACGACAAATGATGACACTCTCTATGTCATTTGATCATCGTGTTGCAGATGGCGCAACTGCAATTGCTTTTACAAATCGACTTGCGCAATTCATAGAACACCCTTATAAACTCATGTTGGAGATGGTATAAATGGTCGTTGGAGAAATTAGCCAAAATCGGGAAGTAGTAATCATTGGTGGTGGACCAGGTGGATATCATGCTGCGATTCGTGCGGCTCAACACGGCTTAGCGGTCACTTTGATTGAACAAAAAGGGCTTGGTGGTACATGTCTACATGAAGGATGTATTCCATCTAAGCTGTGGGCGTATGTAGCGAAGGAATTTGTTGGAATCCCACAATTGGCAGCATTAGGTATTCAAACAAATACGCCAACTCTACATATCAATCAACTGCATCAATACAAAATGAATATCGTGGAGCAGTTGAAAAAGGGCGTGCAAACACTATGTGAGGCCAATCAAATTGAGGTGCTCAAAGGCAAAGCTTCTTTTCTAGCAGAAGACAGAATTGGAGTGGAAAATGGTCATCAATTTGATACGTATACATTTGAAAAGGCAATTATTGCGACGGGTTGTGAATATGTTTTGCCTGCGCAATTTCACATAGGAAGCAACCATATATATTGCTCATCAGAAATCTATCAACTAAACGAATTACCAAATCATGTACTTGTCCATGGAAATGATTTTATTGCAATCGAAGTGGCATCGGTTTTTGCTGATTTAGGAAGCAAGGTTACCTTTTTACTAACAGCCGATGACTTTCCATTTGATGTGCCACTTCAAAAGGAGCTGACGAGAATATGTAAAAAGAAAAAAATAAAGCTGATAAAAGGTGCCGATATAAAATCAGTGGTGGAAACAAATGCTGGATTACATGTCATCTATAAAAGTAAACATGGAGAAGTAGCCGTACAAGTATCTCACTTATATACTTCCGGGATAAAAAAGGTAAATAAAGAATGGTTAGGGATCGATCGTTTGCATATGCAAATGACAGAGGATGGTTCCATTGCAGTAAATGAAAAGTTTGAAACATCGGTTCATCATATTTTGGCAATTGGAGATGTCATAGATGGCCCACCGTTAGCTGTAAGGGCGATAAAGGAAGGTAAACATGTCGCACATATGTTAGCTAATGAGTCCTCGGAATGTGATTTTACTTTTTTACCAACTGTGATTCATTCCAATCCACCAATCGTAACGGTTGGCTTGACAGAAAAAGAAGCTACTACTTACGGATATGAAGCGAAAAGTACGACATTTCCATTACAAGGAAATGGGTTTCGTACCTTGACTGGGAAGCGTGAAGGCATTATCTCAGTTGTTGTAGATGTGAAGACAGATATTATTTTAGGGATGCATATGATTGGGGAAGGTGCAGTGGAATTATCAAGCACATTTGTTCAATTACTTGAAATGGTTGCGAAAGTAGAGGATGTGACATTTCCGAACTACGCCCATCCGAGTGTTAATGAAAGTTTACTAGAAGTGCTGGAAGCTATGACAGGATATGCAATTCATGTTCCACCTCGTGTTAAAACAAAGGCATAGTATGATGCCAAGCCAGTTGATAGGAAAGGTGATGTGAAAACTCTACCACTTTTTCGATTGCGATGTCATGTCTGTTGAAGGTCCATCAGCTAACCCGGTAAGGATAGTATTAGTGATTTCCACGACTGTTATGATGATAAATATTTACTTATGTGGCAGCGAGTATGTGTTTACGAATAGAAGTTGTCTATCTGAAGAAGATTTACACATATTATGTAAATTACCTCCTCCGAAAAATACCTATGGTAAATGTATAGATGATTAAAGGGAATACAAAATAGTCGTATTAATTGAAAATTTAGCTTGCATAGTTCGACGGGCATGGTATAATAAGAATATTTTAAATAATAAACAAGTATAGGGAGGAGAAGGGCAATGAAAAGGTGGCTTCAAGTTATTGGAATTATAGTAGTTAGTATGATCTTTTTAGCAGCGTGTGGTACAGATTCTCAAGGAGATGGCAAAACTTACAAAGTAGGTGTCTCTCAGTTTGTTGAACACCCGTCACTGGATCGTGCATATGAAGGTTTTCAAGCAGCATTAAAAGATAAAGGATTAAAGGTTGATTATGATTTTCAAAGTGCGCAGGGCGATCAAAACAATGTAAAGCCTATTGCAGATAATTTCGTAGCTGATGGAGTTGACCTTATTTTTGGCAATGCAACACCAAGTGCAATGGGGGCATTACAGGCTACAAATGATATTCCAATTGTATTTACATCTGTAACAGATGCTGTTGGGGCAGGCCTCGTAAAGTCAATGGATGAGCCCGGGGAAAATATTACTGGTGTTGTGGACCTTCATCCTGATGCGATTAAGGAAACGGTATTATTTATTGATAAATATTTTAATAGTGCAGCAGTCGGATTAATTTATAATGCAGGCGAGCAAAATTCAATTGCACAAATTGATGCTGTGAAAGAAGCGGCTGAGGGAACGAGCTTATCATTTGTAGAACGAACAGTAGCAAACTCTGCAGAAGTACAACAAGCGGCAACAACAATTGTTGGGGATGCAGATGTACTATATATTGTCACAGATAATACGGTTGTTTCTGCTTTAGATAGTGTGGTTGGCGTTGCAAATGATCAAAAACTTCCGATGTTTGTCGGGGAACCGGATTCATTAGAAAAAGGTGGTTTTGCAACTTATGGAATTGATTACTATACAATTGGTTACCGCACAGGTGAAATGGCAGTGGAAATACTAAAAGATGGTAAGAAGACAGCCGATATTCCTGTTGAAAATCCTCAGGAAATCCAACTCTATATTAATAAGGAAGCTGCTGAAGCACAAGGTGTAGAGTGGAATGATGAATGGGATGATATGGCAAAATATGTTGAGTAACGCGTAGGATTAAACAAAAGATGAATAAAAGGGAGTTTTTGTGAGAAGGAAAGTATTGGGATACTTTCCTTCTCTATACATATAAAATATGATTGGAATTTGATGCTTACCAAATATATATTTATAAGCATACTTAAATAGCGGAAAGGAGAATTCGATGTTTTATGCAATGTTTGGCGCAGTAGAATCAGGAGTTATTTATGCCATTATGGCGCTAGGGGTTTATTTGTCTTTCCGCATCCTTGATTTCCCTGATTTAACCGTAGATGGAAGCTTTGTTACAGGAGCGGCAGTCGCAGCAGTAGCTATTATGAACGGGATACCTCCTGTAATTGCTAGTTTACTTGCAATTTTAGCTGGATTTATTGCGGGGTGTTTGACTGGATTACTACATACAAAAGGGAAAATTAACCCATTACTTTCGGGGATTCTCATGATGATTGCACTTTATTCAATTAATTTACGTATATTAGGGAAGTCGACTATTTCCATGCTGAATGAAACGACATTATTCAATCAATTACAAGCCATTTGGGAAGCAAGTGGAATTGATACATTCTTTCATAACTTGTTGGCACTGATCGGAATTGATCAAATGCCAAAAACATGGGCAATCGTCATGGTGATGTTGGTTGTCACCCTAATAATTAAATTTCTGACGGATTATTTCTTGAGAACTGAAATAGGGCTAGCTTTACGTGCTACAGGGGATAACCAACGTATGATTCGAAGTTTCTCCGCAAATACGGACACATTAATTATATTAGGTATTGGTATTTCTAATGCAATGGTTGCCTTTGCTGGTGGATTAATTGCCCAACTCGGTGGATTCGCAGATGTTGGGATGGGAATTGGAATGATTATTATCGGTTTAGCATCGGTCATCATTGGTGAAGCGTTGTTTGGAACAAAAACAATTGCTAGAGCTACGCTTGCTGTAATAGGTGGGGCCATTATATATCGCATTGTCGTCACATTAGCCTTACGTGTCGATTTCCTGGAAACCGGAGATATGCGCATGATTACTGCAATTCTTGTCATTGTTTCATTAGTCACACCAAAAGTATTACAAGCAAGAAGAGAGAAAAAGCGTCGCTTGGAAAAACGGCAAAGATTGCAAGAACTAAAGGGGGTGTAGCAGATGCTCAAGGTTGCGGATATTTCCGTTACATTTAATGAAGGAACGCCAGACGAAAAGAAGGCGCTTATTGATACGAATCTAGTGCTTGAAGAAGGTGAGTTTGTTACGGTCATCGGTAGTAACGGGGCAGGAAAATCAACATTAATGAATGTGATTAGTGGTTATATCGTACCTGATGTTGGAGATGTGTTGATTAACGGAAAACAAGTCGTGCATTTACCAGAATATAAACGGTCGACATATATTGGACGTGTATTTCAAGACCCAATGGCTGGAACAGCACCCTCGATGACGATTGAAGAAAACTTAGCGATGGCATTTGCGCGTGATAAAAAACGAACATTTAAAATGGGTGTTACGAAAAAGCGCAAAGAACTTTTTAAAGATTACTTAAAAACACTGAATCTTGGATTGGAAAATCGTTTAACGGCAAAAGTCGGCTTTCTTTCAGGCGGAGAACGTCAGGCATTATCACTGTTAATGGCAACATTTACGGAGCCAAATATATTACTATTAGATGAACATACTGCTGCACTTGATCCATCACGGGCAGAACTTATTACGAAGCTAACGAAGGATATTATTAAGCGTTTTGGATTAACAACTCTAATGGTAACACACAATATGCAGCAAGCATTAGATTTAGGGAACCGGCTCATTATGATGGATAAAGGACAAATCATATTAGATGTAGGAGCTGAAGAAAAGCGTAATTTAACAATAGAGAACTTATTACATAAATTCCAAGAAATACGTGGAGAGCAATTTGATAGTGACCGTGCGGTGCTAGGGTAGGTACATATTAGACAGACGCGAATATGATATGTATGACAACAAAAAGAGACGAAATCAATGTGCTGCCCCCAAAAAGGTTAGATTTAGTCGATCCAACATTTGGGGTGTACAGTAAGCTGGTGATTTCGTCTCTTTTTAAATTATTTCAAGGATATTTATAAAACATGTAAAACGTTGGTTCGGCTCTTTCCTTTACAACTTACGAATCAGGAGGGAAAGTGCATAGGACCTCAGATTAAAGTTAATTTAGTATTTATGATTATCTCATGTAGCATTTTTAATTTGTGTATCCCACTCTTCCAATACTTCTTTAATCGATTTATCTCGGATAACGTAATCTGCGTAGCGATCGAGTGGTGTTGGGTCACGATTCACAATAATTAATTTTGCGCCACGTTCTTGTGCAAGCATTGGAAACATGTTTGCTGGGGTAACCGTAAGCGATGAACCAAATACGATAAATACATCAGCTTGCAATGTTTCTTCTTCGGCTTTTATAAACACATTTTCTGGTAACATTTCTCCAAACAAAACGATACCAGGGCGTATCGTGCCGCCACACGTATCACAAATATCTTTACCTTGGAAGAAAACTTCTGGATCAAAGTCCTTATGACAGTCGTTGCAGTGGAAAGCGCGAAACGTTCCATGCAATTCCATTACATGATGACTGCCAGCATCATGGTGAAATCCATCGACATTTTGTGTAATAATCCCTTTTACAAGTCCTTGTTCTTCCCATTTAGCTAAAATACGGTGCCCTGCATGTGGTTGGAACTTTTTAATTTCTTGTAGGCGATAACGATAAAAGTTAACGAACTCCTCACGGTTGTTTTCTAATGCTTGTACGTTTGCAAGTTCATCTGGATTGAATTTCTCCCATAAGCCTCGATTTTCAGAACGAAAATCAGGTAGTCCACTTTCTGTTGACATACCGGCACCAGTAAATATAACAAGATGATTTGCATGTTTAATTTCATTGACAACATCACGCACAGTACTATTCACCCCTTTCCATTTATTGTATAAAGACATGCAAATATATAGCAAAAAGTCATGCTGCTATATTTGCAAATGCAAGATGAAAAGTGATGAGATACGGGAATGAATTTATGAAAAAAGAGCGGATTTTCCGCCCCTTTATTTAAACTAATTAAATAACTCCTAAATCCACCATTGTATCCGCGACCATCAAAAAGCCAGCAATATTTGCACCCACGATAAGGTTGCCTGGTCGATTATACTCTTTTGCAGCTTGCACGCAACTTTGATAAATATTTTCCATTATTTCATGTAGTTTTGCATCTACTTGTTCAAAACTCCAAGCAATCCGCGAACTATTTTGTCCCATTTCCAATGCGGAGACAGCTACGCCACCAGCATTCACAGCCTTTGCAGGGCCGAATTGGATGTTGTTATATAGGAAGACATCGATTGCATCAGGGGTAGATGGCATATTAGCACCTTCAGCAACAATAGATACACCATTTTTAACGAGTTGATTGGCAGACTTTTCGTCAAGTTCATTTTGGGTTGCACATGGAAGGGCAATGTCACAAGGAAGTGACCATATACCAGCGCACCCATCTGTATATTCTGCTTCAGGATGGAATTTTGTGTAATCACTAATTCTTCCCTTTTCTACTTCTTTTATTCGTTTTACTGTATCTAAATTGATACCATTCTCATCGTATATATAGCCATTGGAGTCACTGCAAGCAATCACGTGAGCACCTAATTGTGTAGCTTTTTCCATCGCATAAATGGACACATTCCCAGAACCGGAAACAATGACAGTTTTATCTTTGATGGAATCATTCATTTCCTTTAACATTTCATTTACAAAATAAATAGTGCCGTATCCAGTTGCTTCTTTACGTCCGATACTACCACCATAATGAAGCCCTTTACCTGTTAATACTCCAGCTTCATATTTACCACGAAGCATTTTATATTGGCCGAATAAATAACCAATTTCCTTTGCACCAACGCCAATATCGCCAGCAGGAACATCAACATCAGGTCCGATATAATTCACTAATTCATTCATAAAACTTTGGCAAAAACGCATAATCTCCGCATCGGATTTTCCCTTTGGGTCAAAGTCGGAGCCACCTTTTCCACCACCAATAGGCTGCCCGGTTAGTGCATTTTTAAAAATCTGTTCAAAACCTAAAAATTTAATAATACTAGCATTCACAGACGGGTGAAAACGCAGTCCTCCTTTATATGGACCTAGTGCACTATTAAATTGAACACGAAAGCCACGATTGACATGAACCTTACCATGATCATCTACCCATGGTACCCGAAATGTAATGAGACGTTCAGGTTCTACAATGCGACCCAAAATATTTAAATCAACGTATGTAGGATTTTTAACAAGAACTGGTTTGATAGAAATGATTAAATCACGTACAGCTTGGTGAAATTCCTTTTCATAGGGATCTCTACTTATTATCTTTTGAAAAACAGATTCTGTGTAATGTTGGACCCTTTCTTCAATCGATATACCACGTTTATTCATTTGCATGCATGTGTCACTCCTTCACGTATACACCCCGTTAACGATCTGTATTTACGCTACTATTTTCATGATACATAAACAGGAGGGAAAGTCATGTTAAAAATAAAATCGGCATAGGCCGACTGTATTATGTATATGAAGATTACCGTAAATTTATTATCTTCTTTCTATTTTACATGTATTCATGCAACGAATCAATTTAAATCATGCATATAGATAGATGAACTAAAAATATAAGGTCACAAAATTGGTGGATAACTTTACGTTAAATCGTTCAATATGAAACTCACTTCTACTGTTATAAATCAATTAAACTTAATTCACCTGTTACAGCATGAACGAAATAGGGGCAAGATATTTTCCCACATAATTCATATGACTGTTTTTCCACATCGTACACATAGGTTGGCGTTAATGTAACATGTTTTTGTAGCTTTTCAAAAGCTTGTTCTTTTGTAATGACAGCAGCTTTCGGTTCTTTTAAATTCACATAAAGATTATCCCATAATGCTTTGTCGTCCAACACATGAACAATATGGTACAGTTCTGCATCTTGTTTTATAAATAATGTATGCCGTGGTTCAATAGCTACATCATAATCTTTATTTGTTTGTTTTAAGATGGCGATAAGATATATATCGTATCTGTAGACTTCACATAATCTCCAACGGCCGGTATCAGAGGGTGCCACAGCTTGAAGATAATGTGTTGCTTCGTGGATACATGCATCCATATCTTGTTCTGTAATCTGCTGTACAGCAGGGGCTGGTTCGTGACTGATTGCTTGCTCAATTGATATATTCCGTTCAACTTGTATTTGTTCATTTATTTTTAAATTATCCGATGTTTTCTTTTCTTGCCATTCTAGTAGCACATCCATTTTTTTGAATGTACCGTTGCGTGTGACTGTATCAACGGGGAAATGTTTCTTCCCATCATTCGTTACAAATTGATCATGTATGCCATATACATATTTCCAACTAGTATCCCCTGGAACTTTCATTAATTTACAATTGGCAGAAGCGATATATGCTGTTGCTTCTGGGATAAGTGAAAATGGCTCCCAATTCAACATTTCTTCGCTAGGGAAAACACCATCTTTTGTAAAAGAAACGAGCTGGTCATGATGATTAAACTCTAAATCAATCGTACCTGTTGGCCAAACAGGCATATTATCAACTGTTGCTTGAAAATGAAATTCCTTTTTATCTAGCGACTGTGAATGCAACTGGATTTGTCTTCCCCAAGTAAGGCCGGTCATGACTTCAATCCAATCAATAATATGTTCTAAATCTGGAGTAGGAAACACCTGCTCCTTCGTTGTATACGTCACCCCATTTACAAAAATGATAGAATTGACATCTTCTGTATGGAAATCTACTTCAATTACTGCGGTCCCGTCCGGATTTGTATCCTCCACCCATTTCGCATATTGATTAGGAAACCACTCCATCGTGATGTAATAGTTTGTTTGTAATAGAGAATTCACACGTCGTGATAGATGGTATGTTTTAAGAAAATAATCATTTAAACCAAATGTTCGTTGGATATCTTTTGTCATTTTTTCAATACGCTTTTCCATTATAAATCACCCTCACATTCCTCACTAAAGTGTACCATGTATCATTTCTCTTGAAAATAAAAGTAGACATGGCATTTCCCTTATCAAAAATGGGGGGGAATACAGATGTCTAGAATGTCTATGAGCAGAATATATGATTCTTTGATATTGGAGGAGTAAAATAAAACTGTAATTGAAAATATTACAGGGAAAGGGAGAATTTCAAATGAATGTAAATCAATATGTAGATTCTTCATATAAACTATATATCAATGGTCAATGGGTTGAGGGGACAGAAGGTAATAAGATTACGAGTTTTAACCCAAGTACAGGTGAAAAACTATCTGAATTTATCGATGCAACACATGCAGACGTTGATGCAGCAGTAGTTGCGGCAACAGAAGCATTCAAAACGTGGAAAACAATCGGCGTAGAGCAAAGAAGTAAAATGCTTCTTGATATCGCCGACTTAATAGATGAAAACCTGGAGCATTTAGCAATGGTCGAAACATTAGATAATGGGAAACCATTACGTGAAACACGGACTGCAGATGTTCCATTAAGTGCAGATCACTTCCGTTATTTTGCCGGAGTCATCCGCTCAGAAGAAGGAACTGCTAAAGAATTAGACGAAAATAATTTAACTCTCACATTAAAAGAGCCAATTGGTGTTGTGGGACAAATTATTCCATGGAACTTCCCTATATTAATGGCAGCATGGAAATTAGCTCCAGCACTTGCAGCAGGTAATACAGTCGTGATCCATCCATCATCGACAACATCGTTAAGTATTTTAGAATTAGCGAAGTTATTGGATCAAGTGTTACCAGCCGGTGTTGTAAACGTCGTAACAGGTCGTGGTGCTGACTCTGGAGATTATATGCTTCATCATGAAGGATTTAGCAAATTAGCATTTACGGGCTCAACAGAAGTTGGCTATACCGTTGCAAAAGCAGCTGCAGAGCGCCTAATCCCAGCAACACTCGAACTAGGTGGAAAATCAGCAAATATTATCTTTAATGATGCACCATGGGATCGCGCAATCGAAGGTGCGATGTCAGGTATTTTATTCAACCAAGGACAAGTATGTAGTGCAGGCTCCCGGATATTTGTCCAAGAAGGTATCTTTGACAAATTTGTCGGCGAATTAAAAGAACGCTTTGAGAACGTAAAAGTTGGCTTACCTTGGGAAGATGGCATCCAAATGGGTGCACAAATTAACAAACGCCAACTAGAAAAAATATTGAGCTATGTAGAAATCGGCCAACAAGAAGGTGCTGAGTTACTTACTGGAGGATATCAGCTTACTGAAAACGGCTTAGAAAATGGTGTGTTCATGGCACCAACTATTTTAGTTGCAGACAGTAATGATGCGCGCATTGCGCAAGAAGAAATCTTTGGCCCAGTAGCAACCGTAATTAAATTCAAAACAGAAGAAGAAGTAATCGCATTAGCGAACGCATCTGAATATGGTCTCGGTGGTGGTGTATTTACCCGTGATATTAACACTGCGCTACGTGTAGCACGCAAAGTAGAAACAGGGCGTATGTGGGTAAACCAATATACAAACTTCTCAGCTGGTGCACCATTTGGCGGATACAAAAAGTCAGGCATCGGTCGTGAAACGTACAAGAGCATTCTTGATGCATACACACAAACAAAAAATATCTTCATTAATATGAATGAAGAAACGGATGGATTGTATGAATAATAAATCATGCAAATTCTGTATCGTAAATAAGATGAAAAAAGCTAGCTACTTTCCTGTGGCTAGCTTTTTTAAATGGTATAGATGTCTTGTTATATGTTAGAAATGGCCTGATATGTCCTAATACGAGCATACTACTTTATATGCTGGAGTAAAATTAGATATTTATCTCATGAATTTACCCAACTTGTTTTTCATACACAGTGATTTGTTTGGAAGTATTATTTGTGCCATTGCACGCTTTCTTTAAATTTATAGATATGAAGCAAATCGTCATCGTCTATTTGAATTAGAAAATTGTGTTCGGCTGTCTCCATTTTGTATATGCTGTTATTCACAGCATGTATATTTTTAATAGTAGACATACTTCCCAAGGCTTCCAATCTGACCGAGGAGTCTTCAAAAATACTTTTAATCGTTTCTTTATCGTTATGATCCGAAATGCCTTTTTGGCGTATATACTTTATATACGTAAATACTTCAATGATTTTATCGGTATTAAACGTGACTAAAAAGGAATTACTTGTAGATGTCATATGGTAAATACCAGCACCAATATATTTACTCTTTAGTATTTCAGCATCATCCCCAAATACAGCTTCACGAACGGCAGGGTCTTTAAAAATGCTATTTAAATCAGTCATTTCAAATTCAGGATTATTACCTTGACCCGCACTATCAGATTGCTGGTTAGTTATAAAGAAGTAGCCTACAGCAATAAAGACAAACAATAATAGCAATGTATGAATGGCGGGAATCATTGGCTTCCAGAGCTTTATATTCTTTTGTTTATTATGAGATATCGACTCTATATCACTTGAAATCTTGGACTTCATTTCGTCTCTATCCATGTCACGAAGACTAATAGTGTTCAAACTTTTAAAGATCTCGTCATATTCGCTATGTTTATTATTCATGTTCATAACCCTCCTTAATCATTTGTCTTTTTAATGCATGTAACCCCCTAAACAACGTTACTTTTACCTTTGATTCACTCCAATTTAGTATTTCAGCAGTTTCCTTTATGGAAAGCTCTTTGATTTTCCTCAATATAATTACTTCCCGATAAGACCTTTTTATTTTTCTAAGAGACTTATATAGTTGCTGTTCCTTTTCCCCTAACAGGAGGATGCTTTCTGGAATATTTTCTTGCCAGTTATGATTTGGATTTATTGCTTTCATTAAAACATTAACGGGGTTCCTTTTTCGAAAGTAGTCGATAGTCAAATTTCTTGATATTTGATAGAGCCAATTTTTTGCACTCGTTTGGTTTTGAAAACTTCCAAGGTTTATAAAAGCTTTAATGAAGGTATCGTGTGTTAAATCTTTGGCTTGTTCATGATTTCCTGTAAGCATGAGAACAAACCGATATATTTCATCGTTATATTGTGTATACCAGTCTGTTATTATTTGCTTGGTATTCGCATTCTCCCCCAATCATTTCACCTCTTTCAATTAAAGTTATTTATTATAAAGACGATTGAGTTATAGGAAAGTTACACTTATTCTAATAAATATTTTACATGAAGAATCTCTTTTGCCATAGGGACTTACTCAAACCGTTTATTTACAATAACTCAACTATCGCAGACTAATTTAAGGATAAAAACCTTGACACAATTGGTGTAGAACAGACTTTTTAACGAACTTTTTTTTGCATTGGAAAAAGTGACATATAAATGGAATAAGGTTTATAACGCCGTTACCTTCCACGAAAGGTGACATGCTTTATCATTCAGATGATTATCTGCACACTCTGTAAATACCACTAGGAGATTAAATATGGTACTGAAAAGAGGTTGTTGCTGGCAAAAAAATGATGACACCTATTTTAGGCATCTTGCATATACGTAGACTCCTGTGGGAAGTAAGAGATCGGCGAGACCCCGCAGGACGGTAGTCCGAGGAGGCTCGGCACTCGCCCACGGAAAGCGAAGTATATGCAAGGTGCGGTGTTTTGATTACCTGTTTCTATAAAAAGTCGTGTCAAGAACACTATTCTAGGTAATTATAAGTATAATCATAACAAGTGTATTCCTCTTTTTCGGGGTGTGAAAGTTGAGCAATAATAATTTGCTAAGTCCCCTTTACCTTCCCGCCACGTTAACGTTTATAATCAATACAAAGGGGAGGAGATACGGTATGCAAATAAAGGAAGTGGCGCAACAATTACACACGACAGCACGAACGATTCGTTACTATGAAGAAAAAGGGCTCATTCATCCAGATAAAGATCCAGAAAATGACTATCGGATTTTTTCGGAACAGGATGTGATGCGTTTAACTACGATATTGGCACTACGAGAAGTGGAAATGCCACTTGAAAAGATAAAACTATTACTACAAGACGAGAAGATGAGTATTGGTGACTATTTAAATGTGCAGCGTGCGGCATTATTTGAGAAGTGGTTGGAGTTGCATGACATGATCCAAACGATAGATGAGATGGTGAGGCAAACGAATGCAGGGAGTTATTCAATAGAAGGAATTCATCAACTAGCAACTCATCTCCATCATTTAAAAGCAATGCGAAAAGGTTGGGAAGATCGCTGGCATTTTGATAAACAGGCAGACACATATGATCGATCCATTAAAAAGGCTGGTCATACGTTCAATATTCATGCGAGTTATGATGAAGCATTAGCGATGGTTGTGGACGAGGTAAACGTTAGACCAAATGATATTGTACTAGATATAGGTATTGGAACGGGTAATCTAGGTGCCATGTTTTTGGAAAAAGGGGCAACCGTCATCGGTGTGGACCAATCAGACAAAATGCTAGCAACATGTCACCAGAAACATCCAGCAATTGAAACGAGAAAAGGTCATTTTCTAGCTTTACCACTAGTTGATCAACAAGTTGACGCTATTGTTTCAAGCTATGCCCTTCATCATTTGCCAGACCATGAAAAGCTCCTAGCCTTTCAAGAAATGCATCGCGTATTAAAGCCAAATGGCCAAATTTGTATTGCTGACCTCATGTTTATCGATGGAAAACATCGTGAAAAAGTGATAGAAAAGTATCGGGAGTCTGGAAATATGGAGGCAATTCTTTCCATAGAGGATGAATATTTTGCAGATCAAACATTACTCACAACATGGTTGCGAGTCAATGGGTTTCATGTGAGAGAGCATCGATTTCATGGTTTTCTTGGGCTCATTTATGCAAGGAGAGAGTCTGGTGGAAACTAGGTTCATAGTATTAAATAAAAAGACGAGCGTAACCGGGAAGATGGATATAAGCGAGACAAATTCGCTTATGATCGTGGATGGAAGAAAAAAACATCCATGCTAATGTAAGTTAAAAAATCAGGAAGCACCTCTTTATTGGAGTGCTTCCCGGGTTCGCTTAGGGAGACTTCTTTTCAAACACAAACTTTGCAAGTCCTTCCAAAATGGCATCTGCAACTTCATTTTGAAATTCCTTTGTTTGTATTTTCTTCCAATCAGAAGGGTTCGTCATAAAACCTAATTCTAGTAAAACAGCAGGCTGATTGTTCTTACGTAAAACGAGATAATTGGAACGTTTCATTCCACGGTTATCTAATGGTACGTGTTCCTTCAAGGATGAATGGATATTTTGTGCTAAAGTTAAACTTTCGCCTTTCTTACTAAAATGTGTTGTCACACCACTTGCCTCTGTTCGTTCAAAAGAATCAAAATGGATGCTAATGAAGGCATCTGATTGATGCTGATTACTAATAGCCGCTCGATTTTCTAATTCAATGAATTCATCACGACTTCGTGTAAGTGTTACAGTGGCACCTACTTCACGTAAATGTTCCGCGACTACTTCTGCGGTAGCGAGTGTGAGATCCTTTTCTTGTGTATCTTTTATAACTGCACCAGGGTCTTTACCACCATGACCAGGGTCAATTGTAAAATGGAAGTTTTCTAAAGCTTTAATCGACTCGTGTGAAACTTTTGGTTTTTGGGGTTGATGTGCATTTAATTTCTTTTTTTGTGGCACATTACTTTTTTCTGTCACTTCGTCCGAAGAGTTATCTTCACGGTCATTCGGCTCCTCGACTTGTTGTTCTACTAGTGCATCACTTAAGTCTAGTAATCTAGATTGAAAATATGGTAAAAAGTCTTGAAGTGTTGGCTTGTTGTCTCCGCTTTTACTATCTGTAGCTTGCTCCGTATCTTTTGTATCATTCTTTTCACCACTGTTATGCGGCCTATTTAAATTTGTATCTCTTTTCTTCCTTTTTTTGTCTTTCTTCGCGTTTGCTTTTTTCCTTTCTTTCTCAGTATCAATAGATAATGGAATTAAATGTTGTTCTGCTACCCATACTGGTTTTCCATTATAAAAGGTCTTCACCCAACCATTGTCTTTAGCAAATGTCTTTAATTTACTCCCGACGGTTAACTGACCAATAATTTCTGCATCTAATGATGGGCCTGTACGCATATTTAAAAAAGTAACACCAACTTCATACGTCGTATTCTCTTCTGCCTTTGCATATGCTACCGTAAAAGGTATACATGTGAATATGAAAGTAAAAACAATAACTGCAATCAAACTACGTTGTAAATTCCCCATGTTTTCTGCCATCCCTTCGGAAAATAGTAAACTAGTAAAAGGATGGACACAATCTATTGTAATTATACGTAGTAGACTAAAAGAAAATAAAATTTGCACAATCCCCATTTATGGTTAGTTAAAAGAGTCGGGCCTTTCTTTGCTTTTAATCCACTGTCAATCAATCTTAAAATCCCACGAATACTTGAAGTGGGGACTTACAGTTGTTTAACTTGCGATAAAAAAATCCCCTACAGAAATGTAAGGGAGATAAGGAAAACTATTATTTTTAATCGTCATTCTTAAAATCTAATGTAATAGGTTCATTGTCTGCCATTGTAGCTTTGTATAAGCTAATTTGGCCTTTTTGAATAGGTTGGTTTGCTTGGTCAACATGGAAGTTTTCATTTAAAGCAATTGTCCAAGCAGCACTTCCGTCAGGATTTGTTAGTACAACCGCAAGGGTACCGTACTGATTAATATGATCCCAATCGAAAGAATCTGTATTTCCATTATCAATAATAGTGATGCCATCTGTATGACTAATAACCTGTATTTGATTGCCTATCCACGTACCATGTATTTCAGCACCAACATAATAATAGGAAGTTCCACCACCACGATCACCGTATGTGCCGATGTATTGATGGATAGATTGATCGGGCGCCGTGTATGTGACAGCTGCTACATCATTTGCTAACCATGCTACTTTAAATTCATCTGTCATTTGTTTCGGTAAAATTTCCTTTGGTCGGGCAAATATACCATAGTAGGATCTGTAATACATAGCTAATCCAACATTTTTGGTCATTTTTATGGATAAGATATTTTTATAGTTAGGGGATATACTCGTGATATTTTTAATTTTATCATTGTCTGAAATGAGTAAAGCTGCATTTACGGTAATAAATAGGCTAACAATTACAACGCCAATTATCTTCCACATTTTTGATAAATGAAGGAGAAATTGAAAAGCGAGTGTGAGACAAAGTACGCAAAGGATGTTTACGATATAAAATAATCGGTTATCAATAAGCTCTACGTGGTATATGTGATGAAGGAAAAGGTAGCCAATTTGAAAGCATAAGCAACCGATAGCGACGAGTAACAATACCCAGCCGACTATTGTTAGTCTATTCGATTGTTTCATCTGGTTCTACCTCCTTTGCGAATTCCCAAGTCTCCCCGTTATCATTAGAAATAAATGCCCCTTTTACTTGTCCACCTTTATAGTCTCCATTTGGTCCTTGATTCACAAGTACAGTTAAATGATTGTAATCTTTTTGTGGCACTTCAGCTGTGGTGAAAACTTTATCATACGTTTCTGGTATATGAAACGTAGCGAATGTCCAAGTTTCCCCGCTATCTTGTGTTACATATAACTCAGGTTCTTCAGGGTTAATTCTACTAAAGGATAAAAAGCCAACTTGTTCATCAAGAAAAGCCCCATCAGAAATTAAAGTAACTGTATCTGCTTGATTTGTTACTTGCCAATTTTCCCCACCATCATATGTTAAGAATACACTTGTGGCTTCGGCAGACATGGTACGATCTGTTGAAACAATCATATAACCAAATGAATGATTTAAAAAGGCTATTTTTCTAAAGCGTAGTGAGGGGACGTCCGCTAACTTCACATGTTGCCACGTTTGTCCTTTGTCTTTTGTGTATACAACGGCAAGTTGCCTATTATCATGACTTGCACCATCAAGATATATGAAAGAAGTATTGTGGTTTGATAGTACAAAGCTTCCGTCAATCAGTTTATCTTTAGCTCCATTATACTCTCCACCAAATAACTTATCTATCTCAACAGGAACAGTGCTCCATTTCGAACCGTTGTCAAAAGTAATGTAAAGCTCATGATCTTGAAACGCATAACCAATATTGTCTTGTTCGTAAATCGGCTGTATTTTTTTGGGCTCGTTTTGTGTTTGGTTCTGTGTTGTATCATGATCTGGATGTCCACGTAGTATTGGATATGCATCAGCAAGTGTTAGGGGTGGCAACTTTTGATAATAGATGGTAGCTACACTTAATCCGACAATAATGATACAGGCAATACTGATTATGATTTTTTTCATTATCGTACGCTCCTATCTTGATAAAGTAAAACTTTCGTTAGATTAAAATAATCACCCAAATCGAAACGTGTTCTGATTTGGGTGATTGAAGGTACGTTATTCATTCAGATTCACAATATGAATGATAACATATGAACGATATGTTATGCACGTAGCCATTTCCAAATTTCCTTAGGTGTCGCATTTTTTCCGTACATTAAAATACCTACTTTGAATATTTTCCCAGCCAATTTCATAAAGAGCCAAATACTTACGATGAGGATGACAAGGGCGATTGCAATTTCGATCCAAGGCCATTCCTCTAGCATCGTTAAGCGTAATAGTAAAATACCTGGAGTTGTAAACGGTACATATGTGCCAATTTGGGCAACCAAACCACTTGGATCACTAATGACAGGTCCTATTAACGCAAATGGTAGGAATGGAAGCATCATCACAATACCTTGGAAGTTTCCTGCTGAGCTAACATCTGCCATCGTTGCTCCAATTCCAACAAACAGTGAAGCAAATAATAAGTAACCTAGAATCGCAATGAATACGAGTAATAACGTTTCCGGTACGAATAAGTATTCAAATACAGGAATATCTGTTTTCCACAATGTAATTGGAATCGCAAAGAAAAGTAAAACCGCCGCTTGCACAAGTCCGAGTACAAAATAGCCAATAATTTTCCCTTGCATCAATTCCCCAGGTGTAATGGAAGATAAAATTATTTCCGCAATTTTATCTTTCTTTTCTTGGGAGGCGCTTTGGAAAATATACATCCCTGCAAAAATAATCGATAGCAAGATAATGCCAGCAAACATACCTGGTACGAGTGTTTTAAATAAATCATCACCTGTTAATCCATCTACCCCAGAACTTTCACTGTCATCTTCTTCTACAGCGGATCCAACTTCTTCAAACTGAATATGTGTGGAAACAGCTGCTAACTGCTCATCCGATAAACCAATTTCTTTCATTTGTTGGGCCTTAATAGGTGATTCTAATACTTGTACTTCACTCATAAAATAAGAGGCGATTTCTTCACTTGTATAAACTGGAATGATACCTTCATCTACAGCACGCTTATCCACAAAAATATAAGCGGCATCTTCTTTATCAGCTAAATCCTTTTCCGCTTCTTCCTCAGAAAGATCTGCCTGATGTACATTCCAATCAAGCTCAGCCACATTTGCAGTTTCTTCTATTACATCATAGACACCTAATGCATCAACAATATAAACATTTGTCATTGCCTCATCGTCATCTGAACCTACTAAACTACCAATAAATGCAAATCCTAAAATAAGTAATGGCGTAAGGAATAAGCCAATTAAAAATGTCTTATTCTTTAAATTACGCTTTATTTCCCACTTCGCAACCTTCATAGCATTACGCATATTGTTCACCTGCTTCTACTAATAAATTTCTATCTGTTGCAATGTCGATAAAAATCTCATGAAGTGAGATTCTATCAATCGTTAATTCGTGTATGACAAGATACTCTGGCAATTCTCTTAGCCATGTTGTTGGAAAAACATCCTTTTCTAAGTATAGGATGGAAACGTCATTTTTTTGTTCTACACGTTGTACACGAGGGATTCTCTCTAAATCAGCTAGTTTATTTTTCCCGCGTATCGTACATTTAAAGTTCGCATATTCAGTTTTCACTTCATCTAAAGTGCCATAAATAATCTTTTGTCCTCGTTGAATCATAAATAACCGATCACAAATCTCCTCAACTAAATTCATCTGGTGAGAAGATAATAAAATGGCAGTTCCATTATCTGCTAGGCTGCGGATTTCGTCTTTGAATATGTCTTGACTAACCGGGTCAAGTCCTGAAAAGGGTTCATCTAAGATTAACAGTTCCGGCTCATGCAGGATGGAAGAGATAAATTGAACCTTTTGATTCATTCCTTTAGAAAGTTCTTCTAGATTCACATTTTCTTTTCCCTTTAGGTCAAACTTTTCTAAGTAAGCGAATGCTCTTTCTTTCGCTTTTTTTAAAGGATAATCTTTCAATTCAGCAAGATATAGTAGCATATCCATTACTTTTACATTTTTATATAGGCCACGCTCTTCAGGTAAGTAGCCAATTTTATGCCGTGGAATATCGTGATAGTTTTCAAATTTGACGGAACCAGTATCGGGATACATGATTCCCATGATATTCCGAATCGTTGTTGATTTACCTGCACCATTTGGCCCTAATATAGCCATGATTTCTCCCTTTTTCACTTCAAATGTTATACCATTTAAAACCTTTTTATCTTTAAATGATTTCTCTAAATTATTTACAGCTAAAACAGTATTCATTTATCTACTTCCTCTCTTGAAAACGATATGTTTACATTATCTCTTTATTAAACTATTGCGTATTGGCGATTCTCCATCAAACTGAATTTGTATCCCAATCCCATTCTCTTCTGCATGTATATGTAGATGTGGCTCAGTTGTATTACCAGAGTTCCCAACCTTCCCAATTATTTCGCCTAGCATCACCTGATCCCCGATATGTACTTGTATACTATCCTGCTGCATATGTGCGAGATACACGGTAGCCTGTGATCCTTCACATTGCATACCGATATAATTTCCATAAGGTTTCTTACTGTCCATTTGGAGTGGCGTTAAATCAGGTAACGTATTTTGCATGTCAGTCACAACACCATTACATGGGCTATACAGTGTATCACCAAAAATTTCATATTTTTCTAGCTCGCTTGGAAATATTCCGGTGGCGCGTGAGCCGTATGTATTTAGTTTTACAATATCATATGCATATTGTTGTGGTACATTATCATGATGATTAAGAAATCCTGTATTCCCACCTTGCCCAATATAATAAGTACCATCTTGAAGCGGAAACGTAAGATGTAAAGGATGATGACGGTCTGTAAAACTCATCAAGATGGAAAAGCCACCAAATAAAAATACACTTATGGCTAGGTAAATGAAAATATTTCTAAATCCTAATAGCTTTTCAGTGGAGAGACGGTTCGGTAATGATTTTACACGTAACCATGAAAAAACGATTGCGATGACGAGTAATACGACCAAGACGTAACGAATGTAATACCCTAAAATATCCCACGCACCAATTAGAAAATAAAGGATAATGAAAAGGGAATACAAAAGCATGGACAAAAGCCAACTAAATTTACTTTTAAATTTTGCTCTCCACAGTTCAATGATAAATCCAATTGGAATAATGATATGGAATAAAAAAATAATCATATAATCGATAAAACTCATTTAATCCCCCTTTCAACGATTTGTGTAATATATAGTACGTTGAGGGAATTTGGAAGGTTTCAATAAAAGTTAAAAATATGACTTTCATTATAAATGTGGTGGGACTGGATTAAATTTGCGATAACATCATTTATTTGAACGATTGATATGATAGGGTTACACATAGATGGATGTCACAAGTTTGCCATAAACTAAAATAAGTTTGTGAAATGATGAACAAACTAATGCAAAATATATAGAACCATGTTAATATAAAAGCGTAGTAGAAACAGATTAAATTTATCACTATATGTGAATGGTTGAACAAACAAAAAGGAGTGGTGGATATGTTTTTAAATTTCATTCGGACTAATAAAATAAGTGCAGGTATTTTAGCTTTCTTAAGAATTTATATCGGTTATGCCTGGTTAACTGCTGGAATTGGAAAATTAACTGGTCCTGGTTTTGATGCAAGTGGATTTTTGCAAGGTGCGATTGCAAGTGCAGGTGGAGATCATCCCGCAGTACAAGGATGGTGGGCAGCGTTTTTAGAGCATGTTGCACTACCAGGTGCAGGAGTTTTTAGCTATCTCGTCATGTTTGGAGAAGTACTTGTTGGTCTTGCTTTAATACTAGGTATTTTCACAAACTTCGCAGCAATTATGGGGATGACAATGAACTTTGCCTTCTTGTTTAGCGGTACCGTAAGTACAAATGCTCAAATGGTACTGATTACATTCTTTATCGTTGTAGCTGGAGCAAACGCTGGAAAAATTGGTTTGGATCGTTGGGTAATTCCATTTGTTAAAGAACGTCTTCACAAAGATAACCATAAAAGTGAAAAACATATTGCAACAGTTTAACAATTCATTATTCGATGGGCTTTCCTAAAATATAGGAGGCCCTTTTTGTTTTGGCCTTCACGATTTACACTGGCGTCTATGCGTGTAATCAGTGAAAAGGGCAAATGAGGTGGCGCAGCATTTCCTACTACGAAATTATTGTAAAGTTTATCACGCGGTAATAAGTTTATTGAATTTAAAAATGATGTTTATTCCCGCGAAGTGTTGTCGATAATTGTGAGTGACAACAACTATCGGAGGGATTGACATGAAGAGAAGTTATACCATTTTTATTTTTGCCATGTTTATTCTCATTGTCGGTGCTTGTTCTAATTCAAATGGAACTGAGAAGGATCAAAACGAGGGCACTGCTGTTGAAACGACGGTTGCAAATGAGGAAACGCCTTTAACAGCTCATGCAACGATGATAAATACGCAAGGTGAGAAAGTCGGTACAGCTAAATTAGAACAAGTAGATGATGGTGTTATGATATTTATTGAAGCCTCAGGTTTAACGCCAGGGTTACACGGCTTCCATGTTCATGAAAAAGGTAAATGTGATCCGCCAGATTTTGAATCAGCAGGTGGGCATTTTAACCCGACAAATAAGGAACATGGATTTGATAATCCGAAAGGGCCACACGCGGGAGATTTGCCAAATATTGAGGCAGATGAAGAAGGTTATGTAAGAGCGGAAGTACTGGCCAACATGGTTACACTAGAAAAGGGAAAGAAAAATTCCTTGTTTAAAAAAGGTGGAACAACACTCATGATCCACTCGCAATTAGATGATTATAAATCACAGCCAGCAGGTAACTCCGGTGATAGAGTATCTTGTGGTGTGATTGAAAAATAACAAAATGGCTGATTTCCGAAAGATGGGGATTGGCCTTTTTATTTAAATGCGTGAATATTTTCTTGCATGCTTGAAGGCGATGGTCTAACAGCATGTAAATATGCGATGAAATTGTCATGCAACATATATTGGCTATATTCTTTCCAATAATTCGAATAATCATGTATAATTATATTTCGAGTAGCGAAAGAAGGAGACAATCATATGGGGATTCAACAGAACATACAAGCATCACCTAAGGTAGAAAAAATCTGGTCGCGCGACTTTATTCTCGTTTGTATTGCGAACTTTTTTATTTTTTTAGGCTTCCAAATGACCTTACCTACATTACCACTATTTGTGAAGGAATTAGGGGGGAGCGACCAAGCAATTGGCTTAATCGTTGGTAGTTTTACATTTTCCGCTTTAATCTTTCGCCCTTACGCAGGACAATTGTTGGAGACAAAGGGAAGAAAGTTTGTGTATATGTTGGGCCTAGGCATTTTTGTCGTATCAATTGGTTCATTCGCCTTTATTGCTAGTATTGGCTTTTTAGTTGCCATGCGGATGGTGCAAGGCATAGGTTTTGGTTTTTCAACGACAGCAACAGGGACAATTGCTACAGATTTAATTCCTCAGAAACGGCGGGGTGAGGGGCTCGGATATTTTGGTTTATCGGGCAACTTGGCATTAGCATTAGGTCCTTCGCTTGGGCTTGCTTTAGTTGGAAAAATATCCTTTGCGATGTTATTTCTTATTTGTGCAGTTTGTGGATTAGTTGCATTTCTTCTAGCGACAAAGGTTCGCTATAAACAAGTGGAGCAATCACCAAATCGCGCTGCAACTGTAAGATTTGATTTCTTTGAGAAAACAGCTATACAACCATCCATCTTACTGTTTTTTATTACCTTCACATTTGGAGGAATTGCATCTTTCCTACCTCTATACGCAACGGAAAAAAGTATTGCTGGAATTGAATGGTACTTTCTTATTTATGCGTTATTCCTAATGTTATCCCGTACATTTGCGGGAAGAATATATGATCAAAAAGGGCATCTTTACATCTTTTTACCGGGTACGGTACTTATCTTTATTGCGATGTTATTGTTGTCATGGCTTCCGAATACAGGTGTTTTATTGTTTGCTGCCGCATTATACGGTCTAGGGTTTGGAAGTGTTCAGCCAGCGTTACAAGCATGGGCGGTTGATAATGCCCCTGCACACCGAAAAGGGATGGCTAATGCAACCTTCTTCTCCTCGTTTGATTTTGGAGTCGGGATTGGTGCAATCTTATTTGGTCAGCTTGCTTACATGTTCCATTACGGTGTTATTTATGCAACAGCTGCAGGTTCAGTGATGATATCTATCTTGTTGTATATATACTTATATATGAAAGCACGCCGATAAGGGGTCTGACCCCTTATTCGTGCGTATAAATGACTTCTATTTTTAACAAATGAACGATGTGTATTCCTACTAATATGATAATATGAGGATGTGGGATGTTAGGATATGAAGATCGTATATACAGGTTGAGTTAGAGGTTGGCAAAGAACGTGAAATGAGGGAATTAGCCAAGCTTCAACCTTCGTAATCCCGCCTTTAGAATGAAATGATGAAGAATGGATAGGGTGTGTATCTAAAATGAAAGCTGTACCCATCAAAAACTTAGTTGAAAGGTTTTCTTTAGAAGTATTAGTAGGTGAGGATGTATTAGATCGTCTAATTACGAAGCCAAGAACATATCGACCCGGCTTAGAATTTACTGGATACTTTGATTACTTTCCCAAAAACCATGTACAAGTACTAGGTCGAAAGGAAATTACTTATTTGCATAAGCTCAGCCAGGAAGAAAGACAAATTCGGATAGGGAATATCGTAAAATATCGCCCACCTTGTTTTATCGTGACTGCGAATCAAGAAGGGTTAACATATCTTATCCGGTACTGTAAGGAAGAAGGCATTCCATTATTACGTACAAAGGATTCTACTTCCTCATTTATTGAAAAATACGATGCATACATGGTGAGGGAGCTTTCGCCTGAAATGACGATACATGGTGTTTGCGTCAGTGTTTTTGGAATGGGTATTTTATTGCGGGGGAAATCCGGTATTGGTAAGAGTGAAACGGCACATACGTTAATTGGCAGAGGACATCGTTTAGTTGCAGATGATATTGTGGTGTTAAAAAGACTTGGCCCAGATACTATTTTAGGCACACATCATGAAAATAATAAGGAATTTCTTGCATTACGTAGTATTGGCTTACTAAATGTGGCACGGGTTTATGGATCAAAGGCTTTTCAGGACGAAACACGAATCGTACTTGATATTAAGTTGACAAATTGGGAGAAAGATTCCTTACATAATGATTTAGATTTGGAACCTAGATATTCGCAATACTTAGGGGTGGAAGTACCATATATTGAGATCCAACTACAGCCCGGCCGTGATATCGTAGGTTTAATTGAAGCGGCTGCAAACAATTGGTATCTCAAACAACAAGGTTACAACGCTGCCCAGGAATTCATGAAACGCGTAGAAGGTCGTGAACTGTAAATTGAACGGCAAAATAAATGTGACATCATTTGCAGATGCTTAATCGTTTGATGTTATTGAAACGACAGCATGCTGTAATCACACTAATTTATGCACGGTTTTCAATCCTATATATATAAAGGATAGCTAGCAATCAGCTTCTACGAATGCTAGTTTTTTTCTATATCATTTAGTTCTGATTCATGAACCAGCAAATGAAATAGATAGTGGAGATTTCTTCTGTAAATTATTTTTTACATCGTATATGCAATTTAATAGTAAAGTAACTGTCTAATGTTTCATAAATTAAAATACCTCACACTATAAATATGACGGTGTAATCTGTTAGAATAGTACATAGTATCATTTTTTATATAGTTGAAAAAAGGCAGGTAAAACCATGTCAAATATACTATCGAAAGTAAACTTAGAACGAATGTTTCCGTCGTTTTTATATAAACGTGGACTGAAATATTATCAAGAAGGTCGAGTTAGTGACCTTTTGTATGACATTAACCACCATGTTTGGACTGCAACGGTACATGGTACGGAAGATTACTTTGTTGAGATTAATATGCAGGATATAGAAAAAGGTACAATCCGGCCATACTGTGATTGTCCGGCTTTTCATGCTTATGATGCTTGTAAACATATTGTAGCAACACTATGTAATGTGCAAGCAAGGGCAACAAATCAGCAATATCCTGGAAATAGGGTGAATTATACGCTGACAGACAATTTTATTCGTGCCCTTACCTCCGTACAGCGTAGGTCAGTTTCGACAGAGGTTTTACCTGAAAAAATACCATTGGCAATCGAATATTACTGCCAAATTACGTATGATGAAAAATTAATATTAGAACTCAAAGCAGGCGCGAAACGGTGCTATGTAGTGAAGGATATAAAACGTTTTTTAGAAGACGTGTTACAAGAGCGAGAACACGAGTTTACGAAGAACTTTTCATATTCGCCAGAAAATCACAATGTGTTACAACAGGATTGGGAAATCTTTGAAGTACTTTACGACGCTATTAGAAATCGTGAAGTATATCGTGATCACTTTTATTCTAGTGAAAGTTTCGATGAGAATCGTTATATGGTCATCCCACCATTAATTGCGAAAGACCTCATTACAAAGCTCATCACACGGAACTTTAGGATGGGAAAAGTAAATCATATATCGAACCAACTGAACATGGAGGCAGATGTACTTCCTTTTCATTATTCATTGACGAAGAATAATGATGATTTATTATTGCATGTAGAATCAGGAAAACATCTGGTGTATTTAAAAGCATATCAGATGATATATGACGATGAAACATTTTATTTTCCAAGTAAAGAACAAATCCCGATAGTAGAGCAAATGGCGCAGTTTCGAATAAATGGTCAAGAATTACCAATATCGAAGGAACAGGCAGATCAATTTGTATCCGAAGTGTTACCTGCACTAAAAACAATCGGATCAGTTGAAATAGCGGATAATGTTGCTTCAGAAATTATTCAAGTTCCGCTCGTGGCGAAGCTATATTTGCAACTAGAAGAGGAAAATATTGTTGGGAATTTGGAGTACCATTACGGAAATGAAAAGATTGATCCATTCTTACAGTCCCAACCTAAAGATGTGTTTATTGTTCGCGATGTGGAAAAGGAACAACAAATTATGCAGCTCATCGAACATGCCAATTTCCATTATAATGGAAAGCAATTATATATTGAGGCCGATGAAGAATCTTTATATGATTTTTTATATCATATTTTGCCTATATTAGATGAATATGTTGCCTTGTTCTTGACGGCAGATGTGCGTAATATGATTGTAGAACAAGATACGGCACCAAGTACGCATGTGAGTATGGAATCTTCGACTAATTTATTGGAGATTGGTTTTGATATGGATGGTGTCAATCAGGATGAGGTCGAGCATATTTTAAATGCAGTTATTGAGAAAAAGCGATATTTTCGTTTGGCAAGTGGTGGCTTACTCTCACTAGAAAATGAAGGCTTTACATCATTACAGCAACTCATTCAAGATTTGAAAGTTAAAAAATCAGATATGCATGATGGACGTATCGAAATGCCGGCCTATCGTGGTATGCAAATTGATGAATTAATTGAAACGGATAAATCATATGATGCTTCTTTTCGTAAATTATTACGTCACTTGAAATCACCAGAAGAGCAATCATATGAATTACCAGACACCATACAAGCAAAACTAAGAAAGTATCAATTAACAGGTTACCAATGGTTTAAATCATTAAGCGCCTATCATTTAGGTGGAATTTTAGCCGATGATATGGGGCTTGGAAAAACATTACAAACCATCGCTTATCTGGCATCTGAACCTAGTGAAAACCCGCATCTCGTCGTTGTGCCATCCTCTGTTGTGTACAATTGGAAAAGTGAAATAGAAAAATTTTCACCTTCAATGTCCGTGGCAGTCCTTACAGGAAATCCTGTGGAACGACATGATAAAATTGTCGACTCACAAGAAATTGATGTTTGGATTACTTCTTATGCAACATTGCGACAAGATATTGCGTTATATCGAGAATATACATTTCAAACACTTGTTTTAGATGAAGCTCAATATATTAAGAACTATGCAACGAAAACATCCAAAGCAATCCGAGAGATAAGGGCGAGTCGTAAATTTGCGCTTAGTGGTACACCAATTGAAAATACAATTGATGAGTTATGGGCAATTTTCCAAGTTGTGTTACCAGGGCTGATGCCAAACCGTAAGGAATTTCGTCAATTGGAACATGATAAAATTGCTTTTTTAACGAAGCCATTTATTTTACGAAGACTGAAATCAGATGTATTAAAAGAATTACCTGAGAAGATTGAGTCGGTCAGTATTTCTGAGTTAACGAAGGAACAAAAAGAACTGTATGTTGGTTATTTACATCAATTACAACGAGAAACGACTCAAAGCTTGAAAGAACAAAGTTTCCAAAAAAATCGTATGAAAATATTGGCTGGTTTAACAAGATTGCGTCAGTTATGCTGTCATCCTTCGTTGTTTATTGAAAATTATGCGGGGCAATCGGGGAAACTAAATCAGTTAATGGATACGATTCATACTGCAATAGAGAATGGAAAACGAATGCTTATTTTCTCCCAGTTCACAAGTATGCATGAACTAATTGCTACAAAGCTTGAAGATGCTGGCATTAGCTATTTTTATTTACATGGTCAAACGCCGTCGCAAGAACGTGTAGAGATGAGTGAGCGCTTTAACCAAGGTGAAAATAGTGTCTTTCTTATATCACTAAAAGCTGGAGGAACTGGCTTAAACTTAACGGGGGCAGACACCGTCATTTTATATGACTTATGGTGGAATCCAGCGGTAGAGGACCAAGCAGCGGGAAGAGCACACCGATTTGGGCAAAAAAATACGGTACATGTCATTCGTATGATTACTGAAGGAACGATAGAAGAGAAAATTTATGAACTACAGCAGAAAAAACGGAAGCTCATCGACCAAGTAATTCAACCAGGTGAAACAATGCTTTCAAGCTTAAGTGAAGATGATATTAGGGAATTGTTAAGTGTATAAAAAGAGAAAAACTATTCTGTTTAGCTTGCTGCAGAATAGTTTTTTTCATCATGGCAGTTATTAAAAAACGAGTTATTGATTAACTTTTACTCTTAATGTTTTTCTCGCAATAAAGTAATCTCCATCAATGGATTCCTCTTTCTTCGTGAGGTCACCAGTTAGTTTATCTCCGTTCTTTCCATAAGCCTCTCTTACATGCGATCCGTTATTACTATCATGTGGATCAAGTGTTAGAATCAAATCATATTCCGTAACGTTTTTTAATTTTGAATTGCTTAGTGGATTTTTGTAGTAAATGGTAGCTGTACCATCTGGATTTATCTGACTTATTCCATCAAAACCAAAGGAAATATAGTCTGGTATATCAGCCCTAACATGTATACGAGCATTGTCTACGATGTTACTTTTTAATTCGACTTTCATAAACTCTTCTCCAGCAATTACTTCAGGTTCCATGCGAACTTCGGGGCTACCTAAATCTTCCGGTTTTTCCCACTGCGGTGGTGTAATTGGAATCGTATGATTATTTTCCTCTAATAAAATAGTAGTTTCAAATGCTGCTATATCATATGATTCACTTGCGTCACTATATATGCGCACATAATCTCCTACTAACTTATCCATATATTGCTGCTTAATGGTCTCGTCTTGTTCATGTGGTTTAAAATTTATATTGATATGCAAAATATCCCCATTAAATGAATTTGGGAGTTTCGTTTCCAATGTAAATTCTCCATCCTCTGTTACATTACCAAAATCAGAAGTACCGATAAGATGAACACCTTCAGAATCTAGAACGAGACCGAGCCTTGAACCAGGTAATAAATTAGTTTTTCCGGTTGCAATAACTTGTTTACCGTTTATTTCAATTTGTCCATCAAACCAAACGTCTACATCCCCTTGATCATCAGGGGCGATAACTTCTGTGACTTCTACGTTATTTTTATCTTTTTTATCTTCTATATCTGTCTGATTATCTTTTTGATTGGTTTCTGTTTCTTGCGGATTAGTTTGTTCGTTCTTTGTATTTTCATCCTGTTTACATGCAGTAAGAAGTAATAATGGCAAACAAAAGATGATAAAAGTAAATACTGCATATCGCTTTTTCATTAAATCAGCTCCTAGTCAATTTAGATTACTTCCTTCTAAATTTTAGCAAACGACTGCGTTATAATATATAGGTATTTCTCATTATAAATGAGAAGGGAAACGTCATTTGTAGGCATAACGTATGAAAAAGAGAGCAAGTCAAATATAATAAATCAAGATACGCTAAAAGAGTTACCCCGAAGAATAGCGTTTTATTTTATCCTTCGAGGTAACCACCTAATCTCATATTTACTATTAATCTAAGCCTTTCGCTTTTGTTAAGAGCTAATTCCGATATCTATTTGAAATAGCTTTCTCGGTCTTCCTTTTACATATGGCTTTTCCTCACCAACAACTTTAATGACCTGTCCGGAGAGTAATTTATTAATTGTCCGTTCTGCGCTACGTTTTGTAACTTGATAATATTGTGCCACGTCGTGTGAAGAAAAAGGCTCATTATTTCTTAGTGTAATAAAATCAATAAAATTATATGATAGCTCATTATTCAGGCGTGCCTGATGAATTAATGCCCGATACAGTTTTGATGTATCAATCTTTCGTTTTACCCCAATTGGACCAATCGTTTCTTGGCGGTCGTTGACAATGTAACAACAGCTTACAGGGTCCTTGCTACACGTTTCAAGTGCTAGTTGTGCATGTTTTTCTGCTTGCTTTGCTGTTAAGCCTAAGCCAAAACCTATTTCAACTGGTATATCTAATGTCTCTTCTATTTCTTCTAGCAATGGAAAGGTTCGAAAGTGATTCGTAATGTGATCAAGTACCCCTCGTGTACCAAAAATAATATAGTTATTTTTATCATCGGTTAGTAAGGAGGCATATGTCTTTTGGGCAAATCTCTTTAGAATCACATGTAAGTTTTTATATATTTTATCTTGTTCGTCCCGCCCCTTTTTACTCGTTGGATGCTGATCCTTTAATCGTACATAACCTGCGACAATTTGCGAACTAATACTTTTATTTAAGGCAATCATGGACTTTGCCCTCTTTAAAGCATGTTCGAGGTTTGCTTGAGGTATTTGCATATAGTAATTCGGAATGTCCATATTGGTTAATCTTAAGGAAACTTCATGACTTGATGTTAAAACATAATCAATCTTATCGTTATCCCATAAGTTTTTATGGTGAAAAATAATGCTGTCAATTTGATCTAAGGGAAGATGACCATAACTATATGTATACACATTTCGATTTGTTAGTTTAAGCTCTTGTAATACCTCTTCCACATGACAAACTTCTAACAAATCAATTGAAATTCGGTCTATCGCTTCTTTCTTATCATATACAAGGTGATAAAAAGATGTTAGAATCGCATATTCATCTAGTTCAACATTAATAGTAGGTAAACGTTTTACCTCGATTTTATCCTTTACAAATAAATAGGAAAGTGCCTCGGTAAATAGATAAACATCACACATGACAGCTCTTTCTATTAGTTCGCGTGTTTCTATTGCTTCATGATAAGGAAATGGAATCATTTCAATATTGCCTTTCATTTCAATTAAAGCTTGCACACGATTAATAATCTCCTCTCTTCCAAACACAGCAACCTTTACAGTCATCTTTTTCTCCTCCGGTCATATCATTAACGGTATAAATAATAGTTAAATAAGTCCATATTTTCAGAATAAAAATGATAGCCTAGTTTAAGATATTTAAAAATAATCTAACTATATAAATATTATCATATTGAATTTTCTAAAAATTGTCAAGAGGAGAATCAAAAATATTCTTTATTTGAATGAGTTTTTTATCGCAAAATTTACTGTGAAACTATCACATCAAGGATTCGAGGAGTCTACCTTTGATAAACGAGAAATCAAAAACGAGTAAAAGCCTGATTCGTTCTATTTATATTAGTGGAGAGGGTCGAACATCGCTACTAATTACGTCTTCTCTACACAGTAGAGTGACTACACATGTTACAATGAAGGGGATTATAAGGGCTAAGGAATGATACATATGTCGGGACAACGTGATTTTACCCAGGGGAATATATTCAAGCAACTCATTGTATTCTCTGGACCCATTATGTTAACGAATTTATTACAAATTTCTTATCAAATCGTGGATAGTTTGTGGGTTGGAAATTTATTAGGGGCAACATCATTAGGTGCTGTCGCAGTTTCAGGAACAATTGTATTTACAATGCTGTCTTTTGTTATTGGCCTTAATAATGCTGCCTTAACAATTCTATCCCAGCAAAAAGGTCGAAAAGATGAAGCGGGATTGAAAAGGTATTTAAATGCCTTTGTTGTAATTTTAACTGTTATGTCTATCGGATTAGGTGTGGTAGGCTTCATTTTCTCTGAAGGACTCTTGACATTATTAGGTACGCCGAGCACGATGCTTTCGAGTGCCACCTCATATTTACAAATCAATTTCATTGGCATTCTCTTTTTGTTTGGATATAACTTTATAAGCACAGTGCTGCGTGCGTTAGGTGATAGTAAAACACCGATGCGCTTTGTGCTTATTGCGGTACTTTTAAATATTGTCCTCGATCCTTTGTTTATTGCTGTATTTAATTTGGGAGTAAAGGGTGCAGCATATGCGACGATTTTATCTCAAGGTATTGCCTTTTTATATGGTTTGATTTATGTATTATATCGAAAACTGGCACCATTTACTATTCCGTATGTACCAGCAGCTCGCGACATTAGGTTGATATTAAACTTGGGAATACCAGCAGGATTACAAATGGCAGTAATATCTGCTGGGTCTGCAGCGATTATGAGCGTCGTAACAGGTTTTGGTGCCCATGTTGTTGGTGGATTCAGTGCTGCCCAAAGATTGGATAGTATCATTATGTTACCTGCACAAGCATTAAGTACTGCGGTTAGTAGTATGGCTGGTCAAAATATTGGCGTACAAAATTGGGAACGTGTACGAAAAATCGCCAATTACGGTGTTATCTATAATTTTTGCATTATGTTTGTTATTGGTTTACTTGTAGTTGTTCTTGCACAGTATGGAATCCAATTATTTATTCAAGATGTTGACGCCGTTACATTTGGGACTGTTTATTTGCAGATTATTGCTTTAACGTATCCATTTCTTGGCATTAACTTCATATTAAATGGTATTGTTCGGGCAGCTGGTGCGATGTATCAAGTTTTATTATTAAATATCATCTCATTTTGGGTATTACGTTTTCCTTTCACAACATGGTTTTCAAATCTTTTTGGAGAGAAGGGAATTGCGATGGGAATGGGTGCGAGTTTTATGATAAGTAGTATCATTGCATTTCTATACTTTCGTTTTGGAAAATGGCGTGAAAAGAAGTTGTTTACACAAAAACAGCAGACTTCTACACAATGACATATCCACAAGCTGTGCATAGTATTGAGGATAACTCCATATTTTGTGGTCATCAAAATGAATTCATACAAAATGTAGACAGAAATACGCAAATTTCGACGGGAAACCTGTGTATAACTCTGTGGACAGTGTGTAAAGATTACATCATGTGGATAGGTGGTGTTGAAAATCAAAATTATATTAGCATTGGACGCTTATAAAGGTAGCTTAACGCAGATAGATGCAATAAAAGTGATGAAATCTGCCATACAGGATGTTTTTCCCTATGCGGATATTGTTGAAATGCCAATGGCAGATGGGGGAGAAGGTACGCTTGATGTCATTTCTTATGCAATGCCTTCCGTAGAGAAGGTTCCAATTTGCGTGACGGGTCCTCATGGTAAAAAGATTGATACATCTATGGGTGTCATGAATGAAGAGACGGCACTCATCGAAATAGCAAAAATCGCCGGACTAACACATGTACCAGAGCAGAATAGGAATCCCCTTAACATGACGACGTATGGTATTGGAGAGGCAATACAAATAGCTTTAGATAGTGGAATAAGAAAGTTCATCATTGCGCTTGGCGGAAGTGCAACTAATGATGGTGGTATAGGTATGCTATTGGCATTAGGTGCTGACATCCGAGATAAAGTAAAACAAATGATAAGTAAATATGGCAAAGGTTTGTTAACAATCAAATCAGTAAACATAGATCCGGTTATGGATCGATTGGGGACGTGCACCTTTCAAATTGCAACAGATGTTACAAATCCGCTTTTAGGCAAACAAGGAGCAAGTGAAGTTTATGGCCCACAAAAAGGAGCAACAGCGGAGCAAATAAAGAGTTTAGATGAAGGATTAGCGAACTTTTGCCATGTGATGGAACAAAGTTATCCACATTTTATCAACATACATAAACAGTCAGGCACTGGTGCGGCAGGAGGATTAGGATATGCCTTTCGTTTATTAGGCGGAAGACAGTATTCAGGTGCAAGCTTGATTGGTGAAATGATGGGGCTAGGAGGAGAAATTCAAGATGCGGATCTCGTTATTACAGGAGAGGGAAAGAGTGATGCGCAAACTTTACTAGGAAAAGTACCGTTCTATGTTGCAAAATTAGCGAATATGCATGGAAAACAAGTATGTTTAGTATCTGGTACGATTGAAGGAAGGGAAAACATACAGGATTATTATACAAGGCTTTATGAATTAAAGAATGAAAGTATGTCTGTAAAGCAAGCGATGGAACAAGCAGAAAGTTTATTATATAATCAAACTAGGCAAATGATTGTAGACTTTATCGAGGGGAGAAATGAAACATGTTAAAAGAGATTCACGCAGAGGTGGCACCAGCAGCTATTGGGCCTTATTCACAAGCAATTCAAGCAGGGGACTTTATTTTTGTTTCTGGCCAAATTGGGGTAGATGCAAAATCGGGAGAAGTAGTAGCGGGTATTGAAGCCCAAACAAAACAAGTATTAAATCATTTGAAAGCTATTTTAGCTGAAGCAGGTACAGATTTTTCGAAAGTCGTGAAATTCACGATTTACTTGTCATCTATGGATAATTTTGCTGTCGTAAATGAAATATATGCGAGTTACTTAACAGAGCCTTATCCGGCTCGTGCAACTGTTGAAGTAAGTAGGTTGCCAAAAGATGTATTAGTAGAAATGGATGTTGTCGTATATAATGGCTAAATCTGCCCAGCTTACTTTACTTGTAATGAATAAGTAGGGGAGCTGAATACGATGAAGTGTGTGAACATCCTCATCATTCGACAAAATATATTTCCTGGGCAATGAAAAAACAGGATTGCTGTCGAAGGTGTGTTTATATAGATGACAATGAGATTATTTCAATCCTCATTTGTTGCTCGCACATTTGACAGTAAGTTTCGCTTAAGGATAGTTGATAAACTAATGGACTTACACGCTTTATTTGATAAACATAAACAACAATTGAATTCACAGCGCAAATCACATACAAAAGGCTGGGACATAAGGGTCTGACCCTCCCTGTTTGTCCCAACCTTATTATTTATCTTTGTCTCATAAACGAATGATGAAATATTTAAGTTGCCTGAATCATTTCGACTCTGTTTCCGAATGGGTCTCTGAACTCAAAGCGTTCAAAGCCTGGTATCGGTACTCCCTCGACTATTTGAATATGATGTTGCTTTAATACATCTTTCCAGTATGATATATCCTTCACTTGGTAAGCTAAATGGGCTTTTGTTGTTAATCGGTCAAACCCGTTCTCCGTACCTACATGTACATCTCTATCTCCAACCTCTAACCAAAATCCTCCACGTCCCTTTAGGGATGCAGGCTTTTCCTTCTCAGGTAAACCGAGAATTCCGCAATAAAATTTTTTACCCTCTTCTTCAGCACCTGTTGGAATCGTAATCTGTGCGTGATGTAAACCAAGAATCATAAAATCCCCTCCATTTATAATGAGAATTTGTAACCTATAATAAAATTCCTTCGATATGAAATGATATGCTTCCTATATATTTTATGTTTTTCATATCAATAAGTAAAATACCTATTTTATATACTAATTGATAACTATTATTTATATAGCGGCTATGATATGCTCTTCAAAGGGTTCTTTAAATGGAAGAAAGTTATCACAAATATAAACTATCCGAAATAGTTTTCTTTTCATGTAAAAAATCTTAGTGCTCTTAAAATTGAAAAGACCATATGAAATCAATGTACATACCTTGATTTCATATGGCTCTACTTTTTAGGATATAATTTTATATTTATTGAAACATTGTACGCAAAAACCCATTATGTCGGTTGCATGATACCTTCTTTTATTTCTTCTAAGTAATGGCAGGCTGCTTGATGCCCGCCCTCCATAAGATTGGTTGTTCTTAATTCAGGAACGTCTGTCACGCATTTCTCCGTTGCAAATGGACATCTTGTATGAAAGCGACAACCAGTTGGTGGGTCAATTGGCGATGGGACATCTCCTTTTAAAATAATACGGTCACGCTTTTTCTCAGGATCAGGGCTTGGAATTGCTGATAAAAGTGAAATCGTATAAGGGTGTTGTGGATTTGTAAATAAAGACTTTTTATCTGCAATCTCCACAATTTTACCTAAATACATGACGATAACACGATCGGAAATATGTCGCACAACTCCAAGGTCATGAGAAATAAATAAGTACGTAAATTTAAACTCACGCTGTAACTTCTTCAATAAATTTAATACTTGTGCTTGTATCGATACATCAAGTGCAGATACAGCTTCATCACAAATAATTAATTTAGGATCAACTGAAAGAGCTCGAGCAATTCCAATTCTCTGACGTTGGCCCCCACTAAATTCATGTGGGTATCTGTCAATCTGGTGTGCGCCAAGCCCAACAATATCTAGTAATTCTAAAATTTTGTTTTCCTGTTCCTTTTTGGGGACTACTTTTTGGATATTCATTGCTTCACTCAAAATCTGTCTCACCGTCATACGTGGATTTAAGGAAGCATATGGATCCTGGAAAATAATTTGTAAGTCTTTTCGAACACTGCGCATTTTTCTTTTTGATAAGCTTAGTAAATCAGTATCGTTAAAAATGACTTCACCTGATGTTGGTTCATCTAATCGTAAAATGGAACGACCAGTCGTTGACTTTCCGCAACCAGATTCTCCAACAATGCTTAATGTTTCCCCTTCATTTACGTGAAATGTAATGCCATCCACTGCTTTAACATGGTTAACCGTTCGTCCTAAAAATCCACCTTTGATAGGAAAGTATTGTTTTAAATCGGTTACTTTAAGTAGTTCTTTCTGCATATACATTCACCTCCGGCTCGCCATCCCATTGATCTGAATAAATCCAACAACGAATTTGATTGCCATTTTCATCTGTTACAAGGTCTGGTAATGTTTTGCAAATATCACTTGCGAACGGGCAACGTGGTGCAAAACGACAACCTTTAGGCATTTCAGTTGGATTTGGAACCATTCCTTTTATAACAGGTAAATCTCCTTCAATATCTCGATCGTGTGCTGGTAAGGAGTTTAATAATCCAACAGTGTATGGGTGTTGTGGATTTTTAAATATTGTTTTTACATCTGCATACTCCACAACTTTCCCACAATACATGACGGCAACATAGTCACATGTCTCTGCGACAACACCAAGATCATGTGTAATTAATAAGACAGACATTTGAAATTGTTTTTGTAAGTCTTTGATTAATTCTAAAATTTGCGCCTGAATAGTCACATCTAAAGCTGTAGTCGGTTCATCTGCAATAAGCAATTCTGGGTTACAAGCCAAGGCAATCGCAATCATTACCCGTTGTCGCATTCCACCAGATAGTTCATGTGGATATTGATGCACCCGTTTTTCAGGTGAGGGAATACCGACTACTTTTAACATATCAATGGAGCGTTTTAATGCCTCTTTCTTACCTAATCGTTCATGAATACGAAACGACTCACTAATTTGATGACCGATAGTAAATGTAGGATTCAAAGAAGTCATTGGTTCTTGGAAAATCATTGATATTTCTTTTCCGCGAATTTTCCTCATTTCAGCTTCTGTCTTTTTAAGTAAGTCTTCTCCTTTGAATAATAGTTCACCACCGACTACTTTCCCCGGCTCGTCAACTAATTGTAAGATTGATAAGGATGTGACGCTTTTTCCGGAACCAGACTCACCAACGACGCCAACTGTTTTTCCTTTTGGGATGGAAAAGGATACACCATCTACAGCTTTTACTTCTGTTTTACCTGTGAAAAAGGAAGTTTGTAAGTTTTCTACCTTTAATATTGTTTCAGATGATGTTTCTGTGATAGACATAGTTTCGCTCACCTCTTTTTTCTATTAAGCTAACGTTTTTAACCGCGTTTCCTTCATTTCCATTAATTTAAATCAACACGTTTATTTAAAAATCGATATGTAATGTCAACAATTAAGTTCACGACTACGAATAATAAGGATGCAACGAGTACGCCACCTTGTACGATTGGGAAGTCACGTGCAGTAATGGCATCAATAATTAATTTACCTAATCCATTAATCGCAAAGACTGTTTCTGTTAATACTGCACCACCAAGCAGTCCACCAAATTGAAGTCCAACAACGGTTACAACGGGTATAAGGGCATTTTTCAATGCGTGTTGGTAAATGACAACACGTTCCTTTGCCCCTTTTGCTCTTGCAGTACGGATATAATCTTGATCAATTACTTCTAACATACTTGATCGTGTCATTCTAGCAATAATTGCTGCACCACCTGTACCTAGCGTGATGACAGGTAGGATGACCTGTTGGAAGGAGCCCCAACCTGAAGGTTTAAACCAACTCGTATTACTTATAAATGGAATCCAAGATGGCAAATCAATTCCAATTGCAAACCATTTAATGAGCATTAATCCAAGCCAAAAGTTTGGCATAGATAAGCCAAATAGTGCGATCACCATTAACGAGACGTCTTTCCACGAATATTTTCGCGTGGCGGAAACAATTCCGGCTATCAAACCTAAAAAGACACTTAAAATCGTACTATAAATTGCCAGTTCAACAGTGACCCAAAATCGACCGCTAATTTCCTCCGTCACATCTCTTCCATTACGAATGGAAGTACCTAAATCACCTTGTACAACTTTACTTACGTAATTCCAATATTGTACGGGGTATGGATCATTTAAACCAAGTCGTTCCCGAATGTTTTCTACTTGCTCTTTTGGTGCAGATTCCCCAGCCATAATTTGTGCAGGGTCACCTGGAATAAAGTGCATCAACGAAAATACAAGAATCGTAACGCCGATGAATACAGGTATGGTTTGAATAAGTCTACGAACGATATATCTTAGCATATGTGCACTCCTCTCTAGTTTTTTGTTTTTGGATCAAGTGCATCTCTTAATCCGTCACCAAGAATATTAAAAGCAAGTACGACTAGCACAATCATCATTCCAGGATAAAAGGCAACATGTGGTGCTTTAAATAAGTAGTTTCTTCCATCACTCAACATCGCTCCCCATTCAGGTGTAGGTGGCTGAGCACCCAAGCCAAGAAATGATAGCCCACTTGCTGTTAAGACAGCTGTAGCAATATTTAACGTAGCTTGTACGATAATTGGTGAAGAAACGTTTGGCAAAATGTGCTTAAATATAATTCTTATATCACTTGCACCTAAAGCTTTTACGGCATCAACGTATTCTAATTTCCTAGCCGCAAGTGTTGAACCGCGAACGATTCTTGCAAATACAGGCACTGAAAAAATAGCGACAGCAATGATAACATTCTTCGTGCTCCCACCAAGCACACTAACGATAGCTAAAGCTAGTAAAATACCAGGAAATGCTAGTAACACATCCATACATCTCATAATGAAGGAATCTATTCTCCCTCCATAATAGCCAGAGACAATCCCCAATAAGACTCCTGCAGTTGCGCCGAGTATAACGGAAGAAAAGCCAACAATTAATGTGAGATGCATACCATGGATCACGCGGGTAAATATATCTCGCCCGTGATGATCAGTACCAAACCAATGATCGGAAGAAGATGTTGCAAGCTTATTTTTTACATCCCCAAGATCCGGATCATATTGGGTAATAAATGGCCCGATAATGGAAACGACAATAAAAAATAAAATTAAAAATCCACCAAACATGGCTGCCTTGTTCTTTCTCAATTTCGTAAAGAAGATTTTAATGCTGCGAAGACGTGGATTGACTGGCTTTTGCGTCAGTGTTGTATCCACTGCTGGTTCTCCCATAAAGATGACACCCTTTCTAATTTGTTATGTAGTAATTAAAGTGTGGATGCGGAAAAATGTAGAATACTGTCGATAAATGTCTACTAAATTTAGAATACCTGTTTTATTTTAACTTATTATATCATTTTGTGTTAAATATACAAACGTAAAAATTTATAATTGTCTTGTAATTTCATTTGTAATGAGATATATTAATATATAATTCTTTTCATTCCAAATAACTAAAACAGGGGGTATGAGTGTTGAAGAATTTTAAGAAGCTATTAATTCTTCTTGTATTTTCATTGCTTGGAAGCATTATTCTAGTTGGTTGTGCAGGATCAGGTGATGGAGATAGTGGAGGAAATAAAGGAAACGAAGGAAATGATAGTGATAGCGCGGAAGGTTCTGAAGGAGGAGACTTAATTATTGCGAACACTTCAGATATCGTAACGCTTGATCCAGCAGGTCAAAACGATCAACCGTCTGCTAACGTCCAAGAAAATATTTTTGAAAAACTAGTTAAATTAAATGCTGATATGGAAGTAGAACCAAATCTAGCTACAGAGTGGGAAGCTGTAGAAGATAATGTTTGGGAGTTTAAACTTCGTGATGATGTTAAATTCCATGATGGTTCAGACTTTAACGCTGAAGTAGTAAAAGCAAATATTGAAAGAATACTAGATGAAAAGGTTGGTTCACCTAAAGGATTTTTATATACGATGGTGACGGAAGTTAAAGTAGTAGATGATCATACAGTTCAGTTCGTAACTGAATATCCATTTGCGCCATTACCTTCGCATTTAGCTCATAGTGGTGGTGGAATGGTATCACTAGATGTTATTAAAGAAGACTATGAAGCGATGGAAGATGGAAAAGAACCAGGTACTGTTATTAATGAGAAACCAATTGGGACAGGTTACTTCAAATTTGAAGAATGGAAACCTGGTCAAGAAGTAAAAATCGTTCGTAATGATGACTATTGGGGCGATAAAGTAAAATTAGACTCTGTTACATTTAAAGTTATTAATGAGGACCAAACGCGTATTGCGGATTTAATTACGGGTAATATTCACATTGCTGACCCAGTAAGTCCTTCTGATGTTGATCAAGTGGAAAATACAGATGGATTATCTGTGCCAAGACAAAGTAGTGTAAGTTTATCGTATATCGGATTTAATATGGAAAAGGAACCATTTGATGATCCCAAAGTTCGCCAGGCTATCAATATGGCAATTGATAAGAGTCAAATTATTGATGGTATCTATGATGGTGTCGGTATTCCGGCTATAGGTCCACTAGCACCACCAGTATTTGGTTATGATGATAGTGTAGATGGATTAGAATATGATCCTGAAAAAGCGAAAGAGTTGTTGAAAGAAGCAGGATATGAAGATGGATTTAAAACAACTTTATGGACGAATGATAGTCGTGAACGTGAGGATGCGGCAGTTAACGTGCAATCACAGTTAAAAGAATTTGGTATCGAAGTAGACGTACAAGTTCTTGAGTGGGGAGCATACTTAGAAAAGACTGCAGCTGGAGAGCATGATATGTTCGTACTTGGTTGGTCAACTGTTACGGGGGATGCAGATTACGGTCTATATGCATTGTTCCACTCTGATAACATAGGTGACCCAGGAAACCGTACATTTACTAAAGATGCTGAACTAGATAAATTATTAGATGATGCTCGTAAAAACCCAGATCCTGAAGAGCGAAAAGCATTGTATAAAGAAATTCAAGAAAAGTTAGCTGAAGTAGCACCAATGCTCTATCTACACCACTCAGAGTTTTTATTAGGTGTTAGCGATAAAGTAAAAGGTTTAGAACAGCTACCAACACAAACATTAGTGTTACAAAATGTAACGCTTGAAGAATAAGATATGATAAAAAAGAAGGTTGCCATACGAGATATGGTAACCTTCTTTACTTTGATTAGCTTCATAAACAGTATTGCATAGACCAGCAAACCTAAACTGTTCAGTAGTGAAAACTACCCTCACTAACATCGCTACGGAAAAACACTACATTTTAAGTTGGCGGCTGATGAGCTCCGACACACAGGATGTGCTGTGTTGATGAAGTCAAGGACGTGACCGCTTTTAGCCGACCTCCCACAGATTACTTCGGCACATACATCGTACGAGGAAAAGTGTTTTATCTTTTTCGAGTCTCCTTGTTTTTCTTTTATTGAATAGGCAAAGAATGTTGCTGCTTCTTTGCCAACTCATATTTATACCAAGCAAAAAGCATGAGACAACCACTTATAAGTAGCAACCCACTTGTAACATAAAAAACAGCAGAAAACCCATATAAACTCGATAACATACCTCCAAGTGCCGGTCCGATTATATTTCCAAAAAATCGTAAACTTGTATTATATCCAAGTACTTCCCCTTGCATTGCTAAAGGTGCTTCCTGCCTAATGTAAGCAATACGCACCGGAATAATCCCACCAATTGCAACCCCAAGTAGAAATCGTAAACATATCAATTGCCATATATTTGTAACGAATGCCCCGGGTAAATATACAAGCCCAGCCATAAACAACAAGATAATTAATATTTTTATATAACCATATTGATCTCCAAGCTTTCCCCAACGTCTGCTCATTAATAAATTACCTAGCCCTGCAGCGGAAAAAGCTAGCCCAGAGAAAAAGGCCAATTGGGTTAGACCGTGTAATTCTGCAACATACAAGGATAAAATAGGCTGAATACTAAAGTGAGCGATTTGCACAAGGGCAGAAATAAGCATGACCATAAGAAGAATTGGATTTCTTATAATATGGAGCAATACTTCTTTTCGAGTGTAAACTAGTTTAGATGATTGATCATGGGATGTTAAAGTTTCTTCTTTTATTCCCAGAAAGACAATAATTGCAGATAAGAAAATTGTAATGGAAATCCATTTGAAGGTAGTTCCAAAACCGAAATAATCAGCTAGAATTCCCCCTAATAATGGTCCCATTAATGTACCCGTAATACTGCCTGTTTGTAATGTACCTAATACCTTTCCGGCAATATGTTTCGGTGTTTGTGTAGAAATAAGTGCTTGCGAGACTGGAATAAACCCAGTGAATACTCCCATTAGTAAACGCAATGAAAAAAGTTGCCATACATTTTTAGCAAACCCCATTAAGAACACAGATAAACCAAGGCCGATTGCAAAGAAAATCAGTATTTTCTTTCGCCCATATTTATCCCCAAATCTACCCCATATAGGAGAGAAAATAAATGCAGTAACAAATGTTATGCCAAAAATCCAACCTGACCAATTTTGCACATACCCAGATGAGAAATCGCCAAATGACTGGATATATAAAGAGATAAATGGCAGTACCATCGTCATGCTTCCTGCAACAAAAAAGTTTGCAAACCACATAATGGTTACATTTCGACTTATTGATGTATTTTTACTTAAAATAAAAAAATCCCTTCTTTCTATTTCATTAAAAGTATTTCGTTACCCTAAATATTATCGCAAATAGGTCGAAATTGATAATGAAATGACGTTAGGTTCATTGTAAGTTAGGAGCGAGTGAGACATTGGTACGTCGCTAATATGAGTGGAATAAGTGCAAATTATACAAATGGCACTTTAAACTACTTGTAATATTCAATTTACTCAACGTCGTTAAATAAGCGTAAAGTTAGAAGCACATCATACTTTACAAAATGACCATTAAAACATAAAATGATATAAATGCTTTTTAAAAACCTTTAAAATGGCAATTATCGGAAAATAAATAATTATAGATACCATAATTCGACATTTTTTTTAGAAAAGTAATGCATTAATTTTAAAATAGTAGTATAATATTCATCACAGTTATATTTTATTAACGCTAAATAATCAGAATATACATGATAATCACAGTGTAAAAGCGTGTAAAAGTAGACGATAACTACCATCAATTGTCAGAATATTAAAGAATGAAGTAGTATTAATATCTGATGATGCGATGCTATTTTTTTTAGATGATATCGTCTTTTTCGGAGATACTATGGTGCATAGTCCCTTACTAAAAATAGGGATAAAGTGGTCAGGAGGAATGCAAGTTGGGAAATACATTACTTGAAATTAAAAATTTAAAAACCTCATTCCGCATTAAAGATGATTACTACGCTGCGGTTGATAACCTTTCTCTTCGTGTAAACAAAAATGAAGTGCTTGCGATTGTTGGAGAGTCAGGATGTGGAAAAAGTGCATTAGCTTTTTCAGTTATGGGGTTGCATAACCGTGCAAAAATCGAAGGGGATATTTTATTTAAAGGTCAAAATATCGCGAATGTATCACCTTCAGAGTTGAATAAATTACGTGGGAAAGATATGGGGATGATATTCCAAGATCCATTAACAGCATTAAACCCACTTATGATTATTGGTGATCAAATTGCGGAAACTATTTTATTGCATAATAAAGATGTTTCCAAAGTAGAACGTAAAAACAAGGTTATTGAGTTATTGAATAAAGTAGGTATCCCGCGCCCAGAGCATGTGTATGGTCAATTTCCACATGAGTTATCAGGTGGGATGAGACAGCGTGTTGTAATTGCGATGGCGATTGCGAATAATCCTGAATTATTAATAGCAGATGAACCAACAACAGCATTAGATGTAACGATCCAATCACAAATACTTGATTTAATAAAACAATTAAAAGAAGACATGGATGCAGGAATTATTTTAATTACGCACGATCTTGGAGTCGTTGCAGAAATGGCCGATCGTGTTGCAGTAATGTATGCGGGGCAAATTGTAGAAATTGCCGATGTGCATACGTTGTTTACAGATCCTAAACATCCTTACACCCGTTCATTGCTAAATTCTGTACCAAATAGTACAGAAGACCAATCAAGATTACATGTTATCCAAGGTATTGTTCCTTCATTACAAAACCTTCCACGAAAAGGTTGTCGCTTCAGTGCAAGGATTCCATGGATTGAACAATCTGCTCATGAAGAAAATCCAGAACTTCATGAAATCTCAACTGGACATTTTGTACGGTGTACATGTTATGAACATTTTCATTTTCCAGATGAGACAGTAGAAAAGGGGGAAGAGCGTCGTGTCAATACTGAAAGTTGAAGATTTAAAAGTTCACTTCCCAATCAAAGGTGGTATTTTTGGACGAACAGTAGACCACGTCAAAGCGGTGGATGGTGTTACGCTTTCAATCGAAAAAGGAACAACGTACGGTTTGGTTGGAGAATCCGGTTCTGGTAAAACGACGACAGGTCGGGCAATTATCGGATTAAATAATATTACTTCAGGAAAAGTCCTCTTTGAAGGAAAAGATATTACAAATGCTCGCAAGTCCAAGTCTGACTTTCATCGAGATGTGCAGATGATTTTCCAGGACCCGTATTCTTCATTGAATCCACGAAAAAGGGTACACGACATTATTGCTGAGCCATTACGGAACTTCGAAAGTTTATCAAAGAAAGAAGAAAAGAAACGTGTGCAGGAACTATTAGAATTGGTTGGACTTAGTCCTGAAAGTATTCAAAAATATCCTCATCAATTTTCAGGTGGGCAACGTCAACGTATTGGAATTGCTCGGGCAATCGCCTTAAAACCAAAATTAATTATTGCTGATGAGCCAGTTTCCGCACTTGACGTATCTGTACAAGCTCAAGTATTAAATTTCATGCAAGACATTCAAAAGGAACTTGATTTAACTTACTTGTTTATTAGCCATGATTTAGGCGTAATTAAACATATGTGTAGTCATATTGGAATCATGTATAAAGGCCGATATGTAGAAGAGGGTACTACAGAGGAAATCTTTAAAGATCCGCAACATATTTATACAAAACGTCTAGTAGCAGCTATTCCGGATATTGATCCAAAAAGACGGGAAGAACATGCGAAATTCCGTCAAGAAGTGAAGGAAGAGTACGAGAAATCGTATCATGACTATTTTGACGAAGAGGGCTTAGCTTATGACTTGCAACCACTTACAAAAACGCATTTCGTAGCGATGCCTGAGAAAGGTTGATAAGAGATGTGGAAATTTACTGTACGCCGTATATTGATCATGATTCCTCAAATAATATTATTAAGTGTTTTGGTCTTCTTAATGGCAAAAGCTATGCCAGGGGATGCTTTATCTGGACTGATTGATCCAAATGTTGACCCCGAAAGATTAGAAGAATTACGTGAAAAAATGGGCCTTAACGATCCGTGGTATGTACAATATGTTGATTGGGTTAAAAACCTATTCCACGGTGATTTAGGAACATCATTCCGTTATAAAATGCCTGTAACCGAATTAATCGGGGGCAGAATAGTAAATACATTTTGGTTGTCATTATTATCGTTGTTATTAATTTATTTAATTTCAATTCCACTAGGTATCATAAGTGGACGTTACCACGATACATGGATTGACCGTGCAATTACTGGTTATACGTATATTGGATTTGCGACACCATTATTTATTTTTGGTCTCGTCATGCTATGGTTCTTTGGTTTTAGTCTTGGGCTATTCCCTACAGGAGGTAGTGTTTCACCTGGACTGACCCCAGGAACATTTGAATATTTCTTAAGTAAAATCAATCACTTGCTACTGCCAGCATTGTCCATTGCTTTAATTGCGACAGTTGGTACCGTGCAATACTTACGAAATGAAATTATTGATACGAAACAGAAGGATTTTATACTGACTGCAAGAGCGAAGGGTGCGTCAGAGTCACGTGTTTATAATCGACATATCTTCCGTAACTCTTTATTACCGATAGCTGCATTCTTTGGTTATGAACTTACGGGACTTATTGGTGGAACTGTATTTATTGAGAAGATTTTTGGATATCCAGGAATGGGACAATTGTTCTTAGAGTCCATTACAACACGTGACTACACAGTTGTGACGTCATTAGTACTTTTATATGGATGTGCAACAATTATAGGAGCACTACTTTCTGATATCATTTTAAGTCTAGTTGATCCGCGGATTCGTATTAAATAGTGAGGCAGGTGAATAAAAATGGAAAAAGACAAATCAGTGACCGCCCAAAACGAACAGGTCGTTGTAGAAACTGCTGATGTAAGCAGCAAAGAGGAAAATCCTACAGGCCTACGTATTTTATGGCGAGAAATTGTTCGTGATAAAACAGCATTCGTATCCTTGATATTTTTAATATTAATTACAACATTTGTTTATGGTATTTCCTTTATTTTAAAACAAGATGAAATTGTTACGGTTGACTTATTTTCAATTCACCAAGCGCCAAATAGTGAATTTTGGTTAGGTACAGATTATGGTGGACGTGATATATTTGGACAACTAATTATTGGAACGAGAAACTCCTTATCAATAGGTATCTTAGTTACCTTAATGACGGGTGTAATTGGTATTATCTTTGGTCTTGTTGCTGGGTATTTCGGTGGACAAGTTGATAATATTTTAATGCGCATACTTGATTTCTTTATGATTTTGCCGTTTTTAATGATTGTTATTGTATTCGTTGCAATTGTACCGAAATATACAATCGTATCATTTTCCCTCATTATGACCGCATTCTTATGGATGGGTATTGCGAGGCTCATTCGTTCAAAGGCTTTGGCGGAAAGGGAATTAGATTATGTACAGGCATCTAAAACACTTGGGTCTTCGAATTTGAAGATTATGTTTACACAAGTATTACCAAATTTAAGTTCTATTATCATTGTAAACATGACATTGAATCTAGCCGCAAACATAGGCTTGGAATCAGGGTTATCTTTCTTAGGTTTTGGTTTTCCGGAATCGACACCTAGTTTAGGGACATTACTAAGTTATGCAACAAATCCACAAACATTAGAATATCGTTGGTGGATCTGGGTGCCTGCTGCAATTTTAATTTTAGTCCTCATGTTAAGTGTGAACAATGTTGGACAAGCGTTAAAACGTGCAACAGACGCAAGACAGAGAAGAGGTTAAGGAAACATATACGTATGAACAAGCGTAATGAAAACAGCTAGGAGGAATGAACAAACATGAGAAATTTACGTCTTGGAAAAGTGCTTATGGCACTAATGCTTGTTTTGTTACTTGCTTTATCTGCATGTGGCAAAGGAGATAAAGCAGAATCAGATAATAAAGGTAGCGATAAAACGACGGAAGATGGACTATATTCCATCGAAGACTTTACTAAAGAGGTCTCTAATAAAAAAGAGGCTATTAAAGGTGGGGAACTTAATTTTGGTTTAGTGACAGACACCCCATTTGAAGGAACATTGAATACGAATTTCTATAGTGGAAGTCCTGACTGGCAAATCATTAAATGGTTTGATGAGTCACTATTATCAATGGATGAAAACTATAATTACACACAAGATGGTGCAGCAACCTATGAAGTGAGCGATGATCACCGCACATTTACATTTAAAATTCGTGATAACGTAAATTGGCAGGACGGAAAACCGGTAACTGCTGAAGATTGGGCTTACGCTTACGAAGTAATTGGTCACCCTGATTATGATGGTGTTCGATATGATTCTACCTTTACAAATATAGAAGGTATGGATGCCTATCATAAAGGAAAGTCTAAAACAATTTCAGGTATTAAAGTTGTCGATAATAAAACGTTACAAATCACATATGAAAAAGGTAATCCATCATTAATTAATGGTGGGGTTTGGCCTTATGCATTACCAAAACATATTTTCAAGGATATCCCAGTTGCGAAAATGTCATCCTCAGATGCAGTTCGTAAAAACCCAATCGGTATGGGACCATTTAAAGTAAAAAGTATTATTCCAGGTGAGTCAGTCGTATTAGAGAAAAACAAAGACTACTGGCGTGGTGAACCTAATCTTGACAAAGTAACAATAAAAGCTGTAGATCCGACAGTTGTCGTAAAAGAGTTGGAAAAGGGTTCTATTGACTTAGTGGATAGTTTCCCTATCGAACAATTCCCTGATAATGAAAAAATGTCTAATGTCGATTGGTTAGGAAAAGTTGATTTAGCATACTCCTATATCGGCTTTAAATTAGGTCATTACGATAAAAAGAAAAAAGAAGTAGTGTCTGATCCAAATGCGAAAATGGCTGATGTGAACTTAAGAGAAGCAATGTGGTACGCAGTAGATAATGATACTGTAGGGGAGAAGTTTTATCATGGGCTTCGCTGGGGAGGAAATACATTAATTCCGCCTTCACACCCGCTTTATCATGATGATAAAATTAAGGCGCCAACGTTCGACCCTGAAAAGGCAAAACAAATTTTAGAAGATGCTGGCTACAAAGATACTGACGGTGACGGATTCCGTGAAGATCCTAATGGAGAAAAATTGGTGATCAACTTTGCATCGATGTCAGGTGGAGATACAGCTGAACCGATTGCGAATTACTATATCCAGTCATGGAAAAATGTAGGATTGAATGTCCAACTTACAGATGGTCGACTCATGGAATTTAATTCGTTCTATGATCGAGTACGTGCAGATGATCCGGATATTGATATTTTCATGGGTGCGTGGGGTGTAGCAAGTGATGTGGATCCATCCGGCCTTTGGGGTAGAGATTCCATGTTTAACTATTCACGTTATGCAAGTGATAAAAATGATGAATTATTAAAAGAAGGTCTATCTGATAAAGCATTTGACCAAAATTATCGCCAAGAAGTATATAACGAATGGCAACAACTTATGGTTGATGATATTCCTTTAATTCCGACACTATATCGTGCTGCTTTAATTCCAGTTAACAAGCGCGTAGTGAACTATTCAATTGCAGATGAAGATGCAGAACCATACCTATATCAAATTGGTGTGTCAGAAGAAAAACCGTTACTTGCGAAATAAGTAATTGGAAAGAGGCTAAGACAAAGGGGGTCAGACCCCTTTTGTCGGCCTCTTTTTATTAAAAAAGATGTGAATAATTTGATTTCCTTATATTTCGTGTCGTTAAATAAGGTTGTTGACCGAAGGTGGATTTTGGTTGCGAAATGATATATGGTAATTATTCGGAATACTAATATAGTGAAGCTTTTATGAACTATAATATTTTTTGTTTTTTTTAAAAAACTACTAGCATTATTTTGAAAAGGCTTGTATAATGTCAATATAGCTAAATTCATTAACGTCAAATTGTTTGAAAATTTATGTAATACTTGTTAATTGAAAATCCACTGATAAAGTCAATTCTTATGAAAGTAATCCGCTGGAGTATGATTTTGCTTTCTTGTAGCTACTAAATTCAGAATAAGGTGTGAATTTTGGATGTTACGTAATGCGAAGTTATTTCAATTAAGGAGGTGAGGCACATACATAATGCGTGTGGATGTACTTCATAACTGAATCAGTTTTATTAATCGGTACCAACATCTAAAAAGATGATGAGTATAAATCTAGTTCAACTGAATAGTTGGACAAACAAAAATAGGAGGAGACAGCATGAGAAAGTCAAATGTAGGAAAAGTATTAGCAGCACTGATGCTTGTACTAGTTTTAGCATTATCAGCTTGTGGTAAAGATGATGATTCTGCTAATAAAGATAAGGATAAAGGTAAGGACGATGGAGCTAAATCGACTGAAAATGAAGATGGATTATACTCTATTGATGATTTTGCAAAGGTTGTAGAAAACAAAGGGGAAGCAATGGATGGTGGCGAAATTACATTCGGTTTAGTTTCGGACACGCCATTTGGTGGAACGCTTAACTGGAATTTCTATGACGGAAATCCAGATTCGCAAATTCTTAAATGGTTTGATGAATCATTATTAGGAATGGATGAAAACTATAATTTCACTCAAAGTGGTGCTGCTACATTTGAAGTAGACCCAGATAATGATCATATTATTACATTTACAATTCGTGATGAAGTGAACTGGCAAGATGGTGAGCCTGTAACTGCAGAAGACTGGGCATATTCTTATGAAATTATCGGTCATAAAGATTATGAAGGTTCTCGATATAATTCTGATTTTACTATCATTGAAGGTATGGAAGATTATCACGCAGGTAAAGCGGATCACATTTCAGGTATTGAAGTATTAAATGATAAGCAAATGAGAATCACATACAAAGAAGCTAACCCTTCTTTATTAACTGGTGGTATTTGGACTTATGCAATGCCAAAACATATTTTTAAAGATATTCCAGTTGCAAAAATGGCATCATCGGATGCTGTGCGTAAAAACCCAGTAGGTATGGGACCATTTAAAGTAGACAGTATTGTACCGGGTGAAGCTGTGACATTAGTTAGAAATGATGATTACTGGCGCGGTAAGCCACAATTGGATAAAGTTACGATCAAAGTTGTAGATCCAACAGTTGTTGTAAAAGAATTAGAAAAAGGTTCAGTAGACTTAGTTAGTGAATTCCCAGCTGACCAATATCCAGATAATGCAGATATGTCAAACGTACAATGGTTAGGTAAAATTGACTTATCTTACTCTTATGTTGGATTTAAACTAGGTACATGGGATGCGGAAAATGGTGTCGTAAAACCTGATCCAAATGCAAAAATGGCAGACGTTGAATTAAGAAGAGCAATGTGGTATGCAGTTGATAATGATTTAGTTGGTAAGAAATTCTATCATGGTCTAAGATGGGGAGCAAATACGCTTATTCCTCCTTCACATCCAGCATATCATGATGATGATGTAGAAGCACCGACATTTGATCCTGACAAGGCAAATCAAATATTAGAGGATGCAGGTTATAAAGATGTAGATGGTGATGGTATCCGTGAAGACAAAGACGGAAATGAATTAGTTATTAATTTTGCGTCAATGTCCGGTGGAGACACTGCAGAGCCATTAGCAAATTACTACATCCAAGCATGGAAAAACGTTGGACTTAACGTACAATTACTTGATGGTCGTTTACAAGAATTTGAATCATTCTACGATAGAGTAGGTAGAGGTGGAAAAGACGATCCAGATGTAGATATTTATGCAGGTGCATGGGGTGTAGCGAGTGATGTTGACCCGTCCGGTTTATATGGCCGTGATGCAATGTATAACTTCCCACGCTATGCTAGCGACAAAAACGATGAACTTCTAAAAGAAGGTGTATCTGAAAAGGCATTTGATACTGAATATCGTCAAAAGGTTTATAAAGAGTGGCAAGAGTTAATGGTGGAAGAAATACCTGTATTCCCAACTCTTTATCGTTCAGAGCTAAATCCGGTTAACAATCGTATTGTCAACTACTCGATTGCGGATGAAGATGCAGAACCATACTTATATCAAATTGGTGTAACACAAGACAAAGCTGAACAAGCGAAATAATGAGAAATTTAGGGTCTACAATGAAAATTGTAGGCCTTTTTTCATGGGGAAATATAACTGGATATCATTTCCACTAAGTACAAAGAATATAGTGAGAACCTTGTACGATATACGGTTTATTCCTCCTCCATTTATTTGAAAAGTTTGGTAAAGTAGAAAACTATAAAAAATAGTGAAAAAATGACTTGTCATTAATCAGAAAATAATATATACTTTAAAACAATCATAGTAATATTACATTTCTGTTACGGATAGTTAAGAAAGGAATACACTTTTTTAATTTAAAATATTTGAATATTTAAAAGCGTGGTATAAATTAGTGAATAGTAACGGAGGTAATGGTTACAAAGTAAGTAGTAATTGTAAACAAAGAAGTCTAATTTTTCAGGGAAATATATAACGTGTAAGGATTGCCGAGACGGCTATTTTTCAAGTAAGGAGAGGACTAAATTTGGCGGGGAAGTTACTGGAAATTAAAAACTTAAAAACGTCATTCCGGATTCAAGATGACTATTATGCAGCTGTTGATGATGTTTCGCTAGCAGTAAATGAAAATGAAGTGCTAGCAATTGTTGGGGAGTCGGGTTGTGGTAAGAGCGCGCTCGCCTTTTCCGTTATGGGTCTACATAATCGTGCTAAAATTGATGGGGAAATTTTATTTAACGGGCGAGATATCGCAAGTGCTTCACCGAATGAATTAAATAAACTACGTGGTAAAGAAATGGGGATGATCTTCCAAGACCCATTAACAGCACTCAACCCGTTAATGCAAATTGGAGATCAAATTGGAGAAACAATTCTATTACATCATAAAAATATTTCTAAATCAGAACGTCGGGCGAAAGTAATTCGTTTATTAGATAAGGTCGGCATTCCCCGTCCGGAACATGTGTTTAGCCAATTTCCGCATGAATTATCTGGTGGAATGAGACAGCGAGTCGTCATTGCAATGGCGATTGCGAACGAACCAAAATTATTGATAGCAGATGAACCGACAACCGCATTAGATGCAACCATTCAATCACAAATATTGGATTTAATTAAGGAATTAAAAGATGACATGCATGCTGGAATTATCTTAATTACCCATGATTTAGGTGTCGTTGCGGAAATGGCAGATCGCGTAGCAGTCATGTATGCTGGTCAAATTGTAGAAATTGCGGATGTTCATACGTTGTTTGAAGAACCATTACATCCTTATACAAGGTCTCTACTAAATTCCATTCCTAATTCCGAAAAGGAACAGGAAAAGCTACATGTTATACAGGGGATTGTTCCTGCATTGCAAAACTTACCAAGAACAGGATGTCGGTTTAAAGAACGGATCCCATGGATTGATGATGCAGTACATGAAGAACACCCATCCTTACATGAAGTAAAGCCAGGACATTTTGTACGTTGTACGTGTTATAAGCAGTTTAAGTTCCCTGATGAGGCGAAGGAGGAACAACACCATGGCATTTCTTAAGGTGGAAGATTTAAAAGTTCACTTTCCAATTAAAGGTGGAATTTTTGGTCGAACAGTTGATTATGTAAAAGCGGTTGACGGTGTTTCTTTACATATTGAAAAAGGTAAAACATATGGGCTTGTTGGTGAGTCTGGTTCAGGAAAAACAACGACAGGTCGAGCAATAATAGGGTTAAATCATAAAACTGCTGGAAAAGTGACATATGAAGGACAGGATATTACGAAGTTAAAAAGAGCGAAAGCGGATATACGTAGGGAAATTCAAATGATTTTTCAAGATCCGTATTCTTCATTAAATCCGAAAAAGCGTGTATTAGATATTGTTGCAGAACCATTGCGTAACTTTGAAAGGTTATCAAAAGGTGAGGAAAAGAAGCGGATTTATGAATTGTTAGAACTTGTTGGGCTTAGCCCGGAAAGTATTTCAAAATATCCACACCAATTTTCTGGTGGACAGCGGCAGCGGATTGGAATTGCAAGGGCAATTGCTTTGAAGCCTAAGCTAATTATTGCGGATGAGCCAGTATCAGCCCTTGACGTATCTGTTCAAGCACAAGTTTTAAACTTTATGCAAGATATTCAAAAAGAACTTGATCTTACATATTTATTTATTAGTCATGATTTAGGGGTTATTCGTCATATGTGTGACCAAGTAGGAATTATGTATCGTGGACGATTTGTTGAAGAAGGATCAACGGAAGAGATATTTAATAATCCGCAACATATTTATACGAAACGTCTTGTTGCAGCAATACCAGATATAGACCCTAGAAGGCGTCAAGAACAACTTGCATTCCGTCAAGACGTAAAGATGGAATATGAACAATCCTTCAATGACTACTTTGATGAAGACGGGTTGGCCTATTCACTACAACCAATAACAGATACGCATTTAGTGGCCTTACCCGAGAAAGGTTGAAAAGTATGTGGAAATTTACGGTACGTAGAATATTAATTATGATTCCGCAAATTATTCTTTTAAGTTTATTAGTATTTATTATCGCAAAGGCTATGCCTGGGGACGCTTTATCAGGTAACGTTAGTCCAGACGTAGATCCGCAAACTTTAGAAGAATTGCGTGAAAAACTTGGTTGGAATGATCCATGGTATCAACAGTATGGACGATGGGCAAAAGATTTATTACAAGGGGATTTAGGAACTTCTTACAAATATAAAATGCCTGTAACAGAGCTAATTTCACAAAGAGTTATTAATACAGTTTGGCTTTCACTCTTTAGTCTGGTATTCATATACATTATTTCTATTCCGTTAGGGATTATTAGTGGCCGATACAATAACTCGTTGGCGGATCAGGTGATAACGAGCTATACATATATTGGATTTGCAACACCATTATTTATTTTTGCACTCGTTATATTATGGTTTTTTGGATATTATCTAGGGTGGTTCCCAACGGGAGGAAGTGTTGCACCCGGATTAGAACCCGGGACCTTCGAATACGTGATGAGTAAGTTTAATCATTTAATTTTACCATCTCTTGCGATAGCACTTATTTCGACAGTTGGAACGGTACAGTATTTACGAAATGAAATTATTGATACAAAAGAAAAAGACTTTATATTGACAGCTAGAGCAAAAGGAGCACCAGAATCACGTGTTTATAATCGACATATTTTTAGAAACTCTTTGCTACCAATCGCTGCCTTTATCGGATATGAAATTACGTTATTAATTAGTGGTACTGTATTCGTTGAAAAGATATTTAGTTATCCAGGAATGGGGCAGTTATTCTTAGAGTCCATTTTAGTAAGGGATTATACGGTTGTAACAGCTCTTGTATTATTAACAGGGGTTGCCACTGTATTAGGTGCTTTACTATCAGATATTGCATTAAGTATTGTAGATCCGCGTATTCGTATTAAGTAAAAAAATTAATGGGTTAGTTTTGAGACTCCGAGGTGATAAAAATTGGCAAAAGAGATATTAGAGATGGAATCCGGAGCCGTTCAGGATGCAAGTGATAGTCCCACTGGGTTACGTGTACTCTGGAGAGAATTAGTACGTGATAAATTAGCGTTAGGATCATTGATATTCCTAATCTTACTTATGTCATTTGTTTATGGAATTTCATTGTTTTTAGATCAAGAGGAAATTGTAAGAGTAGACTTATTTGAAATTCATAAGCCGCCATCTGAAGAATTTTGGTTAGGTACAGACTATGGTGGAAGGGATGTTTTCGGTCAACTTATTATTGGTACGAGAAACTCACTATCAATTGGAATTTTAGTTACATTAATGACTGGAATCATTGGGATCGGTGTTGGACTTTGTGCTGGGTATTTCGGCGGACATGTGGATAACGTATTAATGAGAGTAGTCGATTTCTTCATGATTTTACCATTCCTTATGCTCGTCATCGTATTCGTTGCACTTGTTCCAAAGTACACCATTGTTTCCTTTTCACTCATTATGACAGCATTCTTATGGATGGGGAAAGCGCGGCTTATACGTTCAAAGGCATTGGCCGAGAGAGAACTTGACTATGTGCAAGCCTCGAAAACACTAGGAACATCTAATTTGAAAATTATGTTTGGTCATGTACTACCAAACTTGAGCTCTATCATTGTTGTAACGATGACATTAAATTTAGCTTCGAATATTGGTTTGGAATCTGGTCTGTCCTTCCTAGGATTTGGATTTCCAGAATCAACACCCAGTTTAGGTACCTTGATGAGTTATGCAACAAATCCACAAACATTAGAATATCGTTGGTGGATCTGGGTTCCAGCTGCAGTACTTATTCTCTTACTCATGTTAAGCGTACGAAATGTAGGGGAAGCATTAAAAAGAGCAACAGATGCAAGGCAAAGGAGAGGCTAGGTTAAAAGCCTACTCTTGTAAAGTGAATTTACAAAATATTCCTATTTTAAGGAGGTGAGGCTGCGGCTAGCTGAAAAGGTGGCTGTAACGATACATTTTCATATGTATCAGAGGTATGCCCGGTTGGGGCTTTCCCAACAATTTAAGGATACACAATATAAGGGGAGGTTATACAAAGATGAGAAATATGAAGTGGACAAAATTATTATTTGCACTTATGTTAGCTTTAATGCTTGCGCTTGTCGCTTGTAGTAAAGACTCAGGTGGCGACGGTGATAAAGGGTCAGATAATGGTAAAGCAGCAGAAAAAGATGGGGATAAGGATAAAAAAGGCGACGAAGATGAAGCTGATGATGGGCTTTATTCCATTGAAGACTTTGAAGTAGACCTTCCAACTGGTGAGGGAATTGAAGATGGAGAGCTAGTATTCGGTCTAGTATCTGATACACCATTTGCAGGTACATTGAACTGGAACTTCTATAGTGGTGACCCGGATTCACAAATCCTAAAATGGTTTGATGAGTCACTATTATCATCTGATGAGAACCTTGTTTATACAAATGATGGTGCTGCAACTTTTGAAATTAGCGAAGATAAAAAGACATATACATTTACAATTCGCGATGAAGTAAATTGGCAAGATGGTGAGCCTGTTACAGCAGAAGACTTTTTATTCGCGCACGAAGTAATTGGCCATCCTGATTATGATGGTGTTCGTTATGACAGTACATTCAGAAATATTGAAGGTATGGAGGAATACCATGCTGGCGAAGCAGAAACAATTTCTGGAATAGAAGTTGTGGATGAGAAAACGCTAAAAATTACGTATATCAATCCTACTCCTTCCTTAACAGCTGGAGGATTCTGGTCATATCCATTAGCAAAGCACATTTTTGGTGATATGGAAGTAGCAGAAATCTCTGAGTCTAAGGAGTTACGTGAAAAGCCAATTGGTTTTGGACCATATGTAGTAGATAGTATTGTTCCTGGAGAGTCTGTAACGTTGGTAAGAAACGAAGATTACTGGCGTGGTAAGCCAGCACTTGCAAAAGTAACAATTAAAGTAATTGATCCATCTGTTGTTGCAAAAGAACTTGAAAAAGGAACAGTGGATATGGTAAGTGCTTTCCCAGCTGACCAATATCCTGACCAAGAGCATTTAACGAATATTAACTGGTTAGGTACAGTTGATAATTCTTACTCTTATGTTGGATTTAAATTAGGTACTTGGGATAAGGAAGAAAAGAAGGTTAAGCCAGATCCAGATGCAAAAATGGCTGACGTTAATTTAAGAAGAGCAATGTGGTATGCAGTTGATAACGATGAAGTAGGTAAGCGTTTCTATCATGGCTTACGTTGGGCTGCAAATACATTAATTACACCTTGGCATGGAGATTTCTATGCAGAAGATGTAGAAGCACCAACATATGATCCAGATAAAGCAAATGAAATTCTAGATGAAGCTGGCTACGAAAAGGGAGACGATGGTTTCCGTAAGACTCCAGATGGTGAAGAGCTAGTGATTAACTATGCATCTATGTCTGGTGGAGATATCGCTGAGCCTTTAGCACAATATTATATCCAAGCATGGAAAGCGGTAGGTCTGAATGTTCAACTATTAGATGGCCGTTTACAAGAGTTTGAAACGTTCTATGATCGTGTAGGACAGCACGGTGATGATGATCCAGAAGTTGATATCTATGCTGGTGCGTGGGGTGTAGGTATGGACGTTGATCCATCTGGATTGTACGGAGAACATGCACTATTTAACTTCGCTCGTTACTATGATGAGAAAAACGAAGAACTATTAGAGAAAGGTTTATCAGAGGAAGCGTTCGATAACGAATATCGTAAGCAAGTTTATAAAGAGTGGCAAGAATATATGGTAGAAGAAATTCCAGTATTCCCAACACAATATCGTTCAGCAATAGAGCCACTTAACAAGCGTGTTGTCAACTACTCTGTTGACCTTGCAACTGATTTGTATATGTATCAAATTGGTGTTACAAGTAACGAACCAGAAGTTCATAAAGATTAATTAAAAAAGGTCCGCGAAAGCGGGCTTTTTTTATGGCAAATAACGTCCCTCCTTTACAAAATGAAGAGAGAAAAACTATTCTTTTTTAAAAAATCTCTTAATTTATGTAATAGATTTTAATAGTTTTGGTAATCCTTGTAATAGACTTTTAAAAGTCTTGTAACGTCATAGCTTGTCATTTCATGTTACGATGGGCTATGTCAGAATTCAAGGAGGGACAAAAATGAAGAAAGCATTATTGACGCTTGCTATCGGCCTCGTGATTGCTGGCACCACGACAACGACTGTTTTTGCGGATGAACATGTAGTTAAAAAAGGAGATAATCTTTGGGACATTGCCAACACACATGATGTTACAGTTGATTATTTAATGGAAAAAAATGAATTGGAGAGCTCTATTATTTATCCAGAACAAAAGCTCTCGGTTCAAGAAACATATAAAGTGAAAAAAGGTGACACATTATATCGTATTGCGAAAGACAATAATGTTAGTGTCAAAGAATTAAAAGAATGGAATAATCTCCAAAGTAACCTTATTGTAATAGGTGAAGAGTTAATGATAAAAGCGGGTAGTATTGCAATAGAAAATGAACAATCACAACCTGTTATGGCATCAAAACAACAGAAGAACAAAGAGAAAAGCTCTCAAACAACAGCAAGCCCAGCAATGAAGAAGAGTGAAACACCAGAAGGAAAAACATTAACGGTTACTGCTACAGCATATACAGCAGATTGTGCAGGATGTTCAGGTATTACGAAAACGGGTATTGATTTACGAAATGACCGAAATGCGAAAGTCATTGCAGTTGATCCGAATGTAGTTCCACTCGGTTCAAAAGTTTATGTGGAAGGTTACGGATATGCAATTGCAGGTGATACAGGTGGTGCTATCAAAGGTAATAAAATTGATATACACGTACCGACTAAAAAAGAGGCGTATGCTTGGGGCGTTCGAACTGTAAAATTAACGATAGTTGAATAATAATGTAACTTTTACATTTGTTAAGGAAGTATCCAAATGAATTGGATGCTTCCTTTTTTGATACAAGCTTACATAAAAATACACATTTGTATCGTACATTATCCCCTAACCCTTGCAATAGACCCAAACTGTTCAGTAGTGAAAACTTGCCTTCAACTTAATTAGCTCGCTGCATCACTTCGGCAGAATACTTCACTTTTCGCGGACAAGGCAGGTTAATTTCGCAACGTCCTGTTGCAACACCTGCACTAGTATTTCCTGTACGTCGGAAGTTGAAGCGTTGCCCGCGGAAAGCAACGGTCCGTAGCGGAAAACAACCTAGCACGTTACCCGACAGTTTGGTTCAAATCACGCTAGTATTGTTACAATCTAAAATAAGAATATCATCCATTACTGCTCTTCTATGAACAATTTTTGAAGATATGTTAAACTATATGTAACATGAGCGCTTAATTGGCTTAAATACAATGAAGCGCTTACATAATGGAAGGAGATAGCTTAATATGTCTAGTAAAACATTAAATAACTTTTTAAATGAAAATATTACTGACTTAAAAAGTAAAGGTCTATACAATGAAATTGATCCTGTACAAGGCCCAAATGGCCCTAAAATCCAAATCAATGGAAAGGAACTTATTAACCTTTCATCCAATAACTATTTAGGTTTGGCAACAGATGAGCGACTTAAAAAGGTTGCAAAAGAAGCGGTAGAATCACACGGTGTTGGCGCAGGTGCAGTAAGAACAATTAATGGAACGCTAGATTTGCATGTAGAATTAGAAAAGACAATTGCAGCATTTAAAGGAACAGAAGCAGCGATATCGTATCAATCCGGATTTAACTGTAACATGGCAGCTATATCTGCGGTTATGGATAAAAATGATGCAATTTTATCAGACGAGCTAAACCATGCATCAATTATTGATGGTTGCCGTTTGTCACGTGCAAAAATCATTCGTTTTAATCATTCAGACATGGATGATTTACGTCAAAAGGCAAAAGAAGCAACTGAATCAGGACAATACAACAAAATTATGGTAATAACAGATGGAGTATTTTCCATGGATGGAGATATTGCAAAACTACCGGAAATTGTGGAGATTGCGGAAGAATTTGACCTTATTACGTATGTCGATGATGCCCACGGTTCAGGTGTAACTGGGAAAGGCGCAGGTACGGTAAAACATTTTGGATTACAGGATAAAGTTGACTTTCAAATGGGAACTTTATCAAAAGCAATCGGTGTCATCGGCGGTTATGTTGCTGGTAAACAGAATCTCATTGATTGGTTAAAAGTACGCTCGAGACCATTCTTATTCTCTACAGCGGTATCACCGGCTGATGCAATTGCAAGTACAAAAGCAATCGAGATTTTAATGGAAAGTACAGAACTCCATGATCGCCTATGGGAAAATGGTCGTTATTTAAAAGAGGGATTGAAAAAATTAGGATTTGACATTGGGAATAGTGAAACACCAATTACACCTTGTATTATTGGAGAAGAAAAGAAAGCACAAGCATTTAGTGCGCGTCTATTTGAAGAAGGTGTATACGCAAAATCGATTGTGTTCCCAACTGTACCACGTGGGACGGGTCGTGTAAGAAATATGCCAACAGCGGCTCATACAAAGGAAATGTTGGATGAAGCCATTGCGATTTATGAAAAGGTTGGAAAAGAGATGGGAATTATTTAAACAATGGATATGGGGCTTGGAACGAGGGGGGTCAGACCCCTTGTCCTAGCCTCCATCTTAAGCTTACGCGAAAAGAGGTAAACAGATGAGAAAAATTCTCGTAACCGGGGCACTTGGACAAATAGGGTCTGAACTCGTAACCAAACTCCGCGATAATTATGGAGTAGACAATGTCATTGCAACAGATATTAAGGAAGTAAAAACTGATGGACCATACGAGATAGTTAACGTAATGGATGGAGATAGATTATTTGATGTTGCCAAAAAGTATGAAGTCGATACAGTCATGCATTTAGCAGCTTTATTATCTGCAAAAGCAGAAGAAAATCCAAAGCGTGCTTGGGATATTAATATGGGTGGTTTAGTACATGCATTAGAAGTAGCCAGGGAGTTAGATTTGCAATTTTTTACACCAAGTTCAATAGGTTCATTTGGCCCATCAACTCCAAAAGATCTTACACCACAGGATACGATTCAACGACCAACAACGATGTATGGTGTGAACAAAGTAGCAGGTGAGTTGCTTTGTGATTATTACTTTGAGCGATTTGGTGTGGATACCCGTGGCGTCAGATTTCCAGGTTTAATCTCTTATGTAGCGCTACCTGGTGGAGGAACAACAGACTATGCAGTAGATATCTATTATGAAGCTATTAAAACTAAATCATATACTTCGTTTATCGCAGAGGGTACATACATGGATATGATGTATATGCCAGATGCTGTCCTAGCAATCATTCAATTAATGGAAACAGATGCAAGTAAGCTAATCCATCGAAATGCATTTAACGTTACAGCCATGTCTGCAGCACCAGAAGACTTTGCAAAAGCAATCCGGAAACATATACCAGACTTCACGTTGCAATATGACGTTGATCCTGTGAGGCAAAAGATAGCCGAAAGCTGGCCAAACCATATCGACGCAACCGCAGCAAAAGAAGAATGGGGATTTAAAGCAGAATACGACTTAGACAGAATGACAGCAGATATGCTTGAAAAATTAGGAAAGAAACTTAAAATGATATAATCTAGAAACGTCCTTTCGTATGGAGGGCGTTTTTTTCATGGCGGTCACAGAGAGGCGCTCTCATAGCCTGAAGTGTTTGCCCGCGGATACAGAACTTCTACCCGTGGGCGTGAAACTTCTACCCGCGGATGCAGAACTTCTACCCCCTGGTGTGAAACTTCTGCCCGCGGATACGAATCTTCTACCCTCTGGCGCGGAAACTCTACCCGCGGATACAGAACTTCTACCCTCTGGCGTGAAACTTCTGCCCGCGGATACGAATCTTCTACCCTCTGGCGCAGAACTTCTACCCGCGGATACAGAACTTCTACCCGTGGGCGTGAAACTTCTACTCGCGGATAACAGAACTTCTACCCTCTGGCGTGAAACTTCTACCCGCGGATACGAATCTTCTACCCTCTGGTGTGAAACTTCTACCCGCGGATACGAATCTTCTCCCCTCTGGCGTGAAACTTCTACCCGCAGATACAGAACTTCTACCCTCTGGCGCGAAACTTCTACCCTCGGAAACAAATCTCCTACGTAAAAGCTTTCCGTATGAATATAATCCAACTACCATCTATACAGCTGGTATATAATATGGTAGGCTAAATACAAAATAAGGCAAGGGGATGGTAATGGGATGTCGAAGACGGAAAAAATAACAGTGAATATTGATGTAGTAGATTTGGGTAAAATTGATTTATTGGTGGAACAAGGGTTTTATTCTAACCGAACGGACTGTATTAAAACGGCTATTCGAAATCAATTAGCATCACATTCAACTGAAGTAGAAAAGGAGATTACTGCAAAATCATATGGAATTGGCATTCGTATTATAACTAAAAAGGAGTTAGTAGATGCGAAACAACTTGGGAAAATGTTAAGTATCTATCATATTGGCATGTTAAAGTTGGAGGAAAATATTGATTCTACCCTTGCAACACAGACGATTCAATCTATAAAGGTTTTAGGCAGTTTCAGAGCGACACCAATATTAAAAGAGGCATTAAAACAGATGATAGAAAATTAGAGTGGGTTTAAGCCCACTCTAGAAATACGGAAATACATCTTGGATTTTGCCAAATAAATTTGTATAGTCCATTGCAGCTAAATAAACCATTCTACCGATAAGCAAAATACTAAGTGTGCTTGCAAACAATGTAATCTTTTTTCTTTGTTGCCCCTTTTTCAATACGTAGGTAAGAACAGATCCTATTAATGTAACTAAACCTACAATTAATAGTACACCTGACAAACCATCAATATTTATTGGCAACCAACCAAAATAGATGACTAAAGATAAATAATATACCCAAGCGATTGTAATAATAATAAAATTTACCATTTTTAACCTCCTTGGTTGGTGAAATAGAAAGAATCTGATGAATGATATGAGCTCTTATCTAATACTAGATAGGTATCGTTTACCACCTTCTACACTAGTGTAGTATTCCCTAGGAACGTTTTTACGATTATTTGAATGATAGCTTACCAGGATTTTCTTATTTTGTAAGCTGGTTACGATTGCAGTATGTTCCATCCAACCATCTGGAATAGGTAAGAAAACTTTGTTTCTTGTATCATAATGGTAGACGTCACCTAATTTAGCATTTGCATATTTATCTTGAACGGTTTTCATTAATATTCCTCCGGGTTCTCTGATGTAATTTCTAAAGCTGCCTGCATTAATCCACGCATTAGTATATGGCTTCCATTCTTTAAAGTGTGGAATCCCCCCGTAGCGCAATGCCTGTGATACAAAGTTTGTACAATCTGCTCCATTATAATATTTGTAGCTCTTATTTGGAGTTAAGGCATATTTTAATGCATAATATGCAGCTGCAGATCCTAAATAATTTTAAGACAGTTCGTTGTCAACAATAACCTCTTCTTCTGATGAATTTATAGAATAAGAATTATCCTTAGCTACTTCCTCTTTATATTTAGATACAAAGTCTTCGATACTTGTAATTTCAGATTTGTTTGCACTACTATCCATTACTGCAACATTTTCTAGATCTGTTTTTTCAGAGTTTATTACGTTATTCGTATCCTCCTTAATTTTTAACGTGATATCATCACCTAACCCTGTTTCAAAGCTTTCCTCATCACCTTGAAAGACAAAGTTTCGCGTGATATAAGCTTTAATGAGCATTACACCATCCTTGTCCAAGTCGACCGAAAGTTCCTCAATACTAAAATGGAAATCAAGCAGCTGTAATTTATCAATCTCCACCATAGCTGTGTATAGCAATACTGCTTCATCCGTTTCAGTAAGTTTTGATAAGGAACTATTTTCCATAACCCTCCCACTTTCAAAGTTTTCTTCTTGTTGATTTAACATTTGTAAGACTGTGTCATACCCAAGCTTGTTTAACGCATTCATATCAGTATCTGTAGTTGTGTTGGATTCACTTCTTTTATTCTCATCAATTGGGTTAGAAAAGCCAAGTGAAAATAAAAGAAAAGGAATCATAAGTAGAATGAATGTCTTTTTCATTTTTTCCCCTCCTATTCAACATTTATTTAGAAAAATAAATTAATTATATTTTACCACAAATCTGCTCAAAAAAACTTGGGAAAGTTGGCATGCAAAAGGCTTGTTAAATAGGCTCTACAATAAATAGTGTTGGTGATAAAAATTCACTAACACTATTTTTAGTATTAGTAAAAATAGAAAACAAGTGAGTTTCCCTGTAGAATTAAAG
>NZ_JBHLWL010000016.1:9018-110120 GCF_042432965.1 Paracerasibacillus soli | reverse complement strand
GTTTATCCTGCCGCTTAAGTGGCAGGATAAACAGATCCCGAATCATTAATATTTTAGCGACCTTAATTCAGCCACCAACACTATTTGACAAAGAGCCGGTATTATTAAATATGAGTTCTATTTAGGTATTTTAATTGTAATTTGATAATAATCATCAAGTTCTTCTTCATTTGCTTCTACTGCAATTCCTGTATCAGTAACCATACTTAAAGATTGACGAATCGTATTCATTGCGATCCGAACATCTTTATTTATTCCTTTAAACGTTGGCCTTTTTCTTTGTGGCCTTTCCTTTGGTTGATTGATACTATCAACCTTTTCTTCCGTTTGCTTCACATTTAAATCATGTTCGATTATCATATGCAAGACATTAATAATCTTTTCTTCATCTTTTAGCTTAATTAAAGCCCGGGCATGTCTCTCCGTTATTTGCTTACTGAGTAAAGCCTCTTGAACTTCCTCGGGTAATTTTAATAACCTTATTTTGTTGGCAACTGTTGATTGGCTTTTTCCTAAACGTTGTGCTAGTGCCTCTTGTGTAATTTGATGTAGTTCTAGTAATTTCACATAAGCTATTGCCTCTTCAATCACCGTTAGTTCTTCACGCTGTAAATTTTCTATTAGGGCTACAGAGGCAATTTGTGTATCATTCATTTCACGAATAATAACAGGTACTGTTTCCCATTCTAAAAGTTGCACAGCTCGCCAACGGCGCTCCCCTGCAATTAACTCATAATTATCATCCGCTATTTTACGTACAATAATTGGTTGAATCATACCATGCGTATGTATCGTTTGTGCTAACTCCGCGATTTTCTCCTCATTGAATAAATGACGGGGTTGATATCTATTTGGCTGAATTTGATCAACAGGTAGTTGGATTACTTCATCTGGTTGAAGATTTATCTCTTCATCTTCCTTCTCACCAATCCCAAAAATCCGATTAAAAGGTAACACGTAATGACACCACCTTTATTATAAATTTTATCATATATATCTATATCAAGCATAACTTCATGCAGTGGAGTCGTTGTTATACAAGCTATCGTTTACATATAAGTAAGTAGCTCATCACTAACCTTTGCGTTTTATCATACCATTTCCACTAGATGTTAGTTAAAACGAAACTATCCAATATAACGGTTCGCTCGTATACAGCACCATGTTTAATTGGCCTGTCCGATGAACGAATACAGAAATGTTTCACGTGGAACATTTTTTGTTAACTATTCAAAAGATTCGATGTTTATATGGATTAGATTAATAGTTTTGATGTTATTTTACCATAACTTTTAAGTTTTCGCGACAAAACGTTTACAGTTCATTTCATGATGATGTCTTTCCATTCCGCATTCATTTAAAAATCTACTGAACAATCGTTTAGATTTTTAGTAGTGAAAGGATTTTTCCATCCCCTACTTGTCTTGCTTTGTTACCCTCATATCGTTCAAACTGTGACTTAGTTACTATGACAAACACTTTATCTAGTATCCACACACAGCTAGCTACCTTTATTCAATTGGCTCCTTATTCGGTGTACCTGGTTTTCGTGGGAATTTTTTCGGCGTCTCCTTTACCTTATCTACGACAATAATCGAGCGTTCCCCTTGTTCAAAAGGTAAAGTAAATGTATGTGTTTCTTTCAGCTCTCCACCTAAAAGGGTAATGGCACGTGTCCCCTTATCAATTTCATCATCGGCTTGTGCACCTTTCATTGCAACAAACTTACCTCCCTTTTTACATAATGGCATACATAATTCTGTTAGCACAGACATCCTTGCGACTGCTCGTGCAGTTACAATATCATACTTTTCACGATGAAGTTTGTTCCGACCGAATATTTCAGCTCGATCATGATAAAAAGATACATGTTGTAAATCTAACTCACTCGCCAAGTGGTTTAAAAAGCCAATACGCTTTTTTAGCGAATCTACAATCGTAATATGTAAATGTGGATAGCATATTTTTAAAGGAATACTTGGAAACCCCGCTCCTGCTCCAACATCACATATACTATCTACTTTCGAGAGGTCCACATAAAATGCTGCCGATATGGAATCGTAAAAGTGCTTTAAATAAACATCTGTTTGAGAAGTCAATGCAGTAAGATTCATCTTTTCGTTCCATTCTACTAATACTTTAAAATAGGTAGCAAACTGCTGTAATTGATTTTCTTGTAAATCAATGCCTTTCTTTTCAAGTTCACTAGCAAATTGTTCTGGGGTCATTTTCTTTCTCCTTTTTATGTATAATTCATAAAACATAAGCACCAAGATATCTTTCATTTGTAGAAAAAGCCGACAAAAAGTCGGCTTTTTCATATCATCATATTTCCATCGGTTCATTCCCTACTTTTGCAATCCGTCCATGTTCGATATATACAAGTAATATAGAGACATCAGAAGGATTTACCCCTGAAATACGGGATGCTTGCCCAACTGATAATGGGCGGATTTCTTTCAGCTTTTGTTTTGCTTCCGTAGCAAGTCCACTAATCACATCATAATCAATGTTCTCTGGAATCTTTTTATCTTCCATTTTCAACATGCGACTTACTTGTTCCGTTGCTTTTTTAATATAACCTTCATACTTCACTTGAATTTCTACTTGTTCTTTTACGTCAGTTGGTAAATCCTCAACATTATCGATGACTGTTTCCAATAATGCATATGAAACTTCAGGACGTTTTAATAAATCAAGTGCTCTTATCGCATCTTTTAACGGCGTTCCATTTACGGATGAGAGCATATTTTGTACTTGTTCAGTTGGCTTTATAATCATCTTATAAAGTCGTTTCTTTTCCGCTTCAATTTGCTGCTTTTTCATTTGAAAGTTTGCATAACGTTCATCAGAAATTAAACCTAATTCATAACCAATATCCGTTAAACGTAAATCAGCATTATCATGACGCAATAATAAACGATATTCTGCTCGGGAGGTTAGTAAACGATATGGCTCTGCAGTTCCCTTTGTAATCAAATCGTCAATCAATACCCCGATATACGCTTGAGAACGGTCTAAAATAACTGGATCTTTTCCAAATATCTTAGCCGCAGCATTAATTCCAGCCATAATACCTTGGGCAGCAGCTTCTTCATAACCAGATGTACCATTAATTTGACCTGCAGTATATAAACCTGGAATTTCCTTTGTTTCTAATGTTGGCCATAATTGTGTTGGTACAACCGCATCATATTCAATCGCATATCCCGGACGCATAATTTCAGCCTTTTCAAGTCCTGGTACAGAATGGACAATTTCATGCTGTACCGATTCTGGTAATGAAGTAGATAGTCCTTGTACGTATACTTCTTCCGTGTCACGGCCTTCTGGCTCCAAAAATACTTGATGGCGTGGCTTATCATGGAATCGCACTATCTTGTCTTCAATAGATGGGCAATAGCGTGGCCCTGTACCCCGTTTAGCACCTGAATACATCGCAGATAAACCTAAATTTTCATTAATTATTTTATGCGTAAATTCATTTGTGTGCGTTAACCAACACGGAATTTGATCTGTAATAAATTCTGTCGTTTCATATGAGAATCCTTGAGGCTTTTCATCACCTGGTTGTTCCTCAGCTTTTGAATAATCAATGGTATGACTATTTACACGTGGAGGTGTACCTGTTTTAAAACGAACAAGATCAAATCCTAGTTTTTCAAGGTTTTCTGATAGTTTTACAGAAGGACGTTGGTTGTTTGGTCCACTTTCATATTCCAAATCGCCCATCAACACTTTTCCACGCATGAATGTCCCTGTTGTTACAATGACAGCTTCTGCACGATATTCTGCATGTGTTTCCGTCACAACACCCTTACAAATACCATCTTCAACTATTAATTCATCCACCATTCCTTGACGTAGCGTAATATTCTCTTCAGTTTCAATTAGCTTTTTCATTTCTTTTATATAAATTGGCTTATCTGCCTGTGCTCGCAACGCTTGAACAGCTGGGCCCTTTCGCGTATTTAACATTCGCATTTGAATATATGATTTATCGATTACTTTCCCCATTACACCACCAAGTGCATCTATTTCTCGAACGACAATCCCTTTGGCGGGACCACCTATAGATGGGTTACATGGCATGTAGGCAATCATATCCAAATTTAAGGTTAACATTAACGTTTTTGCACCCATTCTTGCTGCAGCAAGCCCCGCTTCACAACCAGCGTGCCCTGCACCGATAACAATGACATCATAATGTCCTGCATGATAACCCATATTCCTTCATTCCTTTCATTATCATTGTCTATTTTTAGCAGCACTATATTTTTACATAGCTACTGCTATTCCTTTCTACTTTCCAAGGCAAAATTGAGAAAACAATTGGTCAATTAATGCATCACTTGCCGTGTCTCCCACTATTTCACCTAAAAATTCCCACGTACGTGTCACATCTATTTGTACAATATCTAATGGCATACCCATTTCTAAACTTGTCGTCGCATCTTCCAATGCTTGCTTTGCTTGTTTTAACAACTGGATATGGCGGGCATTAGAAACATATGTCATATCACCTGACTCTATTTCCCCTGCGAAGAACGTATTTGCAATAGCTGTTTCTAACTCTTCAATACCTTTATCTTCAATAAGCGAAGTAGTGATCAATGTGCGACCCTCCGCAAGCATATTTACTTCATCTAAATCTAGTTGTTGCTTCAAATCAGTTTTATTTATGATAACAATATATTGCAAGCCTGTAATTGCCTCAAATAGCTGCTTATCATCTTCTGTTAAAGGTTCATTATAATTTAACACGAATAAAATTAAATCCGCTTCTTGTAAAACCTTTCGGGAACGTTCTACCCCAATTTTTTCAACGAGGTCTTCCGTCTCCCTAATACCTGCCGTATCCACCAATTTTAATGGAACGCCTCTGACGTTAACATATTCCTCAATGACATCACGTGTTGTGCCTGGCACATCTGTTACAATCGCTTTGTTTTCTTGTACAAGTGCGTTCAACAAGGAAGACTTTCCGACGTTTGGCCTACCAATAATCGCGGTCGATAATCCTTCTCTTAATATTTTACCCTGTTTAGCTACACGTAATAACTCCTCGATATGATCATGAACTTCTTTTGTCTTTTCCCGCATCAATTCATGTGACATTTCCTCTACATCGTCATACTCTGGGTAATCAATATTTACCTCTACATGGGCAATTGTTTCTAATAACTCCTGTCGATACTTTTGAATTAAACGGGACAATCTACCGTCCATTTGTCCTAACGCGACATTCATTGCCTTATCTGTCTTGGCACGGATTAAATCCATTACTGCTTCAGCTTGCGATAAATCTATACGCCCATTTAAAAAAGCACGCTTTGTAAATTCACCAGGATCTGCAAGTCGTGCACCATTTGCTAAGGTTAATTCTAAAATACGATTTACTGCCACTAATCCGCCATGGCAGTTTATTTCTACGACATCTTCTCGCGTGAATGTTTTCGGTGCACGCATGACAGAGACCATCACTTCATCCGCAATTTCATTTGTTTCTGTATCTACAATTTTCCCATAATGAATCGTATGTGATGCTACATCATACAGACTTTTGCCAGTAAACAATGAATCAGCAATTTTTATCGCCTCTGGCCCACTTAGTCTCACAATTGAAATTGCTCCCTCACCAATTGGCGTTGATATTGCAACAATTGTATCTGTCTCCATCTCTGCCACCTCCTTATAAATTTCTTACTCCTACATTTATTTATATAAAAATATTAGTTTATAAATACTACTACTACACTTTCACAACCCGCAAACGTTAATTACGGGTGCTTTCGCTTTTCACTGTCTAGCTCAAACACCCAGCAACTAGCAAACAATTTATCTCGAGGAAAAGGAAGATCAGCTAAAACCGTCACTTTGCGTGACAACGCTGACCCACCCTGCTTGGCAGGGCGCAATTTGTACGTTGCTAAACGGGTGCTTTCGCTTTTCTTATTTATCCACACTTCGTCACTAATTTAATAGAATACCACATTTTCATATAAAAATAAACTTATCCACAAGAAGATAATTATAAAATAAAAATTTCCACTTATCAACATGTGAATAAGTGGAAATTCAAGTATTGCATGCTATTGTTTTTAGTCCACAGCATTTTTTTCTATGGTGAAGTCTTTATGAATTGCCTAACATTAAACGGTGATTTTCAAACATCCGCTTCGCAATTGGAAATAAGATAATAATAACTAGTACATAGCTTAACATAGCTATCACAAATGCAAGTGATGTTAGCTGTCCGCTAAATGTATCTCTTACAAACAAGAATAGGTTTAATACTGGTATTAAATAGAGCCAGGTGTTTAACGATTCGCTTATTAAAAATATAACTATAACGGGTATGGACAATGATCCCATGACAGGGCCCATATAATACCCTGCCTCTTTGACGGAATTTGCCAACATGCTTAAAATCATTAGTAGAGCTGATATCATAATGGAAAACATAATAATTAACCCTGTACTCATGGCAATAAATTGAATTGGATCTCCTACTGCTTCAAAACCAGCCTTTAGGTTAGTTGTAAAATTAATTTCAATGATTAAAACTGCAATACATAACAAACCAGTAAATATCCCAATCAATGAAATCGCCGCCCATTTGGCTAATAAAATTTTTATTGGTTTAACAGGTGTAATAAGCAATGCTTCCATCGTTTTCTTTTCTTTCTCACCTGCAAAGAGTTCAGTTGCTGATGGATACGCACCATTAGCAATAGCAATTGGAATTAAAATCGGGATTAATATTGCTAGCATAAAGGATGCTACCGCATTATCTTTATCTTTTAATGGAACTTCTTCTGTCGCGAATACGTCAACAATTTCCGGATCCATATTAGCTTGTTGAAGCCTATCCTTCAAGATGGCAGACTCCCACTGGCCAATAGCCGCTTCAATATAAGGTATAACTTCTGAGGATGTTTGACTTCCTGGATCATAAATTAGCTTAATTGATACTGGGGTCTGACCCCCTATTTTTTCTTGCCAATCTTTATCTACCTGTATCCCGATTTGTACTTCCTTATTTTTTACCTTTTCTTGTAAATCGGTCTGTTTTTCAATCGTTACGCCCGGAAAGTAAGCTTGTAATTGCTCGATAAACGAATCGCCTACCTCTTTATTTACCGCTATCTCAAAATTACCTTCATTTGGAGCAGCTAGCAACTTATCATAAAAAAAGGTAAGACCAGTCATTAATATTAATGGGACGACAATTAATAATGTAATACTGCGTCTATCACGTAAGATATCACGTAATTCTTTTGATAAAATGCGCTTAAACATATAAATCCCCCCTCACAATTTTTGAGGTAAATAGGTAATTTAAATCCCGGCTATTTTCATTAGCAAATAAAGTCTCAAGTTCCCCTTCATAGACGACTTGCCCTTTATGCATCATGATAAGATCATCACAAAGTTGCTCTACCTCATCCATCATGTGCGTAGAGAAAATAATTGTTTTGCCTTCTTCTTTTAACTGGAAAATGAACTCGCGAAAAACATTAGATGATGTAATATCAAGCCCAGTCGTTGGCTCATCAAATAAAACGATGCTTGGATTATGAATAAGTGTTCGTGAAATGGCTACTTTTTGCTTCATCCCCTTTGAAAATCCCTCCACCCTACGGTCAAGATATTTACGCATGCCAAATCGCTTCGCCAACATATCAATCCGGTTTTTCGTGTCATGATTTGACATATTATAGAGACTTGCAAAATACTCTAGATTTTCTCGTGCAGTTAACCGATTATATAAACCTGTCTCCGCCCCAAATAAAACCCCCAACGAAGATCTGTACGATTCCTGCTGTTCAAAAATATCCTTACCATTTACTGTAATTTCCCCCTCATCTGGCCTAATTAACGTACATAACATTCGCAATAATGTCGTCTTTCCTGCACCATTTTCACCAATCAATCCTACAACATGCCCTTCTTTCACATCTAAAGATACATAATCGATTGCTTTTACTAATTGCCTTTTATCCTTAAACTGCTTAGATACATCCGTAAGTTTTATCATATTGTTCACACCCCTTATTTTGTATCCTTATATTGCATTATAAATAGCTATCAATTTATAACTACCATCATGTCGTAAAGGATACCTTTTCTGTCGCGAATGGTTCATTTGGATGATTTAATTTAGTATAATGATATGGAAGATTATAAAAGTTTGTAATACGAAGGGATAGAAATATGATTAAAGTAGGAATTGTGGATGATCGAATCATTGATCTTGAAAAGTTGGCATTCATCTTATCGATTATTCCAGATATAGAAATATCCTTTTCTACTACTGATGCAACAGTAGCCTATAATGAAATCCAGAAGGGCGAAATAGACTTACTCATTGCGGATATCGAGATGCCAGGTATTTCTGGATATGAATTAGCTGACTTTATCCAAACACAGGCATTATTAATAACAGTCATCTTTATTACGGCTAAAAGCGGCTATGCTGTTCATGCCTTTGAATTAGATGTTCATGATTACATTATGAAGCCATATACGAAAGAAAGATTGATGCAATCATTGGATCGCTTTCGTAATAAACAACAAGCTGTAAATCTTATTGGTAGATTTATTATTAAGCGTAAAGGTCATATTGATGTGATTATGAAAAGGGATATTATTTTCATTGAACGAACTGGTAGAACAACATCCATTCATACGATAAAAGGAGTCTATGAGGCTTATTTAACGATGAATGAGTGTGAGGCAAGTTTACGTGAGAATAACTTCATTCGTTCACACCGATCTTTTATAATAAATCTCCACTATGTTAACAGCTTTTCAATTTACACAAAAAGGTCTTATCGTGTAACTTTTGATGGTACAAATTGTAAAGCAATGGTAACGAGAGAACAAATGGACTACATACAAAAGTATTATTTTTAAAAAAGGATGTTTTAGATGGGTGGATTTTCGGAGATATTTCCATTTTGGGGTTGTGGACTCATTTTATTTGCTTTAGCTTTAACTATTTTTACATACAAACGGCTACGCTATCCTGTTTTCATCTTACTCCTTACCATTGGTTTGCAAATTCTATGGGCACTTACAGCAATTTTCACCCGTACACCTATATTAATAGGTGGGTTATTTATACAACTTATTGCTACAACCCTATTTGTAAACGCATTACGTAAGAAACATATGGAAAAGTTAACAAAAATAGAAGCGGACTTTATTGCTCAGACAACATTATTACATGAATTACGCCAGCAGAGGCATGACTTCCATCAATATTTTCAGACACTTCAAAATGACCGTCAACTTTTAAAAGACGTTGTTCAGACTAAATATAACGATACAAATGAGCTTATTAAAGGCGAGAGTAATACGCTTGCAGCATTCCTTTACACTTTCAAAGAGAAAGCGGAGAGCAGGCAAATTAAAATCAACTATTCCATTCAAGATGCCTTTTCAAAACTTCCAATCCCCGACTATGATGTTTTATCATTATTAAGTAATATATTGATAAACGCGCTTGAAGCAAGTGTGGATTATCAACAACTGACAGCGAAACAGGGGGAAATTCATATTAGCTGTCGCAAACAAAGTGGCTTTTTTATTATGATTTGTAAAAACCATAGCCTTCCACTACCCGGGACTTTATTGGACACGTTATACACGAAAAAGGCATTTTCTACAAAGGGAATGCATCACGAAGGACTTGGATCACAACGTATTAACTACTTGGTAGAAAAATACCATGGGTCATTAGACTTTTCTCTTATTGACAACATATTTACATTGAAAGTGAAAATCATCGACTTGAAGAATAATGAATAGGACGGGAGGAACCCGTCCTACGAATTATGCATCACTATTATGGATGTCTCCACCCACTGTTCCCTCTGTATATGCATCTGTTGCCTGCTCATGTGTTTCTGCCAATCCTTGTATTACAGCTCCCTTTGATTTTTTATCTTTCGGGTGATAAATCACTTCGCCAACCTTTTTATTTTCATCATACATGATAGACTTACTCCTTTCCGAGTCCTTTTCTAGAAGGTCCAACTTATACAGCTTCTACAGACCATAGTTGGTGTAAACTGTGAACTAGTCGCCAGCTTACTTTCTGCCGGCACGGATTCAGCCCCTCACGGAAAGCGCAATGTCTTTTCGTAGCGATGGACAAGAAGAATTATCAGTTACTAAACATTTGAAGTATATGTGTAACAACACACCTTTACAAAAGCTACCTTCTAGAAAATATATCACACCTTATCCTCCCCCTTCAGACACAAAAAAATCCAGGGAATTTTTGTAAACTCCTTGGACTTTTAACAATTTCATTATTTATTTGGCTTAATTACAATATGACGATGTGGTTCATTACCATCTGAATATGTTTCTACATCTTTCACATTTTGTAACGATGTATGAATGATTTTCCGCTCAAACGCTGGCATTGGTTCTAACGCAACTTTACTATTTGTACGTCTTGCTCGATCAGCCATTCGTTCCGCTAAAATCTCCAATGTTTCTTTTCTACGCGCACGATAACCTTCTGCATCAACTATCACAGTATAATACTTCCTACCATCTTTATTGATCGCAAGATGTGCCAAATATTGAATCGCATTTAAGGTTTGTCCACGTTTTCCGATTAAAAGTGCAATTTTATCACTATTTAATTCATATGTTACATGGTTATCATGCACAGTAGTTGTAATTTCTACATCCACACCCATATGACGTGTTACAGTTTTTAAGTAATTTTCTGTTTCAGCAACCATATTTTTCATTAAAATAACTTTTACAATTGCCGGCTTTGAGCCAAATACACCTAAAATTCCCCTTTTACCTTCATCGACAATCTCTACTTCAACTTGGTCCCTTGTTGTGCTTAACTGCTCTAAAGCTGTTTGGACTGCTTCTTCAACTGTTTGTCCACTAGCAGTTATTTGTCTCACTTTTTGTCTCCTCCAGTACTTGCATCCTTCATCATCGGTTTACGAATGAACAATGTCTGTGCAACCATAAAGACATTACCTACTACCCAATATAATGCCAAAGCTGCTGGGAACATGATAGCAAATACACCAATCATAATTGGCATCATATACAACATTAAGGTCATTTGTGGGTTATTTGCAGCCGGATTACCTGACATCATTAATTTTTGTTGTAGGAAAGTTGCCCCTGCCGCAATAATTGGCAAAATAAAGTATGGATCCGGTGAACCCATTTGAAACCATAAAAATTCCCCTTGACGAATTGCTTCTGTTCTCATAATTGCTTGATACATCCCAATTAGTATCGGCATTTGAACTAAGAGTGGTAAACATCCTGCAAGTGGATTTACACCATGCTTTTGGAATAAAGCCATCGTCTCTTGTTGTAATTTTTGTTGCGTATTTGCATCTTTTGAACTGTATTTCTTTTGTATTTCTTTCAATTCAGGTTGAATATCTTGCATCGCTTTAGAACTTCTAATTTGTTTCACGTTAAGTGGTAACAAAATTAAACGAATAATGACTGTTACAACAATAATTGACATTCCATAACTGTTCATTAAATCTGCAAAAAAAGTAAGCAATGCAGAAAATGGATAAACAAAATATTTATTCCAAAATCCCGTACTTTCTGCCGTTATCGGTGTAAGATTCTGAACGGAAGATGTACAACCCGATAAAAAGACAATTAAACCAATTAATACGATAAAAAGTAACCATTTCTTACGCAAACCTTCTCCTCCTTACAAACCCATCTCAAATTACAATCTAACAAGCATCATATATATGGCTATTCTATATGAAAGTTACATATTATTCTATATAAAACTATCTCTTATGGAGTAATCGTTCTTTAGACAATAAGTGCGATAAACTTTTTTTGAAATCACGGAGCCCCATTTCCCTTGTGGGGGTTCTTGCAATCACAATAAAATCATATTCCTGTTTCACATCTTTTTCTAATTCATGAAATGCTTGACGTAAATATCGCTTTATTTGATTGCGTAATACCGCATTTCCTAGTTTCTTTCCTACAGATAAACCAATACGAAAATGTTCCTGATTTGGTTTATGCAAATAATATAAAACAAGTTGTCTGTTAGCAAATGACTTTCCATGTTTAAATATAGTTTGAAAATCCTTATTATCTTTTACACGATATTCCTTTTTCAATGCCATCACCTTCAAGTCAACAAACATCAGTCTACTAACGTTTCATCCCTCATGATATCAACGGTTTCCATTAATATGTATTTTGAAAAAAAGACCACTGAAAGGTTCAGTGGTCTATGCAGATAATACTTTTCTTCCTTTACGACGTCTACGTGCTAACACTTTACGACCATTCTTAGTACTCATACGTGCACGAAAGCCGTGGACTTTTTTTCTTTTACGGTTACTTGGTTGATATGTTCTTTTCATCTATTATTGCACCTCCCTGAGGGATCTCATAAAAAATCCAAAATAAAAAAGCGGTTGACAGTCTTTGTAATTATACTGAATATATCACGATGCTGTCAACTTACTCTTAAAAATATTTTACTAACAGAACAGTTCCTCTTTTTCTCATCATACATATCGCCACTGTATAGGAAAGAATAAATTTCAAACTAGGAAATCTACCCGCTCGATGTACACATTTTTTTCCCAAATTAAACGAAAAAATAAACGAACTACTTATACACCATATTCATTATTCTATCCACATTTCTTGTTCACAACATTTTTTTTATATTTTATATCCACATTCATTATCGACAACTTAATCACAAAATATAGTACTGTGCATAGTTTTTGTCTACAAGGAGTAGATATTGTGGATAACTGTCGAAAAGACATTGCAAATCCATGAATTATTTGGTATGATTATTGTGTTTTAATCTGTGTAAACTTTTTACTAATAATATAGTTATACACAAGATGTGGATAAACTGTGGACATTTATTCACATCCCTGTTCAAAGACTTATCAACATATGTGTGGATACTGATGATAATTTTATACGTTAGCGGGCTGCCTTTCCATCTTTTAATAAAAATAGGGAGAGGCTTTTTCATCTATGCATGTTAGAGCCTATCTTTTTTAATCTCTATTAACGCTATGTAAGGAAACATAAATTTATGACAAGAGTATAAAGAAAAGATAGTTATGAGAAAACTGCTTTTATGATATGAAAGGAGTGAAACCAGTTTGGAAAACATCGGAGATCTTTGGGAAGCGGTATTAGATAGAATAAAAGATAAAGTGAGTAAACCTAGTTTTGAAACATGGTTAAATCATACGATGGCCGTAGCTCTAGAGGGAAAAACATTGACCATTTCTGCTCCGAATGAGTTTGCTAGAGACTGGTTAGAAGAGCAATATACAGATTTAATTGCGAGTATCGTGGAAGAAGTAACTGGTGCCTTATTAACGATCCGCTTTGTTATCCCAGAGATGAACAAAAAGGAAGACACGGAACAACCGCAAAGGAAACAATCAAAGGTAACTAAGCAATCTCCCCAACCAAAAACAATGTTAAATCCTAAATATGTTTTTGATACATTTGTCATTGGATCTGGTAATCGTTTTGCTCATGCAGCATCTTTAGCTGTCGCTGAAGCACCTGCAAAGGCATATAACCCACTTTTTATTTATGGTGGTGTTGGACTAGGTAAAACACATTTAATGCATGCTATAGGCCATTATGTTCAAGAGCATAACCAAAATGCACGTGTTGTATATTTAACTTCTGAAAAATTTACGAATGAATTTATTAACGCCATTATGGAAAATAAAACGAGTGAATTTCGTAATAAATACCGAAATGTTGATATTCTACTAGTCGATGATATTCAATTTATTGCCGGCAAAGAGTCAACACAAGAGGAATTTTTTCATACGTTTAATGCATTGCACGAAGCAAATAAACAAATCATTATTTCTAGTGATCGTCCGCCAAAAGAGATTCCGACATTAGAGGATCGTCTTCGTTCTCGATTTGAATGGGGCCTCATTACGGATATAACGCCACCTGATTTAGAAACGAGAATTGCAATCTTAAATAAAAAGGCGAAAGCAGAAGGTTTAGATATTCCCAATGAAGTCATGATGTATATTGCAAACCAAATTGATACAAATATTCGTGAATTAGAGGGAGCACTCATCCGAGTTGTTGCTTATTCTTCACTTGTAAATCGTGATATTGATGCTTCTTTGGCTGCCGATGCTTTAAAAGACATTATTCCTAGTAGCAAACCGAAAGTCATTACAATCGAAAAGATTATGCAAACAGTTGGCGAAAAGTACAATGTAAAAATTGATGAGTTTATCGCGAAGAAACGAACGAAAGCTATTGCCTTTCCACGACAAATTGCGATGTACCTTTCTAGAGAATTAACCGATGCCTCTTTACCTAAAATTGGCGAGGAATTTGGTGGAAGAGATCATACGACTGTATTACATGCTTATGATAAAATTTCAAAAATGGTTGAAGCCGATACACTTTTTCAAAAAACAATTGAAGAATTAAAAGAAGTCTTACATGAACTATAACTTTTCCACATGGGGATACACTTCATAACTTTATTTGCTTATGCACACATTATCCACATGGGGATAACCTAGAAAAATAAAGCTAAACTGGACTTATCCACATAATCACACGTATTATTACTTTTATTATTATCTTTTTATAAATAAAATATAAATATATACATGATATATTCAGGAGGGATAACATTGAAATTTGTCATTCAACGCGATCAGCTAATCGCAAGTGTACAAGATGTTATGAAAGCTATATCCCCAAGAACGGCAATTCCGATATTAACTGGGATGAAAATTGAAGCTCATACACACGGCATCACATTAACTGGTTCTGATTCTGATATTTCTATCGAATCTTATATACCAGTCGAGGAAGACGGAAATGTTTATATTGAACAACTTGAACCTGGCAGCATTGTGCTTCATGCACGTTATTTTCCAGACATTGTTCGTAAATTGCCTGAAAAGACGGTTGAATTTGAGGTAGACCATTTACATCAAGTTACAATTAAATCAGGAAGAGCAGAATTTAAACTAAATGGCCAAGATGCAGAAGAATATCCTTTACTTCCAAAATTACAAACAGATGATAGTTTTGAAGTTCCGATTGATCTATTAAAAAACATGATTAAACAAACTGTATTTGCTGTTTCAACGATGGAAACAAGACCGATATTAACTGGTGTTAATGTGAACTTGAAAGAAAAGGGTTTAAACTTTACTGCAACAGATAGTCACCGTTTAGCCTCTCGCGCAGTTCCAATTGATACGAATCTAGAGTTTTCGAATATCGTAATACCAGGTAAAAGTCTTAATGAGTTAAATAGAATTCTAGATGATGCAGAGGAAACAGTAGAAGTAAGTGTTACTGAGAATCAAATTTTATTTCGCACAAAACATATAAACTTTTTATCGAGATTGCTAGATGGAAATTATCCCGAAACATCACGATTAATTCCAACACAAAGCAAAACAATTATTCAAGCTAAAACAAAGGATTTAATCCAGGCGATTGATCGTGCCTCATTACTAGCACGTGAGGAAAGAAATAATGTTGTAAAATTAACAACAGAATCAAATAATTTCTTGGAGATATCAAGTAATTCTCCTGAAGTTGGACACGTATCAGAAGAAGTATCTGTTCATAAGATAGAGGGTGAAGAGTTAAAAATATCCTTTAGTTCTAAATATATGTTAGATGCTTTAAAAGTAATTGAATCAGAAGATATTATAATTGAATTTACTGGTGCTATGCGTCCGTTTATTATTCAACCAGTAAACGGTGAAAACATTTTACAATTAATTTTACCAGTACGTACTTATTAAAAAAGTCAGCTTTCATGCTGATTTTTTTAATGAAATGCACCTTTAAGTAATAAGTGACACGAGTACTTATAAATTTAAATAACAAAAATGAAGCAAAAAAATCAATTAAAAACCAAATCTGCAACAGAAAAAACGTCCTAAAACAAATTTTAAAGCATTTTAGGACGTTTTTCATGAAATAAAGGGTGAATCCTTCCCTAAACGTGAAATCTTTAGTAAAATAGTATATAAGGCTTTTTAACGATATTTAAAAGTGATGTGATAAAATGCAAGAACAAATTGGAATAAAAACGGAATACATTACGCTTGGTCAATTTTTAAAATTAGCAAACATTCTCGAATCCGGTGGTATGATTAAAGTATATCTCCAAGAACAAGGTGTGAAAGTGAACGGAGAAGTGGAGCATCGTCGTGGAAGAAAACTTTATCCACAAGATGTGATTGAACTTGAAAATGGAGATACATTTATTGTTGTAGGAGAATGAGTGATACGGCGTAGTTTCAATATATTCTGTTATATTTAGTATAAATGAGGAATATCGATGCTGATTGAAAAACTAAATTTAAAGTACTATCGAAATTATGATGAATTGACGATATCATTTAGCGATAAAGTGAATGTCTTTATTGGAGAAAATGCCCAGGGGAAAACAAACCTAATGGAAGCCATCTATTTGTTAGCGTTCACTAAATCCCATCGGACTACAAAGGAAAAGGAACTTATCAAATGGGATAAGGAATTTGCAAAAGTTTCAGGTAGAGTTCGCAAACGTAATCAAACTATCCCTCTTGACATTATCATCTCATCAAAAGGAAAAAAGGCTAAATTAAATCACCTTGAACAAAGAAGACTGAGTGATTATATTGGTGTGTTAAACGTTGTGATGTTTGCACCAGAAGATCTCTCTTTAGTAAAAGGCTCGCCTCAAAACCGTAGAAAGTTCATTGATATGGAACTAGGTCAAATCCAACCGAAATATGTATACCACTTAGGCCAATACCAAAAGATTTTAAAGCAGCGAAACTATCTATTGAAACAAATGCAACGGAAACAGACTAAGGACGTTACAATGTTACACATATTGACAGAACAGCTCGTTTCCCATGCTGGTGAAATATTGGAACGAAGATTTCGTTTTCTTGATCTATTAAGAAGCTGGGCAGCGCCTATTCATTATGGTATCAGTAGAAAGTTAGAACAACTTGAAATCAAGTATTCTGCATCGATTGAAGTATTAGAAGATGCAAATAGGGAGAAAATAGAACATATATACATGGAAAAGTTTAGGGAAATTGAAGATAAGGAGATTGAACGTGGTAATACATTAGTAGGTCCACATCGAGATGATCTCATTTTTTATGTGAATGGAATGGATGTTCAAACCTATGGATCTCAAGGTCAGCAACGTACAACTGCATTATCTATAAAGCTTGCAGAAATAGAGTTAATTCGCAATGAGATTGGAGAATATCCTATTTTGTTACTAGATGATGTATTGAGTGAACTCGATGACTATCGACAATCCCATTTATTAAATACAATTCAAGATCGCGTACAAACTTTTGTTACAACGACAAGCATTGACGGTATACATCACGAAACGATAAGTCAAGCTGATATATATCGTGTGGAAGATGGGAAAGTCCATTATTAAAAATCAATCAAAGTAAGTACTGAACACAACGTCACTTAGGGGGAAAAAGGATGTTTATTCATATAGGAAGTGGCAACGTCATTCGGTCAGACAGTATTATTTCCATTATTGATTACCAAGTCATTCTATCCTCAAGCATTATGGAAGAGATGATTAAGGGAAATGAATCTAAAGTAATTGGAAATAAAGAACAGGCAAAATCTGTTGTCATTACGACAGATTATATTTTCTTTAGTACGTTATCTGTTTCAACCTTAAAGAAACGCGCAACGATGATTTCAACTATAAGTAAACTTGAAGATTATTCAGATGAACTAGAAATCGGATAATTGTTTAGAAATGGATGTGGGAAAATGGCAATGGAAGAAAAAATCATCAATGAAGAATCGTATAATGCCGATCAGATTCAAGTATTAGAAGGACTAGAGGCGGTAAGAAAAAGACCGGGTATGTACATCGGTTCAACGAGTGAACGTGGACTGCATCACTTAGTTTGGGAAATTGTAGATAACAGTATAGACGAAGCCTTAGCAGGATACTGTGATCATATTCGCGTGATAATCGAAGAGGATAATAGTATTACGGTTAAAGATAATGGACGTGGTATCCCCGTAGATATTCAAAAGAAAACGGGTAAACCAGCCGTTGAAGTTATTATGACGGTATTACACGCTGGTGGAAAATTCGGAGGCGGTAGTTACAAGGTCTCTGGTGGTCTGCATGGTGTAGGTGCTTCTGTTGTAAATGCGCTTTCTACTAATTTAGATGTTTATGTTCATCGTGACGGTAAAATTTATTATATCGGTTTTGAACGAGGCATTGTAGCAAGTGAATTGAAAGTAATCGATGAGACGGATTATAACGGTACAACTACTCATTTCCGGCCTGACCCAGAGATTTTTACAGAAACAACAACATATAATTTTGATATTTTAAGTCAACGTTTGCGTGAATTAGCATTTTTAAATAAAGGTATTCGTATTACGTTACAAGATAAACGTCCTGGTAGTGAAGAAGAAGTAATATACCATTATGAAGGCGGAATTAGTGAGTATGTAAAATATATTAACCGTGCAAAAGAAGTATTGCATGAGCCGTTTTTTATGGAAAATATCGAACAGGAAATTACAGTCGATATTGCTTTACAATATAACGCAGGCTTTGCAAGTAGCATCTATTCCTTTGCGAATAATATAAGTACACATGAGGGTGGAACACACGAGTCTGGTTTTAAAGCAGCCTTAACACGCGTCATCAATGATTATGCTAGAAAGAGTAACTTGTTGAAGGAAAATGAGACTAATTTATCTGGTGACGATGTACGTGAAGGATTAACAGCTATTGTGTCTATTAAACATCCAGACCCACAATTTGAAGGACAAACTAAAACAAAACTTGGTAATAGTGAAGTGCGTACGGTGACAGATGCTGCTTTCAGTGAGGCTTTTTCAAAGTACCTATTTGAAAATCCAACGATTGGAAAAATAATTGTTGAAAAAGGAATGATGGCTTCTAGGGCCCGTGAAGCAGCTAAGAAGGCTCGTGATTTAACACGTAGAAAAAGTGCATTAGAAGTATCTAGTCTACCAGGGAAATTAGCAGACTGTTCCTCAAGAGATGCAAAAATAAGTGAATTGTATATTGTTGAGGGTGACTCAGCAGGTGGTTCTGCAAAACAGGGTAGAGACCGTCATTTCCAAGCAATCTTACCATTAAGAGGAAAAATACTTAACGTAGAGAAAGCACGGCTTGACCGCATTTTGTCTAACGAAGAGATCCGTACGATTATAACAGCTTTAGGTACTGGAATCGGTGAGGAATTTGATATTGAAAAAGCACGTTATCATAAAGTTATTATTATGACGGATGCAGATGTTGATGGTGCACATATCCGTACGTTGTTACTAACCTTTTTCTATCGTTTTATGCGACCACTCATTGAAAACGGATATATTTATATTGCGCAGCCACCACTTTATAAAGTACAACAAGGTAAAACTGCACGTTATGCATATGATGATAAACAATTAGATGAGATTTTAGCGCAGTTGCCTGCAGCGCCAAAACCAGGACTCCAACGCTATAAAGGTCTTGGGGAGATGAATGCAGAACAACTATGGGATACAACGATGGCACCGGAGACAAGAACGTTGTTACAGGTGGAATTAGTAGATGCAATTGATGCTGATCATACATTCGATATATTAATGGGAGATAAGGTAGAACCACGCCGTAACTTTATCGAGGAAAATGCTCAATATGTGAAAAACTTAGATGTTTAATGATGATGAAATTTCATCAGGTGTGTCAGCTTTTCTAAACAGGAGGTTTAATTTATGGAAGATCAACAACGTCCTAATGTTCAAGAGGTGAATATTAGCCAAGAAATACGTACGTCATTTTTGGATTATGCAATGAGTGTTATTGTGTCTCGTGCTTTGCCAGATGTACGTGATGGTTTAAAACCGGTTCATCGAAGAATATTATATGCAATGAATGATTTAGGTATGCACGCTGATAAGGCATATAAAAAATCAGCCCGTATTGTAGGGGAAGTAATTGGTAAGTATCACCCACACGGTGATTCTGCAGTTTATGATGCGATGGTCCGTATGGCACAAGATTTTAGTTATCGTTATATGCTTGTAGATGGACATGGTAACTTTGGGTCTGTTGATGGTGATTCAGCTGCTGCTATGCGTTATACAGAAGCTAGAATGTCAAAAATCTCAATGGAATTATTACGTGATATTAATAAAGATACGATAGACTATCAGGATAACTATGACGGCTCAGAGCGAGAACCGGTCGTATTCCCATCACGTTTCCCAAATTTATTAGTGAATGGTGCACACGGTATCGCGGTTGGGATGGCAACGAATATTCCTCCTCATAACTTAAATGAAACAATAAATGCGGTATTAGCTATAAGTGAAAATCCAGATATAACGATTGAGGAAATTATGGAAAACCATTTATATGGCCCAGACTTTCCAACTGCTGGATTAATTTTGGGGAGAAGCGGAATCCGTAAAGCCTATGAAACAGGTAGAGGATCCATTACGCTCCGAGCTAAGGTAGAAGTTGAGGAACAAAAGAGTGGTAGAGAACGAATCATTGTTACGGAATTACCGTACCAAGTGAATAAAGCGAAGTTAATTGAAAAAATTGCAGAGCATGTTCGCGAAAAGCGTATTGAAGGTATTACAGATTTACGCGATGAATCAGACCGTGAAGGAATGCGGATTGTAATGGAAGTGCGCCGTGATGCAAATGCAAATGTTGTTTTAAATAATTTGTATAAATATACTGCTTTACAAACAACATTTGGTATTAATATGCTCGCACTAGTTGATGGGCAACCTAAAGTTCTAAATATTAAACAAAGTCTTCAATATTACTTAGACCATCAAATTATTATTATTAAACGTCGAACAGCATTTGAATTACGCCGTGCTGAGGCGCGTGCACATATTTTAGAAGGTTTGCGTATTGCACTGGACCATCTCGATGAAGTAATTTCATTAATCCGTAATTCAAAAACGGCAGAAATCGCAAGAAATGGTTTAATAGAACGCTTTAATCTAAGTGAAAAGCAAGCACAGGCTATTTTAGATATGCGTTTGCAACGCCTTACAGGATTAGAACGTGATAAAATTGAAAATGAATACAATGATTTAATTAAGCTTATTGCGGAACTAAAAGAAGTTTTGGCAAATGAAGAAAAAGTATTAGAAATTATTCGGGAAGAACTTATTGAAATCAAGGAGAAATTTGGTGACCCACGTAGAACTGAAATTGTACTTGGTGGAGTTGACTTCTTTGAAGATGAAGAATTAATCCCTGAGGAAAATATTGTCATCACATTGACGCATCGCGGATATATTAAACGACTTCCGGCTTCCACATATCGTACGCAACGTAGAGGCGGACGTGGTATTCAAGGAATGGGAACCCATGATGACGACTTTGTAGAACAGCTTGTTCCGACCTCAACACATGATACAATCCTATTTTTTACAAATAAAGGAAAGGTGTATCGCTTAAAAGGTTATGAAATTCCGGAGTTTAGCCGAACTGCAAAGGGAATTCCAATCATCAATATTTTACAGGTTGAACAAGGCGAATGGGTCAATGCGGTTATTTCTGTTAGTGAGTTTACGGATGACTCGTTCTTCTTCTTCACAACGAAGCATGGATTGTCCAAACGTACAGAGTTATCACAGTTTGCAAATATTCGCCGTGGCGGATTGATTGCCTTAGGTTTGCGTGAAGGTGATGAGTTAATTGCTGTTCGCCTAACGGATGGCCAAAAGGATATGATGATTGGTACGAAGCTTGGATACCTTATTCGCTTTAAGGAAGAACAAGTGAGATCAATGGGGAGAACTGCTGCAGGGGTAAGAGCCATTTCCTTACGGGGCGATGATGAAGTAATCTCTATGGATATTGTAGAAAAAGATATGCAAATCTTGCACGTTACGAATAAAGGTGTAGGGAAACGAACACCGGAAGATCAGTATCGTCTTACAAATCGTGGCGGTAAAGGAATCTTTACATGTAAATTGAATGAGGATACAGGGCATGTCGTAACTGTAAAAGCTGTAAATGGTGATGAGGATATTATGCTCATTACAATTGGTGGTGTCTTAATTCGTATCCCGGTTGAGGAAATCTCACAAACAGGGCGTAATACACAAGGTGTACGCTTGATACGTTTACAAGACGATGAAGAAGTAGCCACTGTTGCAAAGGTTGAAAAGGAAGTGGAAGAACCAGAAGAAAGTGAAGTGGATTCTACCCATTCACCTGAAGATGAACAAACGCATGATCAACAAGAGCAAGCGTCAACAGAGGATGAAACACAAGAAGATTAATGGATGAATCAATAAAAACCTCACCTTCTCCAACAGACAGGGAGGAGTGAGGTTTTTATTTATCGTCTAAAACTAGTTCTTTATACCTATACCAATAAATTATAATAAGCAATGGGGGGAGAGTTTATGCGCGTTCATCCATCTCAATTAACACCTGGTTACACGTTATTACATGATGTAAAGGGGAAAACAAACGATCCGATTATGAAGCAAGGTACAATATTAACTGACTTACATATTAAGATATTGAAAAAGTTTTTGATAGAGGAAGTACAAGTTGAATATCATGATGCACAGGTGGAAAATAAAGTAAATGTCCATGCCTCTAATCATGTGAAGCAGGAAGAAAGTAAGTCTAAAGAATCACTTCCTACTACAGCCTTCCATGAACATTATATGGAAGTAGTAGCACAGTATAAAAAGTACTTTATATCATGGCAAAATTATAATATACCTGATTTCCATGCTGTACGAGAGCTCATTATGCCATTGTTGAAACAAGTTGAAAGTGAAGAGTCCGCCATACCAACTTTATATCAATATGCGACGAAAAAGGAATATCTATTTCATCATAGTGTCGCTGTCTCTGTTCTATCAGCATATGTTGCAATGAAAATGGGCTATACAAAGCAAAAATGGCTTCAAGTTGGACTTGCAGGTCTCTTATCAGATATTGGAATGGCAAAGATTACTGAGAGCACTTATAATAAGGCAGCATCATTAACGTTGGAAGAAAGAATGGAAATGGAGAAACACCCAACATATTCTTATCAGTTTATTAAAGATTTACCATTCATAACAGAAGGTGTAAAATTAGCAGTTTTACAACATCATGAACGAACAGATGGAAGCGGTTATCCATTGCGATTAAAAGGAGAGCAAATACATCCTTATGCAAGAATTATTGCAGTATGCGATACATATCACGCAATGGCTTGTAATCGCATACATACGGAAAAACAGCCAACCCTTTCTGTTGCAAGAACGCTTGAGCAAGCTAAATATGCAAAATATGACCCGGCTATTGTATGGACCTTGCTTACATATATAACAAACCTCTCAATAGGAGAAAAGGTTAAATTATCAAATGGTGCGATTGGAAAAATTATTTTTATTGATCAGCAATATCCGACTCGCCCTATGATTGCGTTAGAGGAAACAAAGGAAATTATTTCGTTAAAAGAGCAACCAACCATTTATATTGAAAAGGTAATATCTTAATCAAGCATCAAAAAAAGTTCCCGACCTAAAAGGATAGGAATCTTTTTTGCAGTCGTTTCTAAAAACTGCTCAATAAAAGGATAGTCACTATCAGATTTAGTAACAATTAAATCGCCCCACCATTCTGCTTCATATCGACTGAGCATACTTAAGTTGTATAGAAGTAAGTAATGGATCATCACTTCATGTAACGGGATAAAATGATCCCGATTTGCAGGGAAATATATTTGTTCATGAAGATTAAAGAAAAAGGGGCCTTTAAAGTCTCTCAAAGGTTGCTTGAGCTGCAATATCATTGATTTTTTATCACTTGTTTGATTAATCATTACGCCTAGGTAAGGTTTAATTCGTTGAATAAATGCCTTTTCAGTTAAGTGATATTGGTCTAAAAGTGATGTAGGGAACCGTAAAGTGTCATCTCCCATCTTCCCTACATGAACCATACTTTCATCTTGATGGAAGTGAAATAATGTTGTTAATTCGGGAATAAGTTTTAGTAAGCTTTCCATCTGTATCTTTTCAAAGGGAAATGTTGTAACCTGAAAAAGATGCTCTGAAAAGTAACGAAAGAGTCCATTGTGTTGTAACTTTACTTCGTCTTGTAGAAAATTGTAATCACGTTTTTTTCGTTTTCTTGTCGAGACACCGTGTGCTAATATTGTTGTGGACTCGGGATAATCCGGACGTTTTGTTATTAAACATGCTTTTAATAAATGGGCCATACCGTAAAAAAGTAAAATTGGCTTTAAAGCAATATGTTGCACTTGGCCACTTTCGTAAAATAACTTCCCATGACGCAAATAATACATAAACGTTGTACAATTTTCATAGCTTTTGACATCTGCATCAACATCGGGCAGCTTTTGGTAGCAATGATGTAAAAACTGTTGCGCAGTTTGTTGGGATTCTAAGTAAGTATATAGACTTTTAATAGCTTGTATATTCATTCATACATCGCCTCAAATATTCGTAAGATTTGCAACTGTAGTATTCCTTTTCTTTAATACGTGTGTATTGAAAAAAGAGGTCGTTTCACGTATTCTAATTAGAATAGACAATTCGTGTATAGGTTTGTCAAAAATAGAAGAATTTATGAATATTGAATCATGAAATAGGAGGATTCCCATGCGTAACGATAAGTTTATAAAAGAAGGTTTAACATTTGATGATGTTTTGTTAATTCCGGCTAAATCTGAAGTATTACCAAGAGATGTATCTGTACATACCCAGTTATCTCCAAAACTAAACCTACATGTACCATTGATTAGTGCTGGTATGGATACTGTTACGGAAGCTGAAATGGCAATTGCTATGGCACGACAAGGTGGATTAGGAATAATCCATAAAAATATGTCGATTGAGGAACAAGCGGAACAAGTTGACAGAGTAAAACGTTCTGAAAGTGGCGTTATCACAAATCCATTTTACTTAACACCGGACCATCAGGTGTATGATGCTGAACATCTCATGAGTAAATATCGCATTTCAGGTGTTCCTATTGTAAATTCTGTTGATGAACAACAACTTGTTGGTATTATCACAAACCGTGATATGCGGTTTATTCGAGACTTTTCTATACCAATTCATGAGGTAATGACAAGTAAAGATTTAATCACTGCCCCTGTTGGAACGACATTGCAAGAGGCAGAAAAAATATTGCAACAGCATAAGATTGAAAAGCTCCCACTTGTTGATGAACAAAACATATTAAAAGGGCTTATTACAATAAAAGATATTGAAAAGGTAATAGAATTCCCAGATGCCGCAAAAGATGCCCAAGGGAGACTATTGGTAGGTGCGGCAGTTGGTGTCACTGGTGATGCCATGCAACGTATCGAAAAGTTAGTTGAAGCAGGTGTTGATGTTATCGTGATTGATACAGCACATGGACATTCTAAAGGTGTGCTTGAGCAAGTAAAACTTGTTCGTCAAAAGTTCCCTGAGCTCGATATTATTGCCGGTAATGTAGCAACAGCGGAAGCTACAAAGGCACTGATTGAAGCGGGGGCAACAATTGTAAAGGTTGGAATAGGTCCAGGTTCTATTTGTACAACTCGTGTTGTTGCAGGCGTTGGTGTCCCACAAGTAACAGCTGTTTTTGACTGTGCGCAAGAGGCAGAGAAACATGGCATACCGATTATCGCTGATGGTGGCATTAAATACTCAGGTGACATTGTAAAAGCACTTGCTGCTGGTGGAAATGCTGTGATGCTTGGTAGTATGTTTGCTGGAACATCTGAAAGCCCAGGTGAGACTGAAATTTATCAAGGTAGAAGATATAAAGTATACCGTGGTATGGGCTCTGTTGGTGCCATGAAGGCAGGTTCAAAAGATCGTTATTTCCAAGATACGGACGATGCAAAAAAACTTGTTCCTGAGGGAATTGAAGGACGAGTTGCTTATAAGGGCCCAATCGCAGATATTGTTCACCAACTAATTGGTGGTTTACGCGCAGGTATGGGTTATTGTGGTACAAAGACAGTAAAGGATTTAAAAAATGACGCACAATTTGTCCGCATTACAAATGCTGGATTACGTGAGAGTCATCCACATGATGTACAAATAACAAAAGAAGCACCTAATTATTCTGTACAGCAATAAAAGACGCACATTACGAGGCTGATTATTATCTTTTTTTTATAGATAGGTGATGTAGCCTATCTATTTTTTTTCTTGCCTTTGTGGTAAAATAACTAAGGCAACTCTCTTTTTGATGACAATGTGGAAAACCTGTGTTATTTAAAATTACACTTAAATGAACAAGTGAGAAATAGAATAAATGATGATATTTAACATAAAGTGGGGTAAAAACAATTGAAACCTTTATATAAGAAACTATCACTCGTATTAGTTGTTGCGATGATGCTGACAATTTTCCAACATCATCCAAATGTAGCGCACGCGCAAGCAAACGTAAAATTAGCAGCAGAATCAGCTATTTTAGTTGATGCGGAAACAGGTAAAGTATTACTAGCAAAAAATGCAGATGAAGCACTACCACCAGCTAGTATGACAAAAATGATGACTGAATATCTCGTTTTAGAAGCGATAGCTTCTGGTAAAATTAGTTGGGATACACCAACACAAATTAGTGATTACGCGTATAAGATTTCAGCTAACAATGCCTTTTCAGGTATTGGTCTTGTGCAAGACAAAGACTACGTAGTTGAAGATTTATATAATGCAATGGCAATTAACTCAGATAATGCAACAACCATTGCACTGGCAGAACTAGTAGCTGGTTCTGAAGGTGAATTTGTTAAAATGATGAATGATAAAGGTAAAGAAATGGGGTTACCTGATTTTAAATTTGTAAATGCCACTGGATTAGAAAATACTTCATTAGGGAAAGATTACCCTGAAGGAACAGAACCAGATGGAACAAATTTATTATCAGCTCGCTCTGCAGCATTACTTGCATTTCATTTAATTAAAGATTTTCCACATGCATTAGATATTTCCAGCATTCCACAAACAACATTTGACGATAAAACAATCGATAATTGGAACTGGATGTTGCCACATAACAGTGTGAATTTTAAACAATACTATTATGAAGGTATTGACGGTTTAAAAACAGGATATACAGATTTAGCTGGCTATTGTTTTACAGGAACCGCTAAACGTAATGGAAAACGTCTTATTTCTGTTGTAATGAAGACAAAAAGTGAAGATGCCCGTTTTAAGGAAACAATGAAATTAATGGATTATGGTTTTGCGAACTTTGAAGAAAAAACACTATTTCCAGCTGATTACCAATTGAAAGGTAAATCTACGTTGAATGTATCAAAAGGGAAAAGCAAAACAGTAGATGTTGCACTTAGTGATGCATTTAAAATCCCAATTAAAAAGGGAGAAGATGAGAAATATAGTATTTCTTATCAATTCGATAAAAAGAAGCTTGATAAAGAAGGTAATATTGTAGCACCTGTTAAAAAAGGCGAAAAAGTTGGAACAGCAGAACTTGTCTATGATGGTAAAGATCTTGGTTACATTACTGAAAAAGGAAAACATCAAGTAGACCTTGTCGCAACAAAATCAGTTGAAAAAAATAATTGGTTTATGCTTACTTTAGGGGCAATTGGTGATTTCTTTGTAAATATCTTTTCATCTATTGTAGATATGGTAAAAGGCTGGTTCTAATTAATATTTGCAAGTAGCTCAAAATTTGCGTATGATAGTAGTAATTAAATGCAAAAGGTTATGATAGGAACTAGTAATAGTGAATCTTTCTATAGAGAGCCGATGGTTGGTGGAAATCGGTGAATGGTTACTATGAATCCATCCTTGAACTGGTTTACGGAAAATCAAAGTAAGTAAACCCGGTGACGCACCGTTATGCGATGAAGCCGGAAGATACTCGTAACGTATCTTCAATTAGGGTGGCAACGCGGGAATACAACTCTCGTCCCTGTTATATACAGGGATGGGGGTTTTTTTGTATTTAAATAAAGGCTGCATTTATCAAGAAGATGTGTTGTGTTAGACCTAAGTACTAATGTCTAGAAGGATTAGAAGAATGATCTAAAAGAAACACACTACACCTTTTACAGGCCCATGATGAACTTCTGCGGGGACAGCATGCGGTCATACAGCCAAATGATTGATGAAAGTAAAATAACGATAGGAGGAAAAGTATATGTTAGACATGAAATATTTAAGAAGCAACTTTGAAGAAGTTCAAGCGAAATTGCAACATCGTGGTGAGGATTTATCTGATTTATCACGGTTTGGAGATTTGGATAAAAGGCGCCGCCAATTAATTAATGAAACAGAAACATTAAAGGCGAAGCGAAATGAAGCATCGAAACAAATTCCTATCCTTAAAAAGGAAGGAAAAGATGCAGAGTCTGTTATTAAGGAAATGCGTGAGGTAGGCGATCAAATCTCAGAGATTGATCACCAATTACGTGAAATTGAAGATGACCTCCACCATATAATGTTATCTATCCCAAATATACCACATGAAAGTGTACCTATCGGTGAGGATGAGGATGATAACGTTGAAGTACGTAAATGGGGAGAGGTTCCTCAGTTTGACTTTGATGTAAAGGCACATTGGGATTTAGCGACAGATTTGAATATGATTGACTTTGAAAGGGCAGCAAAAGTTACGGGAAGTCGCTTCACATTTTATACCGGATTAGGCGCAAGACTAGAACGTGCATTAATTAACTTTATGATGGATTTGCACGCAGATGAGCATGGTTATGAAGAAATGCTACCACCGTATATTGTGAATCGAGCAAGCATGACTGGAACAGGTCAACTACCAAAATTTGAGGAGGATGCATTTAAATTAGCAGATTGGGATTACTTTTTAATTCCAACCGCAGAAGTTCCGGTTACAAATTATTATCGCGATGAGATTTTAAAGGAAGAAAACTTACCTAGAAAATATTGTGCTTATAGTGGTTGTTTCCGCTCAGAGGCAGGATCAGCTGGACGCGATACTCGGGGACTCATTCGTCAACATCAATTTAATAAAGTAGAGCTTGTTCATTTTGTGAAACCTGAAGATTCATATGCAACGTTAGAGACATTAACGGGACACGCTGAAAAGGTATTACAATTATTAAAGTTACCGTATCGTGTATTGAGTATGTGTACGGGCGATCTTGGCTTTACTGCTGCGAAGAAATATGATATTGAAGTATGGATACCAAATCAAAATACGTACCGTGAAATTTCTTCTTGTTCAAATTTTGAAGATTACCAAGCTAGAAGAGCAAATATTCGCTTTCGTCGTGGGCCTAAAGGAAAGCCTGAATTTGTCCACACATTAAATGGATCTGGTTTAGCAGTTGGACGTACTGTTGCAGCGATTTTAGAAAATTACCAGCAAGCAGATGGATCAATTGTAATCCCTGAAGTACTTCGTCCGTATATGGGCGGAAAGAGCATCATAAAGTAGTAATGAAAGGACGCTTTTTAGCTAAAATATAGTTAGGAAGCGTCCCTTAGTTTCACAAAAATATTGAATTGTGCTTCTTTGGGAAACAAGTTGACTTTGTAATATAAACCATGATATATTATTAAATGTTGTCACGGAGGTATACCCAAGTCCGGCTGAAGGGATCGGTCTTGAAAACCGACAGGGGTGTAATAGCCCGCGGGGGTTCGAATCCCTCTACCTCCTCCATTTTAAAAAAGCGCATAAATTTTTGGAGATAAGATAAAGCTGCTCATAGAGTGGCTTTATTTTTTACCTTTTTGTATTGCTTTAAATCTACGTGAACTAAACTTCGTCGTAACATTACGATAGCCTTTTTGTTACGATGGAAATTAACGATTCAGCAGCGAAATGTCTAAAACAGCCTTTTAAAAAAATATAAACAAGCTTTAAAAAAAGCCGTATGAAGTCAAGATTAGGATACTTGATTTCATACGGCCTTTTAAATTGCATGAACAGCATTATTTTACATTGATTAATTGTTTGGACTTCCATTTTCTTGAGTGCTCAATGGAACGGGAAATTTTTGCTATAATCGGTTCAATTGAACAGTCCTTTTGAAGTAGATCATATTCTGCAATATTAATTCGTAAGATAGGGCATGAGTTAAAGCTGTTAATCCAATTTTCATAACGATGATACATTTCTTCCCAATACGAGATTGGCGTGGTCTTTTCCATATCACGACCACGTAATTGAATGCGATCTAGCACATCTTCTAAGCTACCTTCTAAATAAATAAGTAAGTCAGGATGTGGAAAATATGGCGTCATGACCATTGCTTCAAAAAGGTTCGTGTATGTTTCATAATCAGCCTCAGACATCGTACCATTGTCATAGTGCATTTTTGCAAAAATACCAGTATCTTCATATATAGATCGGTCTTGAATGAAGCCACCACCATATTCAAAGATCTTCTTTTGTTCTTTAAATCGCTCAGCTAGAAAGTATATTTGTAAGTGAAAACTCCAACGTTCGAAATCTTGATAGAAATTTTCTAAGTACGGATTTGTGTCAACTTTTTCAAATGATGTTTTAAAATTTAATGCTGAGGCAAGTGCTTTTGTCATAGTTGACTTACCAACCCCAACTGTACCTGCGATTGTAATAATACTATCACCAGGTATGTTATACTTTTCTCTAAGATTCATGACTTTATGTCCTCCTATGAGTAGGTGTATTGTTAATTTGCAGTATTTAACGTGACACGGTGTAATTCAGTACGTACCATTTCAATAATTGTTTCTAAATCTTCCTGATTGGAAACAAAGTCAAATTGATCACCATCAATACGAACAACAGGAATGTTTGGATGAATTTTTTCAAATTCATTCATAAACTGCTCATAATCCTGAGATAACTGAGCAAGGTAAGTAGCCTTAATGTTTTGCTCAATTTCACGGCCACGTAGTCGAATTCTTTTTAGAATCGTATCTAAGCTCGCATGAATATATATCATCATGTTTGGAACTGGCATATCCTTTGTTAAGATATGATAAATTTGCTCATATTTTTCAAATTGCTCTTCTTGCAATGTACGTTTTGCAAAAATCATGTTTTTCGATATATGATAATCCGCGATAACCGGTTTATTTACTTGTAAATATTTCGTTTGAATATCTTCTAATTGTTTATATCGATTACATAAGAAAAACATTTCTGTTTGAAAGCTCCACTCCTCAATATTATCGTAAAACTTTCCAAGAAATGGGTTTTCCTCGACAATTTCTTCTAAGAGATGAAAGCCAAAATGAGTAGCAAGCTTATTGGCAAGCGATGTTTTACCTACTCCTATCGGCCCTTCAATGGCGATAAAAGGAACTTCCATAATCTTATCCTCCAATTCTACTAACAGTAAACAGATGGTTTTAATTTTATCACATATAGGAAGGATGTACCATGATAAAAATTATGAAAGGGTTGGCAAAAGGGTAGCATTTTTTTCTACTTTTAAGATATTGCATTTTCATGTATAATAATAATGTTGTTTTTTGGCGAAGAATAATGGCCAAAGATGATGAAATAAATAAGTAATTTATTTATTATATGCCTCCGTAGCTCAGGGGATAGAGCATCGGTTTCCTAAACCGTGTGTCGCAGGTTCGAATCCTGCCGGGGGCGTTAAACGTTGATACGACGCTATTTAGGGCGTTGATTTATCCGTAAAGCCATTACGGTAAGCACACAGTCTAATCGCATAGTTTGCGGGTGATTTAGTTACGCCCCTTTCCGTTCATAATCGAATGGAAGGGGGCTTTTTTGCGTTGTCTAAGCGGAAGGGAAAGCCGATTATTCGGACAAGGTCTGCGCCGTCATTATCAGCAAATAATAGCGTCGATTTATCATTACATGACGCATTAGACTTCGTTTACTCGACTAAGCAAGCGGAGGGGCTAAGACCTCGGACATTGAGTGAATATCGTAGTCTATTCGGATTATTTATCGAGTGGCTAGGCGTGCATAACCCGGGTGTAAAGCGGATAACTGATATTTCAACCGGAATGATCCGCGAATATGTGATTTATTTATCGACCAAACACACGAATAAAAAGACAGGCGAAATAGGATTATCTCCATATACGGTCAATATTCGTATTCGATTACTAAAAGCGTTTTTTAATACGCTACACACAGAGGAGATTATCGACAAGAATCCAGCGCAAGCAATTAAGTTAATGCGAGTTGACGAAGATACATTCGAGCCTTTGACCGACGAGGAAGTTAATCGTTTATTGAGCGTGCCGGATATACGACTATACGCGCAGTTTCGCGATTTAGTTAGTATGTTCTTAATTCTCGATACAGGTATAAGGTCGTCCGAAATGTTTGCGTTAGAGATGGAGGACGTCAATTTTAAAAGCCGCGCAATCTATTTGCCGGGGAGTAAGACGAAAAACAGAAAGCCGCGCATTTTACCGTTATCGAACCAAGTGCTTCGCATGTTAATGGAGCTTATAACGGAAGTAAAGGCGAACTTCGAGACGACTTATATATTCGTATCAAATTTCGGTGAGAGGTATTCGCCTAGTAGCTTTAGACGGCGTTTGCACATCTATAAAGAACGGTCGGGAATAGATAAGTCAATAAGTGCGCATGGGCTACGGCATCAGTTTTGCCGCGATTACATTATGAACGGTGGGGATATATTCACGCTTCAGAGAATCGCAGGCCATGCGGATATATCGACTACGAGAAAATACATCCAACTAACCGACGAAGATTTAAAGACAAAGCATGCGGAGTTTAGCCCAATCGCTAGGCGACGTATTAAATATCGAAAATAAACAATAAAAAAGGCACAACGGAAACGCGAATACGTCTCCGATATGCACACCGAATACTTAAAGCATATCGAAAAATGAGCGGACGGTCAAGGATTATTTAAGCACGCTCATAAAATAGAACATACATTCCGTTGTCGCCTTCTAATCGGGGAGGCTTATCGAAAATGAACAAGGAATATTTATCGCAAACAGAGTCGACATATAAGGCGTTACAGTCGTTTGAATCCGTCGAAGAAATGAACGAATCTATAAAGGCGCATAAGCAGGCGCATGAACTATCGCAGACCGAGCGCGACATACTCGACGCAATCAGTCGCTATGCCTGCAAGTATAAGGGCGTATGCTATCTATCGAAGCAGAAGATCGCGGAGCAAGCCGGCTATAAGAGCAGGCGGACGGCTATTCGAGCATGCAATCGTTTAGAAGCGCTAGGAATCATCGAGCAGCACGAAACTAAGCGCATAAAAGGCGACCGCAGGCAATCGACTAATATTATCGTAATAAAGCCGGCAAACGCCGAGCCAGACACGGCAGCAAGTCACGGCATAAAAACATCCGCTAAAGCTAATACAAATAATACATATAAAGAGACGGCAGAGCAGCCGAAACCTTCCGCCGATAATATTATCAAACGCGGACTAAAGAACGCTATTCCTGCGCCCATTTATAGCGCATTAGAGCCGTTTTTCGACGGTCAAGCCTTATACGATACATACGGCATACTATTGCGAGCAAAGGCCCGTATTGACCGCCGTATACCGCTAGAAACGTATGCAGAGCGCTATATAGACGCCTTCTATAACGTCGTAAGGCTGCATAAATCGGGCAAGGTTCGCAGCATGCGCGGATTGTTATACGTGGCATGGGAGCGATTGAGCGCGGAGATTAGTCGACAGATTAATGCGAAAATGTTGCGTTTAGGATAATCGCCGAATACCGGCGCATGCCGAGCGCTAGAATATGCGAATTGTAATAGCGCGGAATGCGTAGGTGTAAGGTACTTTTACTTGACACTACGAATATAGGCGGAATTATGCCGAAATGTGATGCGGGCTTGGGATTGCTCGCTAATGCACGATTAGAGCCGTTTTATACTCGGTATTACTCGGTAAAATAGCGCTAACTATTCGCAACAAACACGAGCCGCAAGGGGTTTGCGCGCGACCCCTCTAACGCTTTATAATCGCCGAATATCAGCCTTTGCGTTCACCGCGGACGCCCTCCGATAACTCACGGGGTTAGCTTGCGCCTATATCCGATCGTCTAATCCGCTAGATATACGCTACTCCCCTATATAAATAAGTTATTAGTACCCAAAACGTATATATGCGGAATAGCGTTGCGGACGCCCTCCGCTATAAACACGTGTCTATTTAACGATTGTTTTATGTACACTTTACGGACTAGCGAGCAATTAACGTTTATAGCCGATCGTTTCGCTTGCATTCGTCTATTTACTCGTCTATACTTGGAATTATATTAAACGTATGGGAAGTAGACGGAAGGGGAATCGGTAATTATGACGAATAGAATAATCGGGTATGTGCGTGTAAGCACGGACGGACAAGACGAGGCTATGCAGGTGGACGCGCTAGAACGCTATGCAGAGGCGCAGGGCAAGGCGCTAGTGCTATACGTAGATAAGGTATCATCGCGCAGAGTACGGCCGCAGCTAGACGGGGCTATGAAGGCTATGACGAGGGGCGACGTATTCGCGGTATATAAGCTAGACCGCTTAGCTCGCTCGACTAAAGAACTTTACGAATTAACTGACGAAATGAATAATCGAGAAGTTGAGTTCGTTAGCTTATCGGATAAACTCGATACTACGACGTCAATAGGCAAGGCTATGTTCGGCATGCTCGCGGTATTCGCCGAGTTCGAGCGCGACATCATAAGCGAGCGTACGCGCGCAGGATTAGACGCAGCTAGGCGCCGAGGAAGGACGGGCGGACGACCGGCAATAGACGACAAGATTAAGCGACAAGTAAAAGCGTTATTTGAAGCCGGAGAAAGCGCAAAAGACATCGCGAATGAATACGGCATCGGACGCAGTACAATATATAAAATAATCAACGAAGAAAGCGAGAAGAAGGCGGGCGCGAAATAAGGCGCTCGTCTTTTTTTTATTTTCGTGAAGGCCCCCGGGGTGGTCGGCGAGTGGCTTCGTCCCCTGGTGGGTCTAAATTGCGGACAAAAATTTTTCACTTTGGTTAAATCGATATATCAAATTATTTTCCGCCGAAATTTTAAAGTCGAGGGGCTAGGCGATCCCTTCCGTTCACACTGCCAGTTGCTATACCGACTGCCCTTCCGCCCCGGACATTCGTTTGGCATAGTCCGATTGCGTCATATCAACGTTAGCCAGCCGCAGACGAGCCGATATTTCTCGCGCAATTAAACGATAATCAAAACGTAATCACCGCAGAAATCAACGCCTATCAGCGCGTAGCAGGCGAAGCCATTTTCGAGATAGGACGAAGGTTGAAACACGTTAAGGAGAACGACTTGGCGCACGGGGAGTTCAGTAAGTGGCTCGAATCAGTTAGAATTGACCGCACATTAGCGACAAGGCTTATGAAGATAGCGAGTGAGTTTACGGATTCAAAATATGCGACGTCGCATAATATCGGAATCGAAGCGCTTTACCAAATAGCTACGCTACCGCCCGAGCAGCGCGAAGTCGAACACGATATAGGCGACGGCACGACGAAGAAGCCCGAGGATATGACCGTTCGGGAGTTGCGCGAGCTCAAACGACAGTTGAAGGCAGAGCGGTCGGAAAGGGAACGGCTCGAAAAGGAGAACGAGAAGCTGGCGGAGAAGGAGCCGGACCATTCCGCTTTTTTATTTACTCTCGATAGTACGCACTTGCGTGGTTATCATTTCAAGTATTACGCGCATATCCTCATCGCTAATTGATTTCGCTATCGGTTTTTCTAGTACAATACCCTTGTCAGCATATGCGATTTTATTATCGACATAGATAGTATCTACTGCGTGTGTTCTTTGATCGATCGTTATTTTGTATAGAGAACTGTTCATAAAACCCTCGATATTCACTTTGCCTAATTGATTTGCAGGCTTGATTGCATCGATATTGAATTTTGACATTTTAAATAACCTCCGAATTATTTTTATCTACTAATGTTATTATATCGTTTATATCCGTAATATCTAGTGCATTAATGATACTCTCTAAGGCACTCTTAGGGTAGCGTAACGTTTTGTTATTTACTAACTCACTAATAGTACGTTCGGTCAAACCCGTCATTTCCGCTAGTTGTTTTTGTTCTAGCCCGCGTTCCGTTAAAACTTCCTTTAATCTAATTACGATAATTTTATTCATTTTATATTACCTCCCCAATATACTCTACGTTGAGTTTATCATTAAATTACGGAAAACGTAAATATACGGTTGACAATTACGTTTAGAGTAATTATAATAAGTGTTAGTTACGTTAAACGTAATCAAAAAAGGAGGTTATAGTATGACAGCATTACAAGCACTAGCCGAATATGATGGGCTTCTAGTAGATGAGAGGATTGATGCCGTCGATGAGGCGTTATTTGACGAATACGCTTCGGAATTACGAAAAATTAGGTTAATCCTATTTCGCGAGTTCTTCGTTGGAATGCACGGCTTGCCCGAGCCTATCGCGGAGAAATGTATTAATAACTATTGGGATATGAGCGACGAGGAGTTTATGATCGAATATGTCAGAGAGGCGATATCATGATTAGTTTGCAGGCGTTCATAATCGCTTACATAGCGATGCTATTCATCGCAAGAGGCATCGCGGAGTATAAAACGAAAAGCCCGCGGGACTGCGCCAACAGGCCCGCGAGCAATAACCAAGCTAATAATCGATATTATAACATGAATCAAACAAATCGAAAAGGGGCGTAATTAATATGTATAAAACGATTGAGGACTTTAATTTGACGGGGCAGTTAACGGATTATCCGATTAACAGAGAAATCGATCGCTTCGGCGATATAACGGAGCGCAAGGAAGCTAGAATCTCGGAAGGGGTTACGTTAATACTATTCAACAGCGGGCAGGCTGCGCTAGAGTTCGCAGGCATAGGTGAAATAGAATTTCTGTGGACGCCGGAAGTTGCGGAAATATTTGAACGGATAGGGGACGCGACGGCAATCGAATTATTAAACGTAATACAGAAAAATAAATTATAGTAAACGGATTTATAATAAGGACGAGCCGACTAAGCTATTAAAATATAAATCGACTGCGCCAACAGTCGGAAAAGGGGAGCGAGAATATTCGCTTCTCTTTTTTATTCGATTAATTCCGCGAAAAACTCCCCACTTGCGTTTTTGAGGCGAATATATAAGTAGAGGCATCGCAAATACCGTCAATTGTGTCCGAATTGTGAACTAATTTGAAAGAAATATCGAAATATACCCGTAGGGGTACTGTGAAAAGGGCGTTTAGTTCCTCTCTTAATATGAGAGGGGAAAGTCGTTAATGATAAAGCGGCAGGCTCGCGGGCTTGTTCGCTTATAATTTTTTTTATTTGTAAGAAAAACGATAGAAAAGAAGGGGTGGGAGTAGTTGGAGATACGTAATGTACTAAGTTTCCGAGTAGCTCGCGAACTAATTAACCGAGGCTTTCCAGTCGTTGACCTGGCTACATCGCGCAAATACGAAGGCAAGGTCGTCGTTAAGTTCGAGAATACGCCCGAGTTTGATGCGGCATTTAGGGATATTATGCGAATGTCTACGGATTAGTGGCGCGGGATTTATCGCCTTATTCGAGAAAGAAAGACCGCCGAATATCTATAACAAGAGAGGGCGCCGACACCGTTATTACTATTAATTTTCGGAGATCTTTAATATTCGATATTAGTATTTGTTATTACATAGACCCGAGAGAGCGATAGCTCGATTCGGTATCTTTTTAAGTATTTAACGTATTAGCGCGCCTTTTAAAACCTTAAAACATATCGAGATTATGCACAAACCGCATAACTCGAACGCTTCTATATAAAAAAGTGGACACTTTACTATATAGACCTTATATAGCGATATGTCCGCTTTTTATAGATAACGGAATAACGCGGTATTAATCCGTAAACATTTCAACCAAAATTCAACTAAAAGGGGATATGGAGAATGGATAAGTTTAATCGAGTATCGACGAAGTTTAGGCAGGAAAAGGGAATCGTAGACTTTATCGAAGTAGGTACGCAGGAAGCGAGGTTTATCCAGCCGTTAGCAGCCGCGATTACTAACGAATGGAAAAACGAACTAACTTCCGTATATAACGCACATAATATTACGCCTAGTCAATCGGAGTTTGCGACGATGACATTTAACACATGGCTACGGGATAGACGTATCGACAAGCCCGTTATTATCGCCGCACCGCCTGCGTTCGGCAAGTCGGCTATGATGTCGATGTTTCTTCGTGTAATGTGTGCTAACTTTCCGGACACGTTCGGCGCGGTAGTTGTCAAGGAAAGGCTAGACGATTTAAAGGAGTTACGCGATGAGATAAACGAAGCCTGCGGGATAAAACGAGCTTATTTAATCGAGGGCTACGATAAAGAGGTACATAGTCGGCTAGATTACGAGGATCAATTCGTCAATCAACGAGAATACAACGTACTACTAATGACTACGAAACAGCTAGAACGTCAGTCACTACGGGATAATCTCGAAAGTTTTACGTCGTTTGAAACGGATGCAGGCAAATTGCAGCGCCGGTCATTACTATTAATAGACGAAAAGCCGTCGCTAGTATTATCGCATACTTTATCAGCGCGTAATTTGAACGAGTTTATGAGCGATGTTTTAGAGATTAGTCGCGATAACAAAGGAAAACTAAAGTCTTACTATAATCGCGTTCGGCAGATAGTGGAGGAGGTTCGAGCGAAATTAGAAGGACAGGAGATTGAGGCGGGAGCATTTCCGGCGGTCGATAGACGTTTTAAAATGCCGGTTAGACTTGTTAGGGATTTCGCGGAGGCTTACGGGCATGAGCAGATGGCTACGCTGCGGGCGGTCGAGCGCGTCATTAATACAGGCGGAGAGTACAGTGAGTATAACGGAATCGGCATTGTAACGAATACGCATACGATTCACTATAAATACACGTTGTTTAATACGTATATTCTCGATGGCACGGGCGCAACTGACCCGGAATATTTAAGCGATGATTTCTACGTCGTAAAGCCGCAGGATGAACTCGATTATAGTAACGTGCTATTTCGAGTATGCGACAGTTATAACTTATCGAGAACAGCCCTTAGGCAATCCGCGCAAAGCGTTGAGCGTGTTATCGAAATGGCTAAGCGAATCATAACGGAACATGAGAGCGATAAAACGCTAGTCGTTACGTACAAGGAAAATGTCGAGCAAATAACGGAAGAATTGAGTGAGGAAATTGCCGAGGGGAAAGCAATGGTTAAACATTTCGACGGTGGGCGGGGGAGTAACGATTATGTCGAATGTAATAACGCTATTTATATCGGTACGTTATTCAAGGGGACAAGTTACTATACAACCGCTTCGCAGGCGGTAGTAGGCGATAGGTTGGGAATGCAGTTGAAACGTGGTCATATCTCGACTTCGGAGGGCTTAACATTCAAGGACGAATATACAGAGGCGTATAAAAAGACTGACATCGCTATTAATCTCGTACAAGAGACTAATAGACTTCGGGCAGGAAGAAAGCCGGATATGGTTACGATTTACTTGTTTAATCGCGATAAAGAGATGGTTGACATTGTTCGCGACCATTACCCGCTTGCTAAGTTTGAAAAGTATGAGCCTATCGAAAAATTGACGGGTAAAAAGACGGCTATTGATGAGATTATCGACTACTTTGCCGGGATGGACCGAGGCGAGCGCGTAAAGCAATCGACTATTTATAAAGAGTTAGATATAAGCTCGCGCACGTTTAGACGCCAAGTAGATACGCCAAAGTTTAGAGCAGCTATGAAAAAGTACGGGATAACTAGAGAAAAAACATTCTATCAAAAGGATTGAAAAGACTATCAACCAAAATTCAACTAAAAGGGGATATGGGGAATGAAACAACAAAACAAAAAAATGACGTTATATAAATTAAGAATGAAGCATCGTCGCGCGCGCAGGGTAGACGTCGAGCAGCTACGACAAGACACAGACGCATATTTGGCGGAAAATACTCCGAGTAAAAATGAAATTGATATATTAGCGGATACCTGGGCATTCGTTGCCGAAAATATCGAGCGTGAGGAGTGGAAAACGTATACTCGCGAAGATTGGGAGGAACTAGAGCGACAACACGTAGAACGCGCGTACTATACTAAGCCCGATTTATTTGACGATATACTTACGAAGTATGAACGTGGACTGTTTACGGCAGATGAGGCGCAGGCATATGCGAAGCGTTACCGGAAATGCAAGTATCGTTTTTGCGAGAACGTATTTAAGCCGACGCGGAAGAATCAATGGTATTGTCCGAAAAGCACGTGTAGAAGCATGGAGGCCAACGCGAAGATACGATTTAAAAAGACAGGAACGTATTTGCCCCCATACGCTTATAAGGATATTCGAGAGGATACGAGTCAAAAAAACTACGAGAAATATGAGATTGCGTTCGATATGGAAGAAAGCGCGGGAATGTTTGCCAGGTTCAAATATAAAGAAGAGTGCGGAGGAAAGCGTGATCGGGCACGAGAAGATATGAACGACATCGCGCATTATAAACAAAACAAAGAAATCGATGCAGAAACGCAGGTAATCCGACATTATAAACCCGTTACTATTAAGAGGGATAGTTCAGAAATTAAAGTAAGCCCGTTATTTTTTAGGGCTAAAAGTGAACAAATTAAAAAGGAGGATAAAATATCATGAATAACCAAACATTTGCCGACATTAGAAGATACAAAAATATGACGATGCGCGAATACGCGGAGTGGTTAGGCGTCTCTTTGGCGACAGTTAGTGACTTGGAAAACGGAAAACGTGACGTATCCGCAAATATTAGAGCTAAACTAGCTCATCGATTTGAGGTCACGGGAGAGTTTATCGAGTATCAACGTAGGCAACAATCCTTATCTGTTTAATTTTTATACTCAGAATTATTGTGTAGTATTACCCAATTTTAATAATACGTCAACCCGTGCGAGAAGTCAAGCGGGGAAATAAATTGAGGGAGTGAGCGAGCGAATGATTGTAATAATAATAGCTATTGCTTTATATCTTAGCGCTTGTTTAGCGTTGGATAATTTGAAAGAAATCGAAGCTTTAAAGGAGAGTGAGTGAGCAATGAGCGATAGAACAGCAGAATTAATTGAAGCATTGCGAGCTTTAGCAGAGGTCCAGCGAGCAGGAAAAACGCACGTAAACAGCGAGATTAGAACGGTATTAAAAGAGCTAATGCAACAACTTGAATTATAAAAATCGAGGGAGCGAATGAGAGATGGAGAATAAAAAGATTGAAACGAGAATATGCCGATTATGTAACGAAGAAAAAGCGCTAGACTTATTCGAGGTAGACAAGCGAGTGAAGGGCGGAATAACAACGCGCTGCAAGGCGTGTAAGTCCGGTTTAAACGATAAGGCACGTACGTTATACGCCAGGCTTAAATATCGCGCGGAGCAGGACGGGCAGCCTTTAAAAGTTACTTTACGACAATTACGAGGAATATTCGCCGCGTTTGACGGAAAGTGTATTTATTGCGGCAAATCCGAAGATGAAGCTGGGCGTAGTCATCACGTAGATCATGTAATAGCGACGAGCGCGGGCGGCAGTCATCATATTAGCAACCTTGTACTCGCATGCGCTTCTTGTAACCTATCTAAATCTGATAAGCCGTTTTTTGAGTTTTATCTTCGTAAAAGAGCAGAAATAGGGGACGAAAACTTCGCGATGCTTACGTATTTTATATCCTTAACGAGTGGACAGCCTACTCAAGAGGTTATCAATAGCTTTTTGCTCGACTATATCAAGTACGCACACGAGGATATGAGCGGGTTGTTTGACGATAAAGAACTGCTAGAAACAATTCGACAAGAGACTAACAAGCGATTTATGTCGAGGAGAGCGAGCTAATGTCTTATTATTCCCGAGAAGAACAAGAAACGATATACAACTATGATCCTATCGACAGACTTTGGCGCATTTACTCAACCTACCCGCCGCATATTAGGCGCATAGTTGAACGAGCGCACGACGTAAGAACATACGAGGACGACGAAGGCCGTATAATCGAGGCTACCGGCACAGCATCAGCGGGGCAGATACGGATATACTTCGATAAATAAAAAGGCGTCATACAGGCGGTTTATAGGCGTTTTGTTACGTTAGATACCTATTATACTAGCGGACTATTTAAAGTCATAAAAGACGCCCGTACGGTACGATATTTTAACTGAAAAGGGGAGGTAATCGCAATAAGCAAGTTTCGGAATAACTATCACGCTAAAAAAGCGGCAGAGGAATATCCTAGGCTAAAAAGAGCGGAAGTCGAGCCGGGTGTAACGCGAATTAAACCGCCTAAGGATAAGCGAGGTTATAAACATGGTGATATATTTTTATATAAGCTGACCGAGATGAGCGACGAATCTATTAAAAAATACGGACTATCTAGCGTATACGCGCGATACAAAGCGGGAAAGCAAAGTTGATTCGATATTCGGGCGTATATTGTATTGAACAAGACGCAAACGGTCAACTATATAAGCGAACGCGAATCAGCGGCAAACGCTTCGATATTTTCCCGATGAAAACGGCTTATATCATATACGATACCCACGATAATTGGATATTAGCGACGATGATGTTCGAGCCAATCGCCCGCGGAACTAGCGGCGGCAAGGCAAAGGCGGAGCAAGTCGCAAGGGAATTGCAGCCGGATATTCGGCGATTCACCTACGAGAATCCACGCTACATTACGCGAGGCGGTATCGTAGTTACAGAAAATGTTGACGTATATAAAATAGGATAATGAAAGGATGATTTACGATTAATAAAAACAATAAACGCAAACAAAGACGACGCAAGCCGCGCAGGCATTGGACGGATAAACTTCCGCGGAACAAGCACGGCATACCCATCGAGAGAGAGCGGCCGCCTCGATTAAGAATATTTCCGGGCGAGCGGGTGTGGGGCGATGACTAAAGAGCGTCTATTCACACGCGAGGAAGTATCGCAATTGATTAGTACTCGCGTAAACAAACTAAACGAGCGTATTAAAGAATTGGAACTCGAATTATTTATAATGCAATTTGAAAAGGAGATGAGCGATATTGCTAGAAATGAACGAGCAGCAGACGAAACAGACGGATACCGAACGACTCTACAACGATTTAGCAGACGGACAAAAGGATAAAACGGAGGAAGTCGAGCAGACCGAGCAAGAAACGGCCGAGGAAGAAATATATTCGGAGGAAGAACTCGAAGTCGAGCGGGAAATCGCGCATTATCAGACGAAAATTGAAGCGCTGGACGACAAACTCGCGCAATATCGAGCGGATAGCATCGCGGATAAAAAGCGGCAGGAAATGCGAGCGGTGAATTATACAGACGCGCAGATAGAACGCTATCTATCGCACGTCGAAGGCGAAACAGACGCGGAGATTAAAGCGTCGATACTCGAATTAACGACAGAGATTCCGCCGCGTGATAACTACGGCGATCCTAGCGCTATGAACGGCGCCAAGCAAAAGCCGACGCACGCGGACCCCGGCGAAATCGGCAGGAAGGCATTCGAGCGTATAAAAGGCAAATTACGGTGGGGGTGGTAAGTATGAGCAAAAAACTAACGCAAGCTAGAGCAGATTATACGGATAAGCTAAAGCGATTAAAACTACTCGAGGCGGGCGTCGATTATAATGACGTCGATACTTACGTCAAATACCTAGCGTCAGATGACGAAAAGGAAATCGAGAAAGAGGCGCAGGCAATCGTAGCAGATATAAAGCAGCAAAGTACAGCAACAGACGTTTATCACGACGAGAGAACATGGAAACCATTTTAATAAAAGGAGACGATAATATATGGAAACACAGCGATTATTTACGTATCAAGCAGAGGGCAATATCGACAAGCATAAAGTGATTCATGCAGAGCCAGAGGAGGCAGAGGCTTTAATCGAGAGCGGAAAAGCAGTTAAGCTAGACCTGCCCGAGCTTAATGCGTTTGAGCGCAAGGCGAACGAGATACACGCGAACTATAAAAAGGAAGTCGAGCGCATTAAAGCGTCCGATAATCCGCTTATGACTGACGAGGTAAAAGCGTACGAGATTGATAAACTCGACAAACAGATGCGCGAGCAGTCCGCTAAGGTTGAGGCAGATTATAAAGCGTGGAAACAGGCGCAGATTGACGAAGCAAAGGTAAGAGCAGCGCGAGCAGTCGTTAAAGTCGCGGAGGATGATCGAGAGGTCGCAGAGCAGTTTGTTACTCGCGCATCTTTAAAACTAGCGTCAGCAATAGGTGATACCGAAAAGAGCGCGGTAGTTAACGATATTATCAACGATATTGCGCACTTAACAGACGCAGAGAAAACGGCAATGCAGAGTAAGATTAGCGCGTTACTAAGCGAGTTAGATGCGACAGATAAGCACAAATTAGTAAGCGCAGTACAAAACATACGGAATAGCGACTTGCTCGCGGTTAAGGTCGCGGAACAGCTTCCCCACAGCGTATTGACGCAGCAACGTATACACGACTTAGCTAAGCAAGTAGTCGCAGAATCGACATTTTCACAGGCGCAAGGCGGAATAGACCGCGATTTCTACGAAAAACACCTTAAAGGAAAAGGGGCGTTTATGAATGGATAACGTAATAACATATCTCAAAGCGCTAGCGAGTGGAATCGGCAAGCAGGACGAAGATACGATGTACAGCTTTTATGCTATCGCGCATAATCAACTAAAAACGCAAGCAGAGCGAGAGGCGTTTCGTTATGGAACATTGGCCATGCTCGCGGACGTGGGCAAAATGCGAATAAGAGCGGCGTTGTATCGACGTAAATTCAGAAAGGCTATGGACAAGCTCCGATGAAGCCGTATTTGCCCGGCGGAGGAGCAACCGCAGGAACGTCCGCCAGCGAGCGGATAATTAGCGGGGAAGGCTTAACGGCTTTCCTCGCCTTTTTTTTATTTCCGAACAGTATTCTAGGAATGTTTCTCGAGTAGAAAATCGTTAGGAAACGCACTAACCGCATACTACCGGGCATGAGCGCGTTTTTAGCTATTTCCTTATAGACGTAACGTCTACCTTGTTTTATTCGTCGATTTGCGGTAGAATACTTTTAACTAATCGAAATAGGACGGAATGACAACGGCTAGACCGTGTGATTTATCGTAAAGCCACCGAATAAGCATACATATAGGTTTACGCCTAATGGACGTGTTTAACTACGTTTCCTAAACCGTGTGTCGCAGGTTCGAATCCTGCCGGGGGCGTTTACTTAGAGGCAGTAAAAATAGCAAGAGGATGTATATATTCCCCCTGCTATTTTTATTGCAAAAAAGACATTTGGTCACAAAGTGGTCACAACGGCGGTTTGAACGGAGCGTTCGTTCGTTATTTTTGGCTCTTTTTCAGACTCCTTTTTGAATGCAGATTCCAAACTTTCCGCAACGGCTTCTTGCATGTTTGATAACATATGGGAATAGGTATCCAAGGTTACAGTTATAGATGAATGCCCTAATCTTTCTTGCACAACTTTTTGATGTACCCTTAATGTGAATAACATACTAGCATGTGTATGCCGTAAATCATGGAAACGAATCTTATCTACTTCTACGGTATCTAAACAACGTCTAAATGCCCTACCTAAATTCGAAGGGAGCACATGAGTACCTAAATACGTGGTAATCATTAAATTGTGGTTTTCATAATCTTTGCTCTTCTTCACTTTTTTTATCTGCATAAAAATAGCAAGAGGATGTATATATTCCCCTTGCTATTTTTATATGTTAACAACGTCTTATAGTGTACTTTGTGCTTTATAATTTCTTAATTGTAAAATTACTACGGAGCAACAGCCAATTTTGTGGAAAGGCTAGACCGAGCTTCCAATAACTAATTCCTCTTAAATTGAACTCCTTTATTAAATCAAACTTTGCCTGAATGGACCTTGCGTCTTCAAACCAAACTTCATGTTGTTTACCTTGTGCATCTGTATATTGGAAAAATGGTGCTTGGCTAGTTGTATTAAATTGAATGGCAACGTGATGCTCACGTGCTATTCGGATGGCTTGTTGTGGACTTATGGCACGTGCATACTGGCCACCAGGAACGAAAGGCAATGTCCAATCATATCCATATAAATTTTGCCCTAGTAAAATTTTATTTGCAGGCATGACTGATGTAGCATACTCTACGACTCTTCTTACTTGGTCAATTGGTGAAACGGCCATCGGTGGACCACCACTATATCCCCACTCATATGTCATGAGCACAACGAAATCAACAATTTCTCCATGAGCTTGATAATCATGTGCTTCATACCATTGACCAACTTGTGTTCCACTTGTTTTTGGGGCAAGTGCAGTTGATATTAAGAGTCCTGCTTGTGATAGCCTTTGTTTTGCCTTACGCAGAAACGCAGTGTACGCATCACGATCATCAGCTGGTAAAAATTCAAAATCAAAATGGACGTCACGGAATCCTAGATTTTGGGCTGTATTGACAATACTATCTAGTAATTTATTTTGTACAGCTTGAACGGTTAGTATAATATGTCCGAGTTCTTGACTAAAAGCACCTTCTTCTAAGTTTGTGACAACGAGCATGAGTGCAGTGTTATTGTTATTTGCTATTTGTCGAAGATTATCTAATGGAGGTGGTTGGAGTGTACCATCACGATTTACATGGAAGCTAAATGGTGCCAAATAAGTTAAATTTGGTGTATGTTTTGTTGCGGCGTTCACAAGTGCTTCAGAAACAGTTGTACCATACGGCTCAATATATGCATTTGAAGTTATTTCTCGTCTAGGTTGTTGCGGAATATATAAACGTAAGCCAACTGATAAATTCATTGTTTCTGGTATATTATTGATACGAGCGAGTTCTTCGGGAGATAAGCCAAATCTTTGAGCAATTGTATAAAGATTATCACCAGGTTGAACGGTGTAAAATTGTCCGATAATCGGAATAACAAGTGCTTGCCCGATAACAAGCTGATTAGGTGTATCGAGCTCATTTGCATCAATAATTGCATTGGATGTTGTTCCATATGTATTCGCAATATTAAATATTGTATCTCCTTGTTTTACAACATGGATCTGCACAGAATTCCCTCCTTACATAAATTTTGAATTGCTATTTACATTGTATTCTTGTACGTTACCTATTATGATTTGTTTACAATAGAGGAATGGCAGAATGGGAAAATAGTTGATCAACAAAAAGTTAGAAGATAAGGAAATGATAACATGAACGAAGAGAGATTTATGAAGTTAGCAATTGATGAAGCATATAAGGCAAGAGAAATAAATGAAGTGCCAATTGGCGCAGTTATTGTATATAACGAAGAAGTTATTGCAACAGGATATAATATACGAGAGACATCCCAAACAACATTGTCACATGCAGAGTTAATTGCCATTGAAGCGGCAAATAAGGAAATTGGTAGTTGGCGGTTAGAAGATTGTACATTATATGTCACACTAGAGCCATGTCCGATGTGTGCCGGTGCTATCGTCCAATCAAGAATCAAACGTGTTGTCTATGGCGCCCCAGATCCAAAGGCAGGTTGTGCAGGGACACTAATGAATTTATTAGATGATAATCGATTCAATCATCAAGTAGAAGTAGAATCTGGTGTATTAAAAGATGAATGTAGTGCATTGTTGACTGAGTTTTTCCGAGAGTTGCGGAAAAGGAAAAATTAGGTAATAGGTAGATTGTCTTTGTGGGTGCGTCATGTATAGATGGATGATAATAAAAGGCAAAAAAGGAGGAAAGCTTACTGGACATGACACCGTCACTCGCTTGAGGTATTTACGATTAAGAATAGGAATAGCTAGTTTTTTTCGACCAGTTTTTATATGTAGCGTGTGGCGACAAACGCTTTAACGTATTGATAAAGGATATAATTACTATCAAATTTCGGAGGTCTTATATGATAAAAGAGGCGACATTACAGGATGTAAAGGAAGCTGCACAACTTGCCTTACTGCTTTGGCCAGGTCATACATTAGCAGAATTTACGGAGGAGTTCACCCATCTCATTGCCCAAACTGATGCCAAAGTACTATTAGCTTATGATGAAGATGATGTAGTCGGGTTTGCGCAATGTCAGTTGCGATATGATTATGTGGAGGGAACAAGTTCAAGTCCGGTAGGATATTTGGAGGGACTCTTTGTAAAAACGGCCTTTCGTAAACAAGGTATCGCTAAAAGTTTAGTAAACGCCTGTGAAAATTGGGCTAAAGAAAAGGGGTGTCGTGAATTTGCTAGTGACTGTGAATTGGAAAATGAGGAAAGTTTGGCAATGCATCTCAAATTAGGATTTCACGAGGCCAATCGAATTATTTGCTTTAAAAAGGAGTTATAAGTGTCATACAATGCAAGGGGCATCATGTTAACCAAACTCTAGTTATAGGTTTAAAATAAAGGCTATTTTAATGTTAATTGTTGATTTAAAGTAAAAATTAGAACTTCCATTTTTGGAGGTTCTAATTAGTCATAATGTTTTATTACACTAAAGCGCCCGTTAATTGAATACCTTATTCAAAAAAGACACTTGGATATTCAATTACACCAGAAACATTATCAAGGGAACTTTCTTGTAATTCAATAGCCATTAATGCTTCTTCGGGTACTTTAAATAGTGCCTTAATTTGCCACAGGGATGACTTCCTAAAGCCAAACTTCGGATAATATTTTGGATGACCTAATACAACAACTGACTGAAATCCTAACTCCTTTGCTTTTGCTAATGCCTTCTATATTAAGGACTTTCCTATACTCTTATTCTGATAATCGGGTAAGACAGAAACAGGTGCAAGTGCTAATGATTTTGTCTATTGATTGCCATTATCAATTGGCACTTTGGATAAAAGTATATGTGCAATACGTAGAAGTTGATTTGATCTAGCATAAGTTCTGTGTTTACAAGGTTTTATCACCTTGCACATATAATGATTGCTCATTGTCATTTGAGGTATTCATCAGTTCATAGTAACCGTTGACCATTGATTGTATCGTTAGGGGAGATTTGGTGAACTCATCACGAATACTATTCGCATAACTTTTTTCCCACTTTACATCCTGCAAATACATGGCATTAATGGTACATTGCTTTTCGATATGAAAATTTGCCTTTTTAAGTAACTCTCGAATTTGTACTTTGTGATACAAGTTTTGTATATTTCCATCATTGTTTACGAATGTAGAGTATAAAGCCAGAATGGAGGCTGCACAAAAATGGGCACGTTGGGTTATATGTCTAAAGTCAATATCCCATTCCGCAAAGCATATACGTTTAGCCACTCTTCGCAACCTCTTAAAATAACGGAATAAATCTTCGGGCCTTTTGAAATACCAAGAACTATGGGATAACACTGCTATATCGAACACTTCGTTTGAATCAAATGTCTCAAAATCCATTTCGAAATTAAATGTAATGCGCTCTCCCAATTTAGTTTTTTTAATCAGGTCTGTTGCCTGTCCCAAAGTCAAAGGGGCTCCATAATTTCGACTGGCAATATCAATTCCGATAACCTTTCCAGCTTCCCCCACTGCGTCCGCTAATGCTACCGTTGTATCGCCTTGACCACAGCCAATTTCTAATATACTCATACCTCTCTTTATCCCGAATTCCTTTACTAAGTCTAATCGATGTTGTAACTGGACTTGTTGAATTTCATCTTCTTCAAATAGCTTATATGTAGATAAAAACGTTGTTGTAGATTCGCTTAACTTCATTGGTTTCAATGTCATACCTCCAGATTTACGGTTATCTTTAATATGTTTCAAGACTATCTTAACACTACAATCTTTAAGTTAAGAGATTTCCTTATTTAACAAACTTGCCCGATAACCGAATACCACTATTAGGCAAATGCGCCCTTTGTGGAACAATCCATGCTAAAATAACCTGATTGTCTTAATTGAATTTATTTTGTTCATTTAGAAAATTTAATATAAATTGATTGAAATATGTTACGATTTAATTTTATAGACAAGCTTCGCATGAGGGGTGGCGCACCAATAACCTTCTTTAGAGATCAAATGTCTAGAAGGGAGGTGGCGTCTATGGATTATAATATCTTTTAGTCTCCTATGATAATTATTTACATTTTGGATGTGGTAAAGCCTCTTCGTACGAATTTTACCATCAGATTTGAATTGGTAAATTACAGAGCATTCGCTCCTAAAAATCAATAATCAACAACTAACTTTAACAGAGCCAAAATAAAAAGGGTCAGACCCCTCAATTACTGATTATCGTAAATTAAATGAGGGTGTCTGACCCTTATGTTCTAGTCTATTTACATCTATATTTTTACAAGCTTTGCCATATAACTCATTGCTTCTTCCAAAGGTACATTTTCTTTGTATTCCCATGTTTCATAGTTCATTGCACCACCGGGAACAACATCAACTAGTTTTAATCCTGTGCCATCTAATAACATATTTAAATCCGCTGGTGCGTAACATCGTAAAGACTGTGTTAGTGGCTTTTCATTTGTTGTCCACCATGTATCAAGCATTCTTGCACCTGAAAAGTCATAATCGTAACGTCTAGAAAAACTTTTAAACGCCATTGTTTGTCCAGCATGTTTGGCCCAATACCATGGTGTATAGATATCTATCAATGCACAACCATTTGGTACAAGCCAACTGTTTATGCGTTTTAGTAAACGTCTTTGATCCTCATCATTCCCGACACCAAATCCATCGATATAGTAAACAAGATCAAACTTTTCATTAAAGTCAACGTTATAAAAGTCGCCGCAAATACTAGTGAATGTGCCTTTATAGGAATACATCTTTGCTGTTTCGTTCATTTTCTCAACTAAAGCAGGAACTAATTCAACAGCTGTCACATCATACCCTTTTTGAGCTGCAGCCATTACAACTTCACCAGAACCTGCGCCTAATTCTAAAAGACTTGACAAAGGCTGGTTTGCTAGAGATTCTAATTTCATTACTAACTCTGTATGGTACGTATCAATTCCAGGCTTTGGCTGGTCTACTTTTGTGTAATGATGTTGTTTATCATAAAAAGATAAATACTATCAAGTCGGGCAATACAGTAATATATAATAAAAGCGCATTCGTCCTTTTATAAATCATGATTTATTTGGAAGGTGAACTTCCCTATAGAGCATAAAATTTGCCTATTATTCACTTATTCTAATATTATTTTACATCTCTGGACCAATTAACAAATGGATCTTGAGATGAAGGCTTTGCATATGACTTTTTGTAAGTCTTTTTACCACCTGTAAAAATGTTCTTTTCTATCAATTTAAAGGTACCGTGATCTTGGAACCTAGTAATATAATATTGTCGATATTTATAAGATTTGCCTGGTCCTTTCAATTTAATGCCTTTCTTAATAGTTTTAGTTTTATTTGTTCCAAACGTGGCTGTAATTTCCCCTTTTGCCCCTACAGGAATACCGCCACCGATACTTAGACTATTAGTGCTAGTGAATGATGTTGATAATGTAAGAGTCTGACCACGAGGAACAGATGCATAAAGCTGTGCAGCTAAAGGCGCCCTATGCGAAAATACTCTAGAGGTTATGGAATAGGAATGCCAGATTGCATTGGGTTGAACACCTAAATCAGGCACCAATAAATTGTAATCCACTAAATCTGTTATTGGTTCATAAACATCGTGTATTATAATATCCTCACCATCAGCTTGTTCTAATAAGTAATCCAAAGTTTCTTGGGTAATCTTTTCTTTTAATTCCTGTTTTTCAAATGTCACCGTTGGCTCATCTGTTTCGGCATAAGTAATTACTGGAAAAAGGCATAATACAAAAAAAGAACTTAAAATAAATTTAAATAAATTTGTTTTCATAAAAAACTCCCCCTTCGTTACTATTAAACTATTAATCTTCTCTTAATAGAGGTTGTGACAAAAACCGTCTTCAAAACCAAGTAAATTTTTCTATTAAATTCTTTACACTCCTCACATTATTTATACAATTAATGATAACACAAATAAAAATTTGCGATGTTGGGAAACTCATATGAATTCCCTACATAATTCGACTCATTACGACACGTTTTCGATATAAATCGCCTCCAGTTTTCCATCATGTTGGGAAATATTTATTTTAAGGTGTTTTTGCTTGCAAATTTAATTTATATTGTGTAATAAATTATATATTAAAGATATGTAATTGTGTTAAGTGTACTAGAAAGAAGGAATATAGCACTATTTATTTACCCTATCAAAAAGAATGTTCGGGGAAAAACAGCAACTATACAATAGCGTATTTATTAACTTCTTCCCTTTCGAAAAGGTATAAATATTAAAAAAGGACTTATAGTGTAGTACTATTGATGTTAACATAATCATGTTGTATTCTATTGATAGCAAAGTTTTCTGTACACAACACGATGTTACGCTAAAAAGGTAAAATTCCGTAAGGAGGAGTTGTTAGTGGAAAAAGCGATACGAAGAATATTTCAAAGCTCTGGATTTTATTTCCTGATGGGTCTTTTATTATTAATAATTAGCTATAACGGGGAACAAATCGCTGTGAGAATTTCAAAACCCATTGGAGAATCATCATGGTCAACTTCGGGGAACTTGATAGACAGTTTTACATATATTCCTTTGATTATCGGCATTTTTTGTTTCATTTTATCCATTATAACATTTTCTTTATCCATGTATCATACGAAAAAAAAAGGTTAGGCATCGAAAATTACGTAACGAAAATACCTGTTAAAGCCTAACACTAAATAGTAGTGTTAGGCTTATGCATAGTCTATCCTTTTACAAGTTTTACCATATAACTCATCGCCTCATCTAGCGGTGCATGCTCTTTAAATTCCCATGTTTCATAATTCATCGAACCACCTGGTACGACGTCTGCAATTTTAAGCCCTGTCCCTTCTAATAGCATATATAAATCTGCAGGTGCGTAACAACGTAATGATTGTGTGATCGGCTCCGTACTAGCAGTCCACCACGTATCAAGCATTCTTGCACCTGAAAAATCATAATCATATTTTCTAGAAAAACTTCTAAATTCCATCGTTTGCCCAGCATGTTTGGACCAATGCCATGGTGTATAAATATCAATTAATGCACAACCATTAGGTGTAAGCCAACTGTTTATGCGTTTTAGTAAACGTCTTTGATCCTCATCATTCCCGACACCAAATCCATCGATATAGTAAACAAGATCAAACTTTTCATTAAAGTCAACGTTATAGAAGTCGCCGCAAATACTAGTGAATGTGCCTTTATAGGAATACATTTTTGCTGTTTCGTTCATTTTCTCAACTAAAGCAGGAACTAATTCAATAGCTGTCACATCATACCCTTTTTGAGCTGCAGCCATTGCAACTTCGCCAGAACCCGCGCCTAATTCTAAAAGACTTGATAAAGGCTGGTTTGCTAAAGACTCTAATTTCATTACTAACTCTGTATGGTACGTATCAATTCCAGGCTTTGGCTGGTCTACTTTTGTGTAATGATATTGTTTATCATAAAAATCCTTAACCCATTCCACTGGAAAACATCTCCCTTTTAATAAAATTAGATAACTGGACTGGTTAGCGGATTAGATATAAAAGGAACATACAATACCTCCATAATGAAGATTAGGAAAATTCCTATCTCTATTAAATCTAAAAGGGAGAATAAATGCAATCGTTATCAAATGTTAATCAAATTTATCTTAGAAACCTTTACCAAAAGCAAAAATCCATTGCAATTTTATCTCAAAGCACGTATAATGATTAGTACCGTGCTAGGCGGGGAGGTAGCGGTGCCCTGTACTCGCAATCCGCTATAGCGAGGCTGAATTCCCAATTGAGGTGGGCGATTTTATGGTCTGCCTTAAGGGATTGGTGTTGACGCTTAGGTCCTACGCAACAGGAACCCACGAACCCTGTCAGGTCCGGAAGGAAGCAGCAGTAAGTGGTCACTCTTGTGTGCCGTAGGGTCACCTAGGCTGAGCCATGAACTTAAGTAACGCATAGGGTCGTCCCATCGATTGCGGGTGCACGGTATACATATTAAAATAATAGCTTAACCCTTTTTTACAAACAAAATGTGAAAAAGGGTTTATTTTTATATACGAATGAATCCTCACTTTGGAAATACTCCATTTATTTCCTCGCTAACATATAACGTGATATATACCAAGCAAATTCAAATAGATGATGTACGTATTATAGGAAAAATTAATTGGTTCACAATTACTATGAAAATAAGCTATAATAACATAGAAACGATGAAGGGAACGAAGAATATGAGCTACCAAGCATTATATCGAAAATGGCGTCCAAGAACATTTGCAGATGTTGCTGGTCAATCACATATCACACGTACATTGCAAAATGCAATGATGCAGGATAAATTTTCGCATGCCTATCTTTTTACAGGACCACGTGGAACAGGAAAGACAAGTGCAGCGAAGATTTTTGCACAAGCGATAAACTGTGAACATGCTCCAGCTAAAGAACCATGTAATGAATGTGCAGCTTGTCGCGGTATTTTGGACGGTTCTATTTCTGATGTCATTGAAATTGATGCTGCATCGAATACGAGTGTTGATGATATTCGGGAAATACGTGATAATGTAAAGTATGCTTCGAGTGTCGTTCCTTATAAAGTATATATTATTGATGAAGTACACATGATTTCCGTTAATGCGTTTAATGCACTTTTAAAAACATTAGAAGAACCACCAAAACATGTTGTCTTTATATTGGCAACAACTGAACCACATAAAATTCCGCTCACGATTATTTCACGTTGTCAGCGCTTTGATTTTAAGCCAATTTCAAATCAAGCGATTGTTGATCGTATGAAATATGTTGTGGAACAAGAGCAAATATCCGTAACACCAGAAGCGCTAGATGCTGTAGCTTTAGCAGCAGAAGGTGGCATGCGTGATGCGCTAAGTATATTGGATCAAGCAATATCCTATAGTGATGATGTTGTGGAGTTAGACGATGTCTTAGCTGTTACAGGTGGGGTTTCACAACAAATTCTTACGGAAATTGTACAAGCAATGTTTGAAAAAGACGTGAAGCAAGCTTTGGAATTGCTTGATACGTTAATTCAAAACGGGAAAGACCCAGCAAGATTTGTCTATGATATGATTTACTTTTTGCGTGATTTATTATTGTATAAAAGTGCTCCTTCGCTTGAGGGAATTTTAGAGCGGGCAGCAATTGATGAGCCATTTAAGGAATTAACCGCTCATGTAACAGAAGCATGGATTCAACATGCCATGTTAAAACTAAATGAATGCCAACAAGAAATAAGATGGACAAATCATCCAAAGGTATTTATTGAAATTACCCTCATTGCAATTACAAACCGTTATGAAACAACGGTCACTGCTCAGTCTACAGATATTGACTCAGACGCACTGATGCAGGTTACAGCAAAATTAACTGCATTAGAAAAGGAACTTGCGGTATTGAAGCAAGCACCAGTAGCAAAGGAAACACAAACGAGTGAACCAAAACGAAGGACAATGCGTTCATCAAAAAATAGTTATAAAATTCCATTTGAGCGAATCCGCCAAACATTGCAAGAGGCAGAAAAGCAAGCATTAAAAAATGTCCAAACGCAATGGGCAGGATTTTTAAATCAATTAAAAGCAACAAGTGCTCCAGCTCATGCAACAATACAAGACTCTAAGCCAGTTGCTGCTTCAAACGATCATATTGTTGTTGCATTTAAATATGAAATACATTGCTCTTTATTCTTGGACAATAAGCAATTAGTGGAATCAGTTTTAGCAACTGTCTTGAATCACACTGCTTCCATTATTCCTATTCCAATTCAAGATTGGAAAAAGTTACGCAGTGAATATGTCCAAAAGCAAGAACAGGCTGATCCTGGTGGTGAAGAGAAGAAAGATGACCCGCTTGTGATGGAGGCCCAAAAATTGTTTGGTGAAGATATTATTCAAGTTCATGAATAAAGCGGTTGGAGTAAACATCCAAAACATGAAATAATGAACATATGTAAATAACCTAAATATACAAATACTAAGGAGGCGTTTTCCATGAAAGGTATGGGAAATATGGGTAACATGATGAAACAAATGCAAAAAATGCAAAAGAAAATGATGAAAGCACAAGATGAGCTTTTTGAAATGGAATTTGAGGCTTCAGCAGGTGGCGGAATGGTTACTGTTAAAGCAAATGGAAAAAAGGAAATTTTAGACGTTGAAATAAAAGAAGAAGTCGTTGATCCAGATGATGTTGAAATGCTTCAGGATCTTATCTTAGCTGCAACAAATGATGTATTAAACCAAGTAGATCAGAAAACAAACGATACAATGGGCCAATTTACTAAAGGTTTACCTGGTGGAGGAATGTTCTAGGGGGAACGCAAAATGTATTATCCAGAACCCATTGCAAAATTAATTGATAGCTTTTCAAAGTTGCCAGGTATTGGACCTAAAACAGCTACACGTCTTGCCTTTTTTGTATTAACGATGGACGACGACGATGTGATGGAATTTGCCCAATCGCTTGTTAATGCGAAAAGGCAACTTACACATTGTTCTGTATGTGGTCATATTACCGATCAAGACCCATGTTCCATTTGCCAAGATACAAGTCGGGATGCCTCGGTTATCTGTGTCGTTCAAGATCCGAAAGATGTCATTGCAATGGAGAAAATGCGTGAGTATCATGGAAAATACCATGTACTCCATGGTGCTATTTCACCAATGGATGGAATAGGTCCAGAAGATATTAATGTGCCATCTCTGCTCAATCGATTAAAGGATGAAGAGGTAAAGGAAATTATTTTAGCTACAAATCCAAATATTGAAGGGGAAGCAACAGCAATGTATATTTCGCGATTAGTAAAGCCTTCAGGTATTAAAACGACAAGAATTGCACATGGACTTCCTGTTGGTGGGGATTTAGAATATGCAGATGAAGTAACATTATCGAAAGCACTTGAGGGTAGAAGAGAATTGTAGAAGGTGAGCGGCTTGAGAAAAGGTAGAAAGAGACGACAAGAAGTCGATGAGGAATTACTTCAGGCTATCTTCAGGGTAGGCGAAGAATGGAAACAGATTAAATCTATTGTAGATAAAAGTATCGAGCCAACATTTGACGGTGAAAATAGAGTTGCAATTTCACAGGCAAAATATGTTTATTTATTGCAAGAGGCAAAGTATAGACAAATAAGTGCCATGCAATATAACTAGATTATGAGATTGACTGCTGTAAAAGACAAGGTGGAACTTTCCATCTTGTCCTTTTTTTGTTCTTTTTTAGATAGGTTATTCATAATCATATAAAGAAGAAAGAAAAGGGAGTTGTGAAACAATGGGTTCTATAAGTGCGATGAGTTCTACATTGGTCATTTCTATCATGGTGATATTAATTGTTATTCTTTTATTTGTTGGTGCTCCTGTAAAACCTATGCGATTTATTGGACAATCTATGATAAAACTAGGGATAGGCATTTTATTACTATTTTTCTTTAATGTGATCGGTGGTTCGTTCGGCTTGCATATTCCAATAAATATATTTACCGTCATCATTACTGGGTTCTTAGGATTATTTGGAATGGCATCTCTAACTGCAATTCATTTATTCATTATCGGTTAGTACTTAAAATCATCATTCCTCCATTTTCTCTCTATTCTTTGAAAAATGTTTCAAAGAGTAATGTATATGTTCTAGTAATTTGGGGATACTAGATTACTGGAGGTGGGAAAAATGGAAACACCAATTATGCATATACATCGTTGTGGAATATGTGAGGAAGAGAAGAATATAGGCATTCATTTATATAATATGTTTATCTGTTCCGAGTGTGAGTACAACATGATTCACACGGAACCAAGAGAAGAGAAATATCGCTATTATTTACAAAAACTAAAAAATATTAATCAACCAACATTATATTCATAGATATGATGGACATCATATAGGGCCTTTGCAAGAAGTATTTGCAAAGGTTTTTTGTATTTTATAAAGGCTGTATTCCCATGTATATTAAAATTTAATTAAAACGTAATACTTTCTAACATAAGAAAAGGATAGTCTCGTTTTGAAATCATGTTTTTTTATTAGTTGACGATTAATATAACTAGATATAACATAAATTTACTTCATACTAATCTAATAAAAAGACAAGGGAGAATTTGTATGGATTTCATAAAAATCGGTGTGGCATCATTATTTATAACATTTACTCAGTATATTATTGTTATGCTTTATACCCAATGGATAGTATTTAAAAAACTACAATACTTTAATTCTGCGGACCCCTTGGAAGATGAAGTATTCAATGGATTCTGGACTATATTTAGTATTGAAGTTCTCCTATCCAGTGCACTATTAATTATCGGATTATATAAGTATTTTAAAACTAAAACTGATTAACCTAACTAAACTTATTGTTTAAGGCTACATATCTTTGTAGTCTATTTTTATTAAAATAAATACATTTACCCCATATACCTCATAGCTAAATCAAATCTGTATTCTCCACGGCCAATTTCCTTTCTCATGAGAGTAGCATTTGCTGGAAACTCAGTGAGGAAAAGGACGAAGTGTTTCCAGTGGACAGCGAGGTAACGCTACTTTTAATGAAATTTGAATAGAACCCTTTTCTCTAAATAAGATAAATGGAGATAAAATCATGTTATAATATAAGGTATATTACTTTATATTTATAATCTATTATTAATACATGCTATATATATGAAGAAATCATGCTTGTAACATACCCTTAAAGGAGAAAAAGACGTGAAAGGTTATTTTATAACGTTTGAAGGCGGAGAAGGTGCTGGAAAAACGACAATTTTAAGTAAAGTAGGAGACCAGCTAAAAAAGCAAGGTTATGACGTCATAACGACACGAGAACCTGGGGGCATAGATATTGCCGAGGAAATACGGAATGTCATTTTAAATCCTAACCATACAAAAATGGATGGTCGGACTGAGGCACTATTATATGCGGCTGCCAGAAGACAACATTTAGTAGAAAAAGTTTATCCTGCTTTAAAACAGGGGAAGATTGTTTTATGCGATCGGTTTATTGATTCAAGTTTGGCGTATCAAGGATTTGCACGTGGCTTAGGAATGGAGGAAGTGTTCTCGATTAACCAATTTGCAATTGAGCAGACAATGCCAGACTTAACAATATTTTTTGATATCGAACCAAAAAAGGGTTTAATGCGTATTATAGAGAATAAAGATAGAGAGAGAAACCGATTAGATGATGAAAATTTGGCTTTTCATGAAAAGGTATATGAGGCATACTTATTATTACAGAAGCAATTTTCTAATCGGATTAAATCAGTTAATGCGGATCAGAAAATGGAACTTGTCGAACATGATACAATGGAAAAAATCTTATCCTTTTTAAATAAAAAATGATGGGAGGAATTAAAGGATGAAGCTAATGATAGCGGTTATCCAAGACAAAGATTCAAATCGATTAACAGATGCTTTAGGTAAGGGGAATTTTAAAACAACAAAGTTGGCATCAACGGGGGGCTTTTTAAAAGAAGGAAACACGACACTTATGATAGGGTGTGAAGATGAATATGTCGATGAAGCATTAGACATTATTCGGGAAAACTGTTCGCAACGTGAGCAAATGGTGGCGCCTATTTCTCCAATGGGTGGAAATGCAGATTCATACATTCCAAAACCTGTAAAAGTAGAAGTTGGCGGAGCAATTGTATTCATCTTACCAATTGAATCATTCTATCACTTTTAATAGTGCTTCAGGTTTGCTTATTATTTGTATAATTCATGCAGAGGGCATCTATCGGTATCAACTTAGGGAAAGATGTCTGCTTTTACTACATTGATAAATCTAGCATGGGCGAAAGCTCACTTTGACAAAATTATAAATGCAGGTGCTAATGGCATAGCTGTATACTATATGACAAGGTAAGAGAGGGGCTGAATGATGAAAATATCACAAGAAATGCGTGCACAGTTAGAAACAGTGAAAAAGAATGCTCGAACGGGGACAGAAAGTAAACAACCTTTTAACCGTATTGTTCAGTCCCAAGTTGATCAAATGAAACAAGATGAATTACAAAGAGTAATGGAACAAATTAATGTGCAGGGGGAGCGGCTTGCTAAGTCACGAAACTTCCGAGACCTCGCGACTTTTAAGCGTCTTGTAAAGGACTTTCTAAAAGAAGCAGTATCTACAGGGTTGGATTTGCAGAAGTCACATAATTTTTCCATGACAGGCCAAAGTAATGAAATGGTCATTGTAAAAAAGGTAGATAAAAAATTACTAGAATTAACAGAAGATGTCTTAAATGAAGAAAAAAAGGTAGTCGACTTATTAGGAACAATTGGTGAAATAAAAGGCTTACTCGTTAATCTTTATATGTAATATGTACATGCATAGGACTACTATTGATGAAATGAAGGATGAATAGAATGAATACGTGGGAAGAGCTAGGAGAAGAGCAGCCATTAGTAAGTAAAATTTTGATGAACAGTTTTAATAGAAATCGTGTATCACATGCTTATTTATTTCAAGGTGCACGTGGTACGGGAAAAGAGGCAACTGCTCTTTTATTAGCAAAAGTATTATTTTGCCAAAATAAACAGGAATTAAATCCTTGTCAACATTGCGTAATGTGTAAGCGAATTGAATCGAAAAATCATCCTGATGTCCATTGGATTGAACCTGATGGACAATCTATTAAAATAGAGCAAATTCGTCATTTGCAAAAAGAGTTTTCATATTCTGGTTTGGAGTCTAATCAAAAGGTTTATATCATTAAAGATGCAGATACATTAACGGTTAATGCTGCTAATCGTATTTTGAAGTTTTTAGAAGAGCCAAGCCAGCAAACGACGGCTATTATGTTAACTGAAAATAGTCACGCTATTATTTCAACTATTCGTTCTAGATGCCAAGTGATTGATTTCCAACCGTTAAATCCGCAACAGTTCCAAAATCAGTTGGTTGAGAAGGGAATGTCTAAATCCAATGCTATCCTAATGAGTGCCATCACGAATGATGTAGAGGAAGCATTTCATTTATGTAATGATGAGTGGTTTGTACAAGCAAGAAAATACGTGGTACAATTAATAGAAATACTCATTAAAAACAAAGATGATGCGTATTTATTTATTCATCAACATTGGCTGAAACATTTTAAAGAACGCAAGCAACAGGAGCAGGGACTTGATTTATTGTTACTTGCTTTTCGTGATATTCTTTTTACACATCTTGAAAATGAGAAGGCGCTTGTATTTTTTTCTGTGGAAGATGAGCGACTGGACCAGGCATTGATTTACTTCCCTCAGGAAAAATTAGTTAAGATATTAGAAGATATTATGCATGCGAAGCGTATGTTAAAACAAAATGTACAGCCAACTTTAGTAATGGAACAGCTTACACTTCAAATATAGAGGTGATTTAATTGATAGAAGTAATAGGTGTGCGCTTCAAGAAGGCTGGTAAGATATATTATTTTGATCCAAACGGAGAATCAATTAATCTGCATGACTATGTAATTGTCGAGACAGTTCGGGGTGTAGAGTTTGGTAAAGTTGTCATAGCTAAAAAGAAAGTGGATGAAGAAGATGTTGTCCTTCCTTTAAAAAGGGTCATTCGAGTTGCAGATGACAACGACAAAGTAACGGTAGTAGAAAACCAAAAAAATGCAGATGAGGCACTCATGATCTGTTCAAAGAAAATTGAAGAACACGCATTGGACATGAACCTCATTGATGTGGAATATACATTTGATCGTAATAAAATTATTTTTTACTTTACGGCAGATGGTAGAATAGATTTCCGTAATTTAGTGAAAGACTTAGCTTCACAGTTTAAAACTAGAATTGAATTGAGGCAAATTGGCGTTCGTGATGAAGCAAAGATGCTCGGTGGTATCGGGCCATGTGGACGGATGCTCTGTTGCTCTACATTTTTAGGTGACTTTGAGCCAGTATCTATTAAAATGGCAAAAGATCAAAATTTATCTTTGAATCCGGCTAAAATATCGGGTTTGTGTGGAAGATTAATGTGTTGCCTAAAATATGAAAATGACCAATACGAAGAGGCGAAACGGGACATGCCTGATCTCGGCGATAAGATACATACACCGTATGGAAGCGGAGAAGTAATTGGTTTAAATATTTTAGAAAAATTGATACAAATTGAGATTAATGATAAGGAACGTGTGATAGAATATACAGTAGATGAATTAATCGAAGCGGGCATTATTTCAACGCAAGCCACAGAATGACTAGGGTGATAAAGCGTGAATAAACGAGGAATATTTGACCAAGTGATGGATATGAAAAAGCAGATAGGGGAACTATATGAACAGCTTGGTGATTTGAAAAATAAGCTGAGTCTTTTGCTGGAGGAAAATCATCGGTTGGAAATGGAAAATCATCATATGCGTAATCGTTTGCAATTGGATGAGCAACATGGAAATGATGATAAACAACTTGACCAAGATGAATTGCCAACAAAGGACACTCCACCTGGTGAAGGATATGATAACCTAGCAAGGATTTATGAAGAAGGCTTTCATATTTGTAACTTGGAATTCGGTAGTCCACGAGATGAAGATTGTATTTTTTGCCTTGATTTGTTTAATAAAAAGAACACATAGTATGAACAAGGCAAATAGACTTTTAGGAAACTGCCTCTTGCATTTTGCAGGGGCAGTTTTTTCAAACCTAAAAATAAAACTCCATTTCAAATCAACAGTTACCTTTTAACCTATCGTAATAGACTAAAACTGTTCAGTAATCCTGTGGGAATAGCAACAGGTGAACGCAGGGCTAAGTTCACCACGTCCTGTGCGTCGGAAATCCCACAGGAAAAAATTTAAGGAGGGCCGACTAAATAAGGCCTTTGCGGCCAACGTCGGCATACCCCAGTGTTGGGGCAAGGCAGGTTAATTTCGCAACGTCCTGTTGCAACACCTGCACTAGTACTTCCTGTACGTCGGAAGTTGAAGCGTTGCCCGCGGAAAGCAACGGTCCGTAGCGGAAAGCAACCTAGCACGTTACGAGACAGTTTGGTCCTATTGTGTAACAACAATAGTTGCGTAGGTAATATCCCGAAATAAAATATTATCATGTTAAAATAAGGTAAATGAAAAAGTGCAGGACTGGTTAAATATAATGACATAAGCGAGGCAATGATGATGGTAGACTTATTTGATGATGAACGAATGGATTATTTGTTGGCAGACGAAAAGATGAAAATTATCCAAAGCCCAACAGCATTCTCATTCTCCTTAGACGCAGTATTACTTGCAAACTTTGCATCCATACCAATAAAAAAAGGAAAGATACTTGATTTATGTACAGGGAATGGCGTTATTCCCCTCCTTTTATCAAAGCGAACGCACGCACATATTACGGGCGTAGAAATTCAAGAGAGAATTTATCATATGGCAGAACGTAATATAGCACTTAATCATCTTACAGAACAAATTAATTTTATTCATGGTGACTTAAAAGAGATGCTACCTGTAATTGGACATAGTACATTTGATGCGATAACTTGTAATCCACCATACTTTGCTACTCCTGCGACAACAGAGCATAATCAAAATGAATTTTTAACGATAGCTAGACATGAACTGTATTGTACATTAGAAGATGTGGTGAAGGCTTGTAAATTGCATGTTCGTCCGGGTGGTAAAGTAGCGATGGTTCATCGACCAGGTCGTCTTGTGGATATTTTGACATTGTTTAGAGCATACAATATTGAACCAAAGCGAATGCGTCTTGTTTATCCGAAACAAGGTAAAGAGGCTAATATGCTATTAATCGAAGGTATACGTGATGGAAAGGCAGATTTAAAAATTCTACCGCCACTGTTTATCTATCAGAAAGATGGTACGTATACAGATGAAGCGGAGGAAATTATTTATGGATGATGCCATACATATTGTTTATATCCTTCGTTGTAAAGATGGAACACTATATACGGGATATACAAATAATCTAGAACATCGTCTACATATGCATGAAAATGGAAAAGGTGCTAAATATACACGTGGACGTGGACCATTTCAATTGATGTATAAAGAAGCCTTTTTTACAAAGGAAGAGGCGATGCGGTGGGAATATGCGATTAAACAGTTAAGCCGTACTAAAAAACTACAATTAATTAGTACGTTTGCAGAGGAAGGTTGTTCATAATGAATATACAAAAGAGCTTTGTAACTGAGAGTGAAGGCGTACTTTATGTTGTTCCGACTCCGATTGGTAATTTGGAGGATATTACATTTAGGGCATTAAAAATACTAAAATCAGTAGCCTTAATTGCAGCGGAAGATACTAGAAATACGATAAAATTGCTTAATCACTTTGATATACAAACACCGTTAATCAGTTATCATGAACATAATAAACTAGCACGAGAAGAAAGACTTTTACAAGAACTAATGCACGGTAGATCTATTGCAATAGTTAGTGATGCAGGAATGCCAGCAATTTCCGATCCGGGATACGAAATCGTAAAGGCTGCTATCAATCAGGAGTTTCCTGTTATTGTATTACCCGGAGCAAGTGCAGCCTTATGTGCCTTAGTAGGATCAGGGTTATCAACAAATGAATTTACCTTTTATGGTTTTTTACCCCGAAAAAGGAATGATAAAATTGCAGAACTAGATCGATTAAAACAATATACAGGGACGATTATCTTTTATGAATCACCATACCGTGTGAAAGAAACATTACAAATATTGCAGCGGGAATTCGGTGGTGACAGGAGAATAGCCATTGCCCGAGAGTTAACAAAGAAGTTTGAAGAGTATATTCGTGGGACAATTGATGAAGTCAATCAATGGATGGAGGAGCATGACGTAAAAGGGGAATGTTGTCTCGTTGTAGAAGGTAATCAAGGTGATTTTGCGCCTGACCAGCCTTTGTGGTGGAGTAACTTATCTGTGGTTGACCATGTGAAACATTATATGGAGGATGAACAAAAGTCTAGTAAAGAGGCAATAAAACTTGTCGCTCAAGAAAGAAAAATGCCAAAACGAGAAGTTTATCAAATGTACCATGTTGAGTAAATAGAGTATGCTTGTATAAAAAAAGCGCTTGATATATGTATTCAAGCGCAATAGTAAACTTTAAATTTTCACTTATCAGTAAATTGAGATTGAATTTCACTTACGAGCTTTTCGGCGCCATTCGGACTAAGAATCAACTTACCATTGGCAAATGATAGATTGTCATCTGATACTTCCCCTGTTACGTGGCATGCCATACTAGGTTGATACTTCTTTAGTACAACACGGTCTTGGTCCACGTAAATCTCTAAAGGATCCTTGATATTAATATCTAGCGAGCGGCGCAACTCAATTGGAATAACAACGCGGCCTAATTCATCAACCTTTCTTACGATACCAGTAGATTTCATTTTCTTCTCCTCCATTTTTTTACCCTATTCGTCATACTTCGACAGCTTTTAGGTATATAGTACCAGTGTTTACTATTAGTGTCAATATTTATTTAACCGAAATTTAAAAATTAGTTAGAAAATTTATTATTACCTTTATTTTAATTCCAATAGATGGGAATACTACTTTTATTAATTAAAAATAGAAGATATGATAGTTAGTAGGAAACGTTAATGGAAAAGTAACAAATAAATCGCTACAATAGAATACATAAATGAATACATAATATATGTAGTGTAAATAGCTTGAGGAGGAAATCTCATGTCAGAAAAAAAGAAAACCTTTTATTTAACTACTCCGATTTATTATCCGAGTGGAAAGTTACATATTGGTCATGCATACTCGACCGTGGCAGGTGATGTTGTGGCCCGTTATAAAAGAATGCGTGGATATGATGTCATGTATTTAACGGGGACTGATGAACATGGACAAAAAATTCAACAAAAAGCAGAGGAAAAGGGAGTAACTCCTCAAGCCTATGTTGATGATATTGTAAGTAGTATTCAAGAGTTATGGAAAAAGTTAAAAATAAGTCACGATGATTTTATTCGTACAACAGAAAAAAGACATAAAGATATCGTACAACAAATTTTTGACAGACTATTAAAGCAAGGCGATATTTATTTAGATGAATATGAAGGATGGTATTGTACGTCCTGTGAGTCATTTTTTACAGAGCGACAATTAGAAGATGGACATTGCCCTGATTGTGGAGGCCCTGTACAAAAGGTGAAGGAAAAGTCTTATTTCTTTAAAATGAGTAAATATGCGGATCGGCTCATTCAATACTATGAAGATCATCCTGATTTTATTCAGCCAGAGAGTCGTAAAAATGAGATGTTAAATAACTTTTTAAAACCTGGTTTGGAGGATTTAGCAGTATCCCGGACATCTTTTGATTGGGGAGTAAAAGTACCGAGTGATCCGAAGCATGTTATCTATGTTTGGATTGATGCACTATCAAACTATATAACGGCTTTAGGCTACGGAACAGAACATGATGAAAAGTTCCGTAAATATTGGCCAGCTGATGTACATTTAATGAGTAAAGAGATTGTTCGTTTTCACACTATTTATTGGCCGATAATATTAATGGCACTCGATTTACCATTACCAAAGAAAGTATTTGCGCATGGTTGGATTTTGATGAAAGATGGAAAAATGTCGAAATCAAAAGGTAATGTTGTGGATCCTGTGAAATTGATTGATCGCTATGGTTTAGACGCTTTACGTTACTACTTAATGCGTGAGGTTCCATTTGGTCATGATGGTGTATTCACTCCAGAAGGATTTGTAGAACGAACAAACTTTGATTTAGCAAATGATTTAGGAAACTTACTAAACCGTACAGTTGCAATGATTGACCGTTACTTTAATGGAGCAATTCCGGCTTATAAGGAAGCCGAGACAGACGTAGATCAATCACTTGAGAACTTGATGGCTGAAACAGTACAACAAGTCGAAGAGGCAATGGATGACATGCAATTTAGTGTAGCACTGTCCAACGTTTGGAAACTAGTTAGTCGTACAAATAAATATGTTGATGAAACAGAGCCTTGGAACCTTGCGAAGGACGATGCGAAGCAAGACCGCTTAGGTAATGTAATGGCACATTTAGTAGAGTCTTTACGACTTATTGGTGTGATGTTACAGCCGTTTTTAACAGAATCACCGAAGGAAATTTTCCGCCAGCTTGGTATCGAAGATGAAACATTAACAAAGTGGGAAAGCTTAAGCCAACATGGGCAAATTCATGCAGGCACAACGATTCAAAAAGGTAATCCAATTTTTCCACGTTTAGATGTAAAAGAAGAAATAGAAGCAATTAAAAAGATGATGGAAAATCCTGCTGCTGAGGAAAAAGAACAACAAAAGCAAGAAGCAAATCAGAAGGAAGAAATTACTTTTGATGAGTTTATGAAGGTTGATTTACGTGTTGCAGAAGTATTGGCGTGTGAAAAAGTGAAAAAGGCTGATAAACTGTTGAAATTCCAGTTAGACCTTGGAACAGAAAAACGACAAATTATCTCAGGAATTGCTAAATATTACGATCCAGAAGAATTAATAGGAAGAAAAGTAATTTGTGTGACCAACTTAAAGCCAGTTAAATTGCGTGGTGAATGGTCAGAAGGAATGATTCTTTCAGGCGAAGACCCAACTACTGGAAACTTATCTTTAGCAACAGTTGATCAATCACTACCAAATGGATCAATCGTTAAATAACGGCAATGTTGTGAGAGAAATAGCTTAAATAAAAAAGACGAGGGAAGGCCAAACTCTATAATGGGTTGGCCTTTTCTAAATTTCATGAGAGGTTGGTTAGAAGGATGTTATTTGATACACATGTACATTTAAATGCTGAACAATTTATGGAAGATCGAGAAGAAGTAATGAAACGAGCATTCGATGCAGGCGTTACATATATGACAGTTGTTGGTTTTGATGAACATACAATTCCGCTTGCAATTGAGATTGCTGAAAGTCATGAGACGATTTATGCAGCTGTTGGCTGGCACCCCGTTGATGCGATAGATATGCAGGAAAAGCATTTATCGTGGATTAAACAACTTGCTTCACATCCAAAAGTTGTAGCGATTGGAGAAATGGGATTAGATTATCATTGGGATAAGTCACCAAAGCATATTCAAAAGGATGTTTTTAGACAACAGATTCGATTAGCAAAGCAACTAAACATGCCAATTATTATCCATAATCGTGAAGCTACTGAAGACATTATTACGATTTTGCAAGAGGAAAAGGCGGAAGAGGTTGGTGGGATTATGCATTGCTATAATGATTCTGTTGACTATGTCAAAACTTGTCTAGATATGAATTTTTATATTTCACTTGGTGGACCGGTAACATTTAAAAATGCGCCGCTCCCAAAAGAGGTTGCGGTCGATGTTCCGTTGAACCGGTTATTAATTGAGACAGACGCCCCTTATTTGGCACCACATCCAAATCGTGGGAAAAGGAATGAGCCGGCATATGTCAAATTAGTTGCAGAAAAAATTGCTGAACTTCGTGGCATATCGTTCGAAGAAGTTGCCAAAGCGACAACGGAAAATGCGCTTAATGTTTACAATATTATCCAAAAATAAAATCCAAATTTAGGTGGGAATGGGATTTTGTCACAAATTTTAAAAGGAATTAGAAGGGATAAAAATGATGCATTTGTAAAATAATGCCAATTGCGTAAGCGTTGATATAGAGAGGATTATCCAAGTAGTTAACCTTAATAAGCTTCTAAATTAGTCTGTGTTGTAACTAAACTGTAATGTAATCGTAATCGGAAAGCCTTTGACTTTGCATTTGTCTATTTATATAATCAAACTCGATTATTAAGGAGGCAGAATGCATGCGAATATTTTCAAAACTATTGCCAGCTGCTCGATTAAAATTAATTATTTCATGTATCGGAGTAATGGCATTAGTCGTCTTTTCAGGGGTCGTTGTTTACGAAATGACGAAAGTTGAAGTAGTGTTTGCGGAAAACGGCGAAAACCAGAAATTTAAAACCCATGCAAATACCGTCCAAGATTTACTAGATGAATTAGGAATTTCAGTAGGGGAGTATGACGAACTTTCACATAACTTAAACGCCGGATTAAAAGATGGCATGAAAATTAACTATGAAACTGCTAAAAAGGTAGTTGTCACCATTGACGGTAAAGAGGAAATCTATTACACCGTAAAACCGACAGTTGAAAAGTTTTTTGAAGAACATAATTTGTCATTTTCAAATCGTGATCAAGTCACACATCAATTAAAAGATGAAATTGCTGATGGTATGAATATTAACGTAACAAAGGCATTTCAAGTTACAATAATGGACGGTAAGAAAAAGAAAAAGGTATGGACTACGGGTGGTACTGTAGCAGACATATTATCTATCGGAGACATTACATATAATAAAAAAAGTAAAGATAAAATAAATCTATCACTCGAGCAGAAAGTCGCGGATAGTAAAACAATTAAAATTACACGAGTTAGTGAGAAAACAATCGAAGAGAAAGAAGAATTGCCATTTGGAACAGTAAAACAAAATGATCCGAACCTAGATAAAGGGAAAGAGAAGGTTGTTGAAGAAGGTAAAAATGGACTTATAACAAAAATTTATAAAATAACAAAAGAGAATGGCAAAGAAGTCGATCGGAAACTAATTGATGAAAAAGTAGAAGATAGTAAAGATCGCGTTATCGCAATCGGAACGAAAAAGGCTCCGGTAAAAAAGGCGGTAAGTAAACCAAAAGGTAAGCCAGCAAGTCAACCAAAATCTGGTAAGGTTTTTTATATGACTGCAAGTGCTTATACGGCAAGCTGTAACGGTTGTTCTGGCTTTACCTCAACGGGAATAAACTTAAAAGCGAATCCACATATGAAAGTTGTTGCAGTTGACCCTAGTGTTATTCCCTTAGGTACAAAATTATGGGTTGAGGGATATGGAAATGCAGTTGCGGGTGATACTGGTGGATCGATTCGTGGGCACCGAGTGGATTTACATTTTCCAACGAAATCCGCTGCCTATCAATTTGGAAGAAAGCAAGTAAAAGTAAAGATTATTGATTAAGTCTAAAATGCCTTTACCATGATATACTGGTAAAGGCATTATTTTTTTAGACCTTATTGCAGGTCTGCGGAAAGCTAATGTATTTCCGTAGCCATATCTAAGTGTATCAGTGAAAGTTCAAAATCTCACCACGTTATCGTTTGATTTTATTGTATAAAACAACGCGGTATTAGAAAGTAGCATTTAGATAAAGTAAATACGTGTATACATCAGTAACCAAATAACAAACTAAAGTTAACGAATCTAATTGAAATTGAGGAATACAATGTGAAAGTAAAAGAAGTGATTGTTGTAGAAGGAAAAGATGATACTGTAAAAATTAAACAAGCAGTATATGCGGATACAATTGAAACAAATGGCTCTGCAATCGGCAAGTCTGTGATTAATCAAATCAGGCATGCGAAGCAGAAAAGAGGTGTCATTGTTTTTACAGACCCTGATTATCCAGGTGAAAGAATTAGGCAAATGATTAATGAAGCTGTTCCAGGATGTAAACATGCATTTCTTACAAAGGAAAAAGCAAGAGCTAAACATCCTCACAATAAAAGTTTAGGTATTGAACATGCATCTGTTACAGATATAAAAGAGGCCTTGGCGAAGGTTTATGATGTAGCAGAAGAACATATCGGGGACATTCAACAAGTAGATTTAATCTCGTATGGGCTTATTGGTGGAAATAAAGCGAGTGTAAGAAGAAAGTGGCTAGGAGAGTATTTAAAAATAGGCCAACCAAACGGAAAACAATTGTTAAAACGCCTTAACATGTTTCAAATAACAAAAGAGGAACTTGACCAGGCGATGCAGGCGCTCGATATGGAGGTAAAAAATGAATCATAATTTTATTGCAACACCATCATACACAAAGCAAATTATTAAAAGATACGCATTTGCGTTTAAGAAAAGTTTAGGGCAAAACTTTCTAATTGACGTGAATATCTTAGAAAATATAATCCGCCACTCTGGTATTACAAAAGATTCTGGTGTCATTGAGATAGGCCCAGGGATTGGTGCTTTAACAGAGCAATTAGCAATTCATGCTGAACGTGTCATGGCCTTAGAGATTGACCAACGATTATTGCCTATTTTAGATGAAACATTAAATGAATATAACAATGTTTCGATTGTACATGATGATGTCTTGAAGGCAAATTTACATGAGTTGATTCAAAGTCATTTTAGGCCAGGGCAAGACATACATATTGTAGCGAATTTGCCGTATTATATTACAACTCCAATTTTGATGAAGCTTTTACATGAAAACCTCCCGATAGAAAATATAACGGTGATGATTCAAAAGGAAGTCGCCGATCGGATGGCGGCTAAACCGAATACGAAAAGTTATGGCTCTTTAAGTCTTGCGATTCAGTATTACACAATAGCGGATGTAGTGATGCAAGTACCAAAGACTGTCTTCATGCCGCAACCAAATGTTGAATCCAGTATTTTAAGACTGACAATGCGTGAAAAGGCACCCGTGCATGTAGAGGATGAGGAGTTTTTCTTTTCTGTCATGAAGGCTTGCTTTGCCCAACGAAGGAAGACAATATTAAATAATTTAACAGCCTTTTTCAAGCCAACGCTACAAAAGGGGAAAATTGTGCAGCTTTTGTCAGAAGTGGACATAGATGCAACACGTCGGGGTGAGTCATTGACTATGCAGGAATTTGCTGCAATTGGGAATATATTTTATTCCTATGTACAGGATGATAAAAAATAATAAGCAATTTATTTTAAAAAGCTGTTCGCTGGTCATGTGGACAGCTTTTTTATTTTCATCAAAAACAAGACACAATATTTTTGTCCCCCTTATTGGCACGTTAAAGGTACGGTGCACATATAATGGTGCAATGCCGCATATATATAATTAGGCTTGTGAGGTGTAGAGATGAAACGAAATGATCAACTAGCGAAAGGTGAATTGGTAACTCGAAAATCATATAAGCATGACGTTTTATTCCGTATAGCCAGCTTAAGCTCTAATCAGGCCACTTTACATGGAGAGGAAATCCGCCTCATTGCAGACTCAACCATTTCCGATTTGCAACGAGTGAATCAACGTGATTTACAGGAGATGAAAAAAAAGGGAAAAGAACGGGAAGACTTTTCATATCGTTTATTTCGTCAAGACTATTTACTTATGAAGGAAAAGAGAGATTATGAATCAAGTGATGGCTATCAGCATATCGAAGGGTTTCAATTACCAGCTCGTGTGCTACACCTTGACGGTGATCAAATGTATTTAAAAAAGTGTATTGAGTTATATAAACGTGTTGGTTTACAAGTACATGGTGTACATCTTCATGAAAAGGATATGCCGCTACAAATAGAATCATTAATTAAAAAGATTCAACCAAATATTATCGTAATTACAGGTCACGATTCTTATTCAAAAAATAAAGGGGATAAATCCGACCTACGTGCCTATCGACATTCAAAGTATTTTACTGAAGCGGTAAGGGAGGCAAGAAAGGTCGTTCCGCATTTAGACCAATTATTCATTTTTGCAGGTGCATGTCAGTCACATTTTGAATCATTAATACGAGCAGGTGCAAATTTCGCCAGTTCCCCTTCGCGAATTAATATACATGCACTTGATCCAGTCTTTATTTCCGCAAAAATTGCCTACACCCCTTTTATGGATAAGGTAAATGTATGGGATGTCTTAAGAAATACATTAACTGGAGAAAAGGGCCTTGGTGGTGTGGAAACAAGAGGAATGTTACGGACAGGAATGCCTTACTTGAAAGAAGAATAAATGGTATCAAAAAGTCAGCTGCTTAGCTGGCTTTTTAAATGTATAGGTGTTATATCTGTATCTTCATCTTTTTGCCATCATTTTTAACACGCGCTATAGGTTGCAAATGCCAGAAAAGAAAAACTTTACATGATTCATACATAATTTGTTAACAAATTGCCATAATAGGAAAGAATATAGCGTGAAGTAGTTGACAACAAAAAACATAACTTGTTATAATATAATATTTTATTTGACTTTAAAACAAGCTTATGTTATATTATATATAGTGAGGTGGAGTGTAGTGGCAAAGACATTACTCGAAATAAAGCGTGGTCTAGAAGGTCAAATTGGCAGACGTTTACGCCTAAGAGCGAACGGGGGCAGAAGAAAGACAATTGAACGAAATGGGATATTAACAGAGACATATCCAGCGGTATTCATTGTCGAGCTTGATCAGGACGAAAATGCATTCGAACGTGTTTCTTATAGCTATGCAGACGTGTTAACCGAAACGGTTGAACTAAACTTCCTCGATGAGCGAAACAAAGCTATTGCAGAGTAGTAAATATATATTTATTACGGTTATCAATTTATGAAGGACTAGTGTAAAGCGCTGGTCTTTTATTTTTTTCCTTTTTTACCTTTGTACATATATTGTAAATTGTTGTATGATTCTATTAATGGGAGGGAGAATGATGACATTGTTAAAGGACAAGTCAATTTCAGAGCTGTGGGATATAATTGATCAAAAGTTACGAGTAAATAAAATACCGTATGAAAATGTACAGGCTATATTTCAATTTGAAATAACGGATCAAGTGCAAGGTTGCTATCAAGTTATTTTTGAAAATGGAACAGCGACTGTAATACACGGTAATGAGAAGGAGCCAGATTGTACATTATTGATGAAGGAAGCATTTTTTAAAAAGTTTTTAACTGGCAATGTAAATAGTGCAACTGCGTTTATGACAGGTAAATTAAAGGTAAAAGGAAATATTGGTACAGCATTAAAGTTAGAAAGTATATTAAAACAATATTCTTTTGAATCCTAAGTTAGCCAAATTTCCATGAACTTAACAAGAGTATTTATTTGCAACTCGCATAAACTAAATGTGTCGTAAAGGGTTTTTAATTCTTTCATTACGAAAGGGGTTGTTCTTTCATGGCAAGACGTGGAGGAATCATGTCAGACCAATTGAAAGAAGAAATTGCTAAGGAATTAGGATTTTACGACACGGTTCAAAAAGAAGGCTGGGGCGGAATAAGGGCAAAAGACGCCGGAAATATGGTAAAGCGAGCAATAGAAATAGCGCAAGAAAGTATGCAACAAGGCAGATCATAATGGTCTGCCTTTTTTCATACAGCGGAAGTGGTGATTGGCATAATGATTGTGATTGTTGGTGTTTCGTTGTATAAGAGGCCAATCAAATGGAAGTTGCCCAAATAATACGTAAACTCCCAAAATATGATGTATTTTACTTGTACGGTGGGTAGCATATTTCTATAATATGGAAAGCGTAGCCTACCATATCGGATTATGATACAATTTAAATACTTGAAATTGGGACAAAAAGTAGGTGACGTAGTGGCTATATATGAAAAGGCACCGGCGAAAATAAACTTGACATTAGATATTTTAAACAAGCGGACCGATGGTTATCATGAAGTAGAAATGATTATGACAACAATCGATCTATACGATCGTGTAGAACTGTCAACTTTAAAAGAGGATTGTATTAAGGTAACGCTTTGGAGTCGATTTGTTCCAAATGATGAACGGAATTTAGCGTACAAAGCCGCACAAGCATTTAAGGAAAAATATGCAATTAGCAGTGGTGTACACATTAAAATAGATAAGAGCATACCCGTTAGCGCGGGCTTAGGTGGCGGAAGTACGGATGCAGCTGCGGTTTTACGAGGATTAAACAAACTTTGGGATGTACAAGCATCTATTGAGGAACTCGCGCATTTAGGCGCAACCATAAGTTCGGATGTTCCCTTTTGTGTGTATGGTGGGACAGCCCTTGCAAAAGGGCGTGGAGAGATAATTGAAAAACTGCCTAGCCCTCCTTCCTGTTGGGTAGTTCTAGCGAAGCCAGATATTGGCGTCTCTTCAAAGTCTATTTTTCAACAGGTTCATGTAGACAAAATGCAACATCCTAGAACAGACGTAATGATTACATCTCTTCATCATAATGATTTTTTCATGATGTGTGAGTCTATCGGAAATTCATTAGAAGCTGTAACGATTAATCAACATCCAGAAGTATTACAAATAAAAAATAGGATGAAACAGGCTGGAGCGACCGGTGTTTTAATGAGTGGAAGTGGTCCAACTGTGTATGGGCTTGTTCAACAAGAAAGAAAGGCACAAAAGATTTATAATGCGATGCGGGGTTTTTGTAAAGATGTGTTTTTAGTTAGGATACTCGGTTAGAGACTTCCAAAATGCGTATATAAATGATATATTTAAAATTAATGTTCGGATTGAGGTGAAAATATGAATAGAAATGAGCGGTTAATTGGCTTAATAAGCTATTTCTTAATGAATCCACGAAAACATCAGACACTTAATTTCTTCTCTGAGAAATTTCATGCCGGAAAGACATCTATTAGTGAAGACTTAGATATTTTAAATGAATTATTTAAAAAAGAAAAGGTTGGTTTTTTAGAGCGTGTGAAAGGTCGTGCGGGTGGCGTAAAATTCATTCCGAAACTTACGCTAGAACAAAGTGAACAATTTATTGGTGAATTATGTGAACAACTGCACGATTCAAGCCGTGTTTTACCTGGCGGATATTTGTATATGTCTGATTTACTCGGTAGACCAGAGTTTGTACAAGAAGTAGGGGAATTATTAGCGGCAGTCTTTGAGAGTAGAGAAATTGATGCAGTGATGACCGTGGAAACGAAAGGAATCCCGCTAGCTTACGCTGTTGCAGCTAGTTTGAAAGTCCCAGTCATCATCGTACGTCGGGATCCTAAAGTTACAGAGGGCCCATCTGTAAGTATTAATTACGTATCAGGTTCTTCTCGGAAAATCCAAACGATGGTTTTGCCGAAAAGAAGTTTACAAGAAGGTATGAATGTTTGTATTATTGATGACTTCATGAAGGCAGGTGGTACCATTAATGGGATGGTAAACTTGCTGGAGGAATTTGATGCAAAAGCTGTTGCAATAGGTGTATTGGCAGAAGCGGATGATGAGGAAGAAGAGCGCGTTATCCATGATTATGTATCACTTATCAAAATATCAGGTATTGATATGCATCATAAAAAGATTGATGTTCAACCTGGAAATGTATTTCAATATCTAAAAAAATAGACTAAAAGTTCTCTTTAAAAGAGATTGTTTCAAAAGATATCGTTAAAATGAGCTATTTGTATTTTTATTGTAATAGAACTTACCGCTCGAATGCGTCAGTCTTGGGCGCTAGGAATGTGTGAGGAACTGTTGCAAATAAGGCCATTTTCATTCCTTTTGGACAATTTTTAAAGGAGGGCTTTTTATTTTTTTAAAAAATTTGTATAAATAATGTAACTTTTTTTAAAATTAAGCAGGATTTATGATTTTTATGTTGAATATGTTACATAAGTTCTATTTTAAAAAGGTGGTGAAACAGCATGGAAGTAACTGATGTAAGGCTACGCCGTGTAAACACGGAAGGAAGAATGCGAGCAATTGCATCTATCACGTTGGATCAAGAATTTGTTGTCCATGATATTCGTGTTATTGATGGAAACAACGGATTGTTTGTAGCGATGCCATCAAAACGAACTCCAGATGGAGAATTTAGAGATATTGCACACCCGATTAATTCTAATACACGTGCAAAAATTCAAAATGCCGTATTAGAGGAATATCGCCGTGCAGGTGAAGAAGAGGTAGAGTACGAAGAAGCAGGTGTATCCTAAATAATGAATAAGATGGAAACCTAATCAATGGTGACTGTTGGTTAGGTTTCTGCTTTTGTAAACGTATTCACCTTTTGATGTTCTGTTACCTCCCTATACATCATATATACCCACTATATGTAGCAATTAACCTCTAATTGTTGAATTTGCTTCTTGTATAAGATATATTCATAATGGTAAGAAAAGCGGAAGTACCTGATTAGCGATAAATGACTTTACTGGTAAGGGATCGTTAATCAGTGTATGAATGGTCAGTGGTAGTAAAGTAATGACGCTAGTCTCTATGCACAGAAATGGAGGATTCCTTATGACAAAACGATATGCTGTCGTCCTCGCTGCGGGACAAGGAACCAGAATGAAGTCTAAATTACTTAAAGTTTTACACCCGGTTATGGGACGTCCAATGGTACAACATGTACTTGATCAAATTAAACCAGTAGTGAACAGTGAAATTGTAATGGTTACTGGTCATGGGGCTAACCAAGTTCAAAGTGAGATCGGTGATCAATGTAGTTTCGTTATTCAAGAGGAGCAGTTAGGAACCGGGCATGCTGTAATCCAAGCAGAAGCGATACTTAAAAATAAAGAAGGTACAACAGTTGTTGTATGTGGGGATACGCCACTTATAAGGCAAGAAACGTATGCAAAACTAATCGAGCATCATGAAAAAATCGGAGCAAAAGCAACCATTCTTACTGCGCATGCGCCAGATCCTACTGGTTATGGTCGAATTATTCGTAATGCGCAAGGCGAAGTAGAACGAATTGTGGAGCATAAAGATGCAACGGATGACGAAAAAAAAGTAACGGAAATAAATACAGGAACATTTTGTTTTGATAATAAACTTTTATTTGCAGCACTTAAAGGGATTTCAAATGAAAATGCACAAGGTGAGTATTACTTAACCGATGTGATAGAAATACTAAAAAAGCAAAGTGAAACTGTTACTGCATATGTAACGCCAGATTTTGATGAAACATTAGGTGTAAATGATCGCGTAATGTTAGCAAATGCTGGAGCCATATTAAGAAGGCGTATTAATGAGGCACATATGCGAAATGGTGTCACAATCATTGACCCACAAAATACGTATATTGAATCAGGGGTTATCATTGAACAAGATGTTGTTATTCAACCAGGTTCCATCATAAAGGGAAACACAATTATAAAGTCAGAGGCTGAGATTGGCCCAAATAGTGAAATTATAAATTGCACAATTGGAGAATCTACAGTTGTGTCTCATAGTGTAGCAAAAGATAGTTATATTGGTGCTCGCGTTCACATCGGCCCATTTGCACATATTCGACCAGAAGCATCGATTAAAGATGAAGCTAAAATTGGTAACTTTGTTGAAGTGAAAAAGTCAACAATTGGTGAAAAAAGTAAAGTTTCTCATTTAAGTTACATTGGCGATGCGCATGTGGGAAGCAATGTAAATGTCGGATGTGGTACAATAACAGTGAACTATGATGGAAAAAATAAGTATTTAACAACGATTGAAGACGATGCGTTCATCGGATGTAATGCTAATTTAATCGCTCCGGTTACGATTGGAGAAGGTTCCATTGTTGCTGCAGGATCTACAATTACAAAGAATGTCCCAGGCGATGCACTGTCTATTGCTCGCGCGAGACAGACGAATAAAGAAGGATATGCAGCAAGACTAAATAAACATAAAAAAGACTAAACTATTGGAGGGTTTTTTTAATGGCGTCCACCTACGAAGACAAGTCCTTGAAGGTATTCTCGTTAAATTCAAACAATGAGTTAGCGGAAGACATTGCAAGCCATATTGGAACAAAACTTGGAAAGTGTACTGTTTCAAGATTTAGTGATGGGGAAATACAAATTAATATCGAAGAAAGTATAAGAGGATGCGAAGTGTATGTTGTTCAGTCAACGTGTTCTCCGGTAAATGAACATTTGATGGAACTACTTATCATGATTGATGCATTAAAGCGTGCATCCGCACGATCGATTAATATTGTCATTCCTTATTATGGATATGCTAGGCAAGATCGTAAAGCTCGTTCAAGAGAACCAATTACTGCAAAGCTAATTGCAAATCTTTTAGAAACAGCAGGAGCAAGCCGTGTTATTACGCTAGACTTGCACGCACCACAAATTCAAGGATTCTTTGATGTTCCAATTGATCATTTACAAGGTGTCCCAATTTTATCAGATTACTTCGAAAAAATGAATCTCGATGACATCGTTGTTGTTTCTCCTGACCATGGAGGCGTAACACGGGCTAGAAAGATGGCTGAACGTCTTCGTGCTCCGATTGGCATCATAGATAAGAGAAGGCCTAAACCAAATGTGGCCGAAGTAATGAATATTATTGGAAATGTAGAAGGAAAGACGGCTATACTAATCGATGATATCATCGACACAGCAGGTACAATTACGATTGCCGCAAATGCATTAGTTGAAAAGGGCGCAAAAGAAGTATATGCTTGCTGTACGCATCCGGTATTGTCTGGGCCAGCAATTGAAAGAATAGAAAACTCCCAAATTAAGGAGTTAGTTGTGACAAATACAATTCCGCTATCTGATGAAAAACGAATCGACAAGATTACAGAGTTATCTGTAGCTTCATTAATTGGTGAAGCAATTATTCGCGTACATGAGATGAAGTCTGTCAGTATTCTATTTGATTAAAAGGAAGATAACAACGTAGAAGATATTACTATCAATCAAAGTGTGACAGTAATTCATTATCGTAAAACTTTTTATACAAATATTGGGTTTAAAATAATGGAGGATGATTACATGGCGACAACTTTAAAAGCAATGAATAGAGAAAACCTTGCTAAATCAGTTACAAAACAATTAAGAACGGAAGGAAACGTTCCGGGTGTTCTTTACGGTAAAGGGAAGGAATCAAAGTCAATTGCTGTAAATGGTATTGAATTAGTTAAATTAATTCGTGATGAAGGGCGTAACACAATTATTTCCCTTGATACAGGCGGGAAAGAAAAACATAGTGTAATGCTGCATGACTATCAAATGGATGCCATTAGAGGTGAGTTAACGCACGTTGACTTCTACGTTGTTGACTTGACAGAGGAAATGAATGTTGAAGTGGCACTTCGCTTAGAAGGTGAGCCTGCAGGTGCAAAAGAAGGCGGTATTTTACAACAACCAGTTTATGAGTTGGAAGTACGTGCAAAACCAAATCATATTCCTGATGAGATTACGATAAATGTATCAGACTTAAATATTGGGGATGTGTTGGCAGTAGCTGATATACCGGCTTCTGATAAGTATGAGATCTTATCAGATCCAGAATTTACAATTGCAACTGTTTTACCACCAGAGAGTGATAAAGAGCCGGAAGAAGTAGACTTTGATGCGGAGCCAGAAGTAATTGGCGAAAATAAAGATGATGAATAAAATAAACATATTGTAAGCACAGCCCTCCTTGTATGCAGTATCATCTTTACAAGGAGGGATTATTACATTTGTCTTCGTATTGGCGGATATGCATAATGAAGGATATTAAAAAAAGGAAGAAGCAAAATGAAATGTATCGTTGGACTTGGTAACCCAGGTCGTAAATATAAAAAAACACGTCATAATATTGGATTTTTAGTAATTGACGAATTAGCAAACCGACATAAATTGAAATTAAATAAGGAAAAGTATAATGGATTATATGTAGTGGAGCAATTAAATGGGGAAAAGGTTTTATTGCTACAACCACAGACGTTTATGAATTTATCTGGAGAGTCGATTCGCCCATTTATGGATTTTTATAAAATATCGCCATCTGAAGTACTAGTTATCTATGATGATTTAGATTTACCAACGGGTAAAATCCGTCTACGCCAAAAGGGTGGACACGGTGGTCATAATGGGATTAAATCAACAATTCTCCACCTTGGGACGAAGGAATTCAATCGATTACGAATTGGAATAGGAAGGCCAGATACGCCTATACCTGTTGTTGATTATGTATTAGGTAAATTTCATAAGAACGAGGCAGATGCGGTCACACAAGGTATCATACAAGCAGCAGATGCTTGTGAAATGTGGTTACAGAAGCCGTTTCTTGAAGTGATGAATGAATTTAATCGTGGATGAAAGCATAAGATGTAAGAATGAAGTAATGTCTCTTTGGAGATAGTATAAAACGGCTTGAATCGGATAAACTAAACGATATGTAAGTTTATTCGAGGAGGTCTTGAGATGTCTATTGTTTATAAATGTAGACACTGCAACTATGTTATTGGCGAACTAAAGCAATCTGTTATAGAAACTTCCCAACTTGGGTGGGATAAGTTATCAAGTGAAGAACGTGACGAAATGATTGAATATAAAACAAATGGAAGTATCCAAATGAATATAATTTGTGATAACTGTCAAGATGCATTAGACAACAACCCAACTTACCATGAACTAGAAAATTTTATTCAATAGCGTAGCACTTAAAAAGCTTTGGTTTTTTGAACCAAGGCATTTTTGCGCTTTTTCTATGGGATTGGGTAGAGATAAAACTTTTACGAAGTGTAGTTTGTCTATCTTGCCTAACTGTTGCATATCTGTCTATAAATTTCCTAATGGGGGATGTTCATGAAAGGAATTATTCAATATTTACAAACGAAAGAAGATATACAAACTGTTTTAGATGGTGTAAAAAATGGATTGAAAGAACAATTGATTGCCGGTTTAACTGGTTCAGCACGAAGTCTATTTGTATCGATTGTTCAGCAATCTTTAAGTCAACCCGTATTGTTAGTAACATATCAACTTGTGCAAGCGCAACAGTTGTATGATGATTTGACTGCGTTAATTGGACATGACCAAGTGCATCTTTATCCTGTCAATGAACTCGTCGCATCCGAAGTTTCTATCGCTAGTCCTGAGTTAAGAAATGAGCGTATTGAATCCCTAACAGCGTGGACACAACGTAAATCCGGTGTTTTAATTGCACCAGTAGCTGCAGTGAAGCGAATTTTACCACCTCCAAAGTATTGGACGGCTTATCAACTACATTTTGCAGTCGGTGAGGAAGTAGAAATTGAAACAAGCCTGCAAAATTTAGTGAATATGGGATATACAAATCAGTCAATGGTCATGAATCCTGGTGAATTTAGCCGAAGAGGTGGCATTATTGATATCTTCCCGGTTACAGAAGAAAAGCCGTTACGAATTGAGTTATTTGATGTTGAAATAGACTCTATTCGTTATTTTGACCCTGATACACAGCGTTCGCTCCATACGAAGGAAGAAATTGTTATTGGACCTGCAGTAGAATTGCTAGTTACAGATGAGGATTTATTAGCTGGTGCTGCACGTTTAGAAGATGCTTTAGCACAAACATTAAAATATATGAAAACTTCTGAAGAAAAAGAAACGATTACAGAAATAATCAAGCATGACATAGATCGGATGAAAGAGTTAGAACATTTTTCAGAGCTAGCGAAATATGCAAATTACTTGTATGAGGAACCTGCTAGTCTATTAGATTACTTACCTGAAAATGGCTTGATAGTAATGGATGAAATGAGTCGAATTCAGGAAACTGCAACAAACCTCGATCGGGAAGAAGCGGAATGGCATAGTTCCATGCTTGAATCAAATAAAGTGGTAAGAGACCATAAATTTTCATTTGACTGGTTGACAGTATGGAATCAAGCAACACAAACCCGTTTATATATGTCATTATTTTTACGCCATATACCAAATACAAATCCACAAAACATCATTAATCTGTCAGCACGAACAACACAAGAGTTTCACGGCCAAATGCATCTATTTAAAAATGAATTGTCACGGTGGGAAAAGGGAAATTACTCTATTGTTGTTTTAGCGCCAAACGAACAGCGAGCGCATAAGATACAAACTATTTTATCTGACTATGATATGGAAGCAGATGTTGTCTCAAAAATAGAGTTACCAATCGAAAAGCCAATGATAACCGTTGGGAACTTAGCAAATGGTATAGAATTACCAATGCATCGATTAGTCCTCCTAACAGAAGGTGAATTATTTAAAAAGCGTGTGAGAAGGACCCAAAAGAAGCAAAAAGTATCTAATGCGGAGCGAATTCAAAGTTACCAGGAATTAAAAGTTGGTGATTATGTTGTCCATGCAAATCACGGGATAGGTAGATATTATGGCATTGAAACATTGGCGGTAAAAGATAAACATAAAGATTATATGCTTATAAAATATGCTGGGGATGATAAGTTATTTGTCCCGATAGATCAAATCGACCTTGTGCAAAAGTTTGTTGGATCAGAGGGTAAGCAACCACGTTTATATAAATTAGGTGGTTCGGAGTGGTCGAAAGTAAAACGAAAGGTACAATCTTCAGTTGAGGATATAGCCGATGATTTAATAAAATTGTATGCAGAGCGTGAGGCACAAAAAGGATATGCATTTAGCAAAGATACAGAATTACAACGTGAATTTGATGCATCCTTTCCATATCAAGAAACGGAAGATCAATTACGCTGTATAACAGAAATCAAGCAAGATATGGAACGTACGCGTCCAATGGATCGTTTATTGTGTGGAGATGTTGGCTATGGAAAAACAGAAGTTGCAATTCGGGGAGCATTTAAAGCAGTTGCAGATGGTAAGCAAGTAGCTGTACTTGTTCCAACAACGATACTAGCACAACAACATTATGAAACATTTCGTGAGCGATTCCAAGAGTATCCGATAACAATTGGACTGTTAAGTCGCTTTCGGACAAGAAAACAACAACAGGAGACAATTGATGGCCTTAAAAAAGGGACAGTTGATATCGTCATAGGGACACATCGGATATTATCTAAAGATGTTGTTTATCGTGATTTAGGTTTACTCATTGTAGACGAGGAACAGCGTTTTGGAGTTAAACATAAGGAAAAGATAAAACAGATGAAATCAAATATTGACGTACTTACTTTAACCGCTACGCCAATTCCAAGAACACTCCATATGTCTATGCTAGGTGTAAGGGATTTATCAGTTATTGAAACCCCACCAGAAAACCGCTTTCCAATTCAGACGTATGTAGTAGAATATAACCCTGTTCTTGTACGGGAAGCAATTGAAAGAGAAATGGCTCGTGGAGGCCAAGTATTCTTCTTATATAATCGGGTTGAAAATATTGAAAAGATGGCACGTGATATCGGTATGCTTGTCCCAGATGCAAAGGTAGCTGTTGCTCATGGGCAAATGAATGAGGCAGAATTAGAAAATATTATGTTAGGCTTTTTAGAAGGCGAATTTGATGTATTAGTAAGTACAACAATTATTGAAACTGGTGTAGATATACCAAATGTCAATACGCTCATCGTATATAATGCAGATCATATGGGACTAAGTCAGCTTTATCAATTGCGTGGTCGTGTAGGTCGTTCCAATCGTATTGCATATGCCTATTTTACGTATCAAAAGGATAAGGTACTCACAGAGGTAGCTGAAAAACGTCTGCAAGCGATTAAGGAATTTACTGAATTAGGTTCAGGATTTAAAATTGCGATGCGTGATTTATCTATTCGTGGTGCTGGGAATTTACTTGGGGCACAACAACATGGATTTATCGACTCGGTTGGTTTTGACATGTATTCACAAATGTTAAAAGAAGCAATTGAGGCAAGAAAACAAGGAAAAGAAATAGAGGATATAGCACCATTTGAACCGGAAATTTCATTGAAAGTTGACGCTTATATTCCTGATGCCTATATTCATGATGAAAAGCAAAAAATAGAAATGTATAAAGAAATAAGAGCAATTTCATCTTCTGATGACTTGTCTGAATTACAAGATGAGCTAATTGATAGATTCGGTACATTTCCAGATGAAGTAGAGAACCTGTTAACAGTGGCAACCCTTCGGTATATAGCTGAAAAGGAACGTGTATCGTCTATATTAGAACAAGGCAATAAAATTGAACTGTTGCTTACGGAAGAACGAAGCCAAAAAGTTGATGGAGCAAAGTTATTCGAATTGGCAAATAACTATGGTCGAAGTATTCAATTGGGCACAGAGGGTAACCAACTTAAAATTGCTTATCATGCTACACGGGAGGCAACGCATAAACGTTATCAAACCGTCATGGCATTTATGAAAAAACTAGAAACTGTAAATCGGGATTGACGTAAATCAACGTAAATTTCTAGTTTCATGTATAGTTCCTGTGAAGATGATTCATAATAAAAAAACACGACATGGGAGATTTTCCCTAACAAAGTGGTTCAAATAGAAAAAGTGATGTCGTGTATAAAGCCGTGTCCCTTTTTTAAATGATGTTCTGGAGCCAAACATGCAGACAAAACATCCCCTTACCTGATGAATAATCAATATTGGTGAGGGGTAGGACGTCCCAAATAACCAACTAAAAAAGGAAAATCATCATAAGAAAGTGAGGCTTCATAGATGAAAGCAACAGGAATAGTACGAAGAATTGATGATTTAGGTAGAGTAGTCATCCCAAAAGAAATTCGAAGAACATTGCGGATACGTGAAGGAGATCCCTTGGAAATTTTTATTGATCGCGAAGGTGAAGTCATTTTAAAAAAGTACTCTCCAATTAGTGAACTAGGTAATTTTGCACAAGAATATGCAGATGCCTTATTTGACTCGTTACATTTTCCGGTATTCATAAGTGATCGTGATGAAATTATTGCAGTAGCCGGTGATTCTAAAAAGGATTATTTGAATAAAAACGTTGGGAAAACAATGGAAAAGGCAATGGAAGAACGGTCAAATGTATTAATCGATGAACAAGGAACGATAGAGGTTATTGAAAGCAAAGAGGAGCAAGTTGGTTCTTATGTAATTAGCCCAATCATCGCTAACGGGGATCCCATCGGAAGTATGATGATGTTATCGCGTGAAGGAGATCCAGTCTCTAGTACGGAAAGTAAAGTAGTGGAAACAGGTGCTAGTTTTTTAGCAAAACAAATGGAATAAAAGTGAGAGCGGACAAAATCGTACTATGGTTTTGTCCGTTTGTTATGATAATTGCCAATACCCTTATGATATAATGAACGTAATGATGATAAGGTGAAGGTATTAGAAAATGAAACAACATGATAATCGAACAATCGTTAAAGGTGCCCTTGTATTAACAATAGCAGGTATCGTAAGTAAAATATTAAGCGCAGCATATCGTATACCACTACAAAATCTAACGGGAGATATTGGTTTTTACATATATCAACAAGTGTACCCAATCTTAGGTATTGTAACTATTTTAGCTTTGTATGGATTTCCTACAGCAGTATCCAGTTTAGCTGCACGGACGCAATTAGATGGTAAAACGCTCACCTTTAGGCAGTTTTATTTCCCTATATTCCTTATACTGTTTGTCGTGAGCGGTGGATTTTTCACTATATTATTTTACTTTGGACACGATATAGCGATGTTCATTGGCGATGAACAGTTAGCCACAATTTATCAACTTGCTTCATTTGCCTTTTTGTTTATTCCTTTCATGGCATTATTACGAGGTGTGACACAAGGGAGTTCAAACATGAAGCCAACTGCTTATTCGCAAGTAGGAGAACAAGTTGTGCGCGTAACCATTATTATTATCGCAGCTGTTATCGTCTCCTATACCGGAGGAAGCCCATATCAAATTGGCTTTGCAGCAAGTATTGCTACAATGGCTGGCGCTACAGCGGCTAGTGGCATACTTTTACTATGTTTTTGGAAACAAAGAGGAAATAACAGGCGTGTGGAAAATAATCAAATTATTCCTTGGGGTACGTATATAAGAACCATCTTGTTATTTGGGTTTGTTGCTTCGTTCACACATATGATTTTGCTCTTGGCCCAAGTTGCTGATTCGCTTTCTTTGTTACCAACCTTGATGGAATTCGGGCATAGTAAAATCGAAGCAATGACTGCAAAGGGTATTTTAGACCGTGGTCAACCACTCATTCAATTAGGTGCAGTTTTAGGTTCCTCTTTTGCAATGGCGTTCATTCCATCCCTTGTTACTCAGTCAACAACCGCCAACCAATCTATAAAAAGTGCCTTAAAGTTAAGTTTTTATTTAGCAGCTGGTGCAACCATTGGTTTATGTACTATATTTAATGAAGTGAATATTTTGCTTTATAAAGATAATGAAGGGACATTTAGTTTACAAATTTTATCGCTTAGTGTGTTGTTAAGCGCATTAGCAATTACAGCAAGTATGATATTACAAGGTATCGGACGTATTTTATATACCGCGAGTTTTATTTTTGGTACCTTTTTATTAAAAATTGCCCTAAATCATCTTCTCGTTCCATATTGGGGAATCACGGGTAGTGCTGTAGCTACGGTGTTAAGTTTGCTTCTTTTATGTGTCATACTTTTTTATCAATTAAAACGTACGAATATAAAACTAGCTTTACTGCAAGATGTGAAGTGGCATGCCTTTCTGATCGCAAGTTTTTCAATGGTTATTTATTTAGTTATTTTTCAATTCCTATTACCAAATCCTTTCGATTTATCACGTTTTACACTTTTCCTTGAGGTATTCTTTCTAGTAGGGACAGGTGGTATTCTATATTTATTTATTTTAATTCGGCTACAGGCATTTACGGATAGGGAGCTTGCTATGTTCCCACTTTCTTCGCTTTTAAGTCGGATGGCCAAGGAGGAAAAGAAATAAAAATGTCAAAACATAAAATAGAAGTAATTGGTTTAGGCGGAGGGGATATAAACCAGTTACCTTTCGGGGTATATAAGAAGTTAACAACAATGTCTAATAAAGTGTTTGTAAGAACAATGGATCACCCTGTAATCGAGCAATTACAAGCCGAGGGAGTACCCTTTTCTTCCTTTGATGCCTATTACGAACAAGAGAAGCAATTTGAAGAAGTATATATACGTATTGTGAATAAACTACTATTACTGGCGCAGTCAGAAAATGTGGTATACGCTGTTCCAGGTCATCCAATGCTAGCTGAAAGAACTGTACAATTGTTAATTGAACAAGATGACGTAGAGGTAGAAATTATGGGGGGACAGAGTTATCTTGATGATTTATTTACATCATTAAAAATAGACCCGATTGATGGATTTCAGTTTATCGATGCAACCGACTTTCAACGCTCTGATATACAGTACAAACAACATATCATATTTTGCCAAGTATATAACCAGTTTATTGCGTCAGAATTAAAGCTAACATTATTAGAGGACCTTCCGAGTGATTATGAAGTGACGATTGTGGAAGCTGCTGGAAGTAGTGGGGAAAGGCTAATCACTATGCCACTTGAAGAATTAGATCATAACTTCCCGACTAGTAACTTAATTAGTGTTTATATCCCACCAGTTGAAGAAGACTTATTAAGCCATACCTTTACGCAGTTAAGAAAAGTTATTGCAACATTAAGAGGTCCAAATGGCTGTCCGTGGGATCAAAAGCAAACACATGAAACGTTGCGTCCTTATGTTTTAGAAGAAGCGTATGAATTGATTGAGGCAATTGATGCAAAGGATGATATTGGGATAGAGGAAGAGTTGGGGGATTTACTATTACAAGTCATGCTGCATAGCCAAATAGGGGAAGAAACGGGATATTTTACGATAGACGATGTAATAAAGGGATTGACGAAAAAGATGATACATCGTCATCCGCATGTGTTTGGTGATGTTTCTATTCAATCTATTGAAGATGTAAACAAGAACTGGGAGTCAATCAAGCAGGAGGAAAAGGGTGAAACGCGTTCCTCTATTTTGGATGGAATTCCAGAGCAGTATCCTGCATTGCTAAAAGCATATAAATTACAAGAGAAGGCAGCAAAGGTAGGGTTCGATTGGGATAATTCGCAAGATATTTGGGCCAAGCTGACAGAAGAAGTAGCTGAAGTAAAAGAAGCAATCTCGTTACATAATCAAGAGGAGATAGAGAAGGAATTTGGTGATGTTCTATTTGTTATGGCAAATTTGACTAGATATTATAACATTCAACCAGAAGTTGCACTAAATAGGACGAATCGAAAGTTTCAATCTCGTTTTACATATATAGAGAGAAAGTTGCGTGAACAGGAAAAGGATATTCACGATGCAACACTATTAGAAATGGATAACTATTGGAATGAAGCGAAAAAGAGAGAGGGATAGTAAATGAGATTAGACAAGTTTTTAAAGATTTCCCGGTTAATTAAGCGGCGCACATTAGCGAAAGAGGTTGCAGATCAAGGGAGAATTACGATTAATGGAAATCAAGCAAAGGCAAGCACAAATGTAGTAGTTGGTGATGAATTAACAATTCGTTTTGGGCAAAAATTTGTGACGATAAAGGTGACGGATTTAAGGGAAAATGTGCGGAAGGATGAAGCGGAAACTCTTTATTCGGTCATGAAAGAAGAGCGAATAGAGTCAGATAATGAGGACGAATAGTATAAAATAACTGCGCAAATGATATGATCTACACACGATGTTGTAGTGTCCATTCATTTGCCTTTTTAATCTTGTTTTAAGTTTATCCAAATAGACTGTTGTTTTATACAATAGAACCAAACTGTCTCGTAACGTGCCTGTTAATTTACTTATATTTATTGAAGATACTGCTGACTCCTCCGCTTCGGCAGAATACTTCGCTTTCCGAGCGATATTAGTAAGGCAAGTTTTCACTACTGAACAGTTTGGGTCAATTAAGGGGTTAAAAAGGGGGAAATGTGTGAATCAAAATATTTTCATTTTAATAGTTCTACACTTGTCCTATTGCACATAAAGTAATAGTAATAAGGAGGACGAGTATGATGAACTATTATAATAAAGATATAAGGCCCCAACCGGAAAAAGACCACCAATTAAAATTAAACAACCGCCGACTACTAGAAATTACAGGTGTAAAAGAAGTTGATAGCTTTGATAGTGAGGAATTTCTATTACAAACCGTGATGGGATACCTCATCATAAGAGGCCATAATTTACAATTAAAAAACCTCGATGTCAGCGAAGGAATTGTTTCAATCAAAGGAAAAGTATATGAAATGGCCTATGTGGACGAGGAACATCAGGAGAAAGCTAAAGGGTTCTTTAGCAAGCTTTTTAGATGACATTACACGTACAGTTTGCAACGATGATTATCATGATAGTAAGTGGTATATACTTAGGAGTCATTCGAGATACGTATTTACGGTTTTTTCGTTACTGGCAAAAAAACACCGTATTAACTTATCTCTTCGAAATTAGCTTCTGGTTATTGCAAACATTTATCTTATACTATATTTTGTTCTTAACAAATGCTGGTGAGTTACGGTTTTATATTTTTCTAGCTTGTTTACTCGGCTTTTCGATGTACAAAGCGTTGTTTGCAACCTTTTACAAAAAACTGCTTGAAAGATTAATTCATATTGTAACTTCAATTGCGATATTTATAGGGAAAGTCATTTATTATATACTCGTTATACCGATAAAATATTTACTTCAGTTTATCGCTGCAGTTGTCTTATTTTTTGTCCATGCCCTTGTTACCATCATTACTTTCAGTTTGAAAATAATATTTACACCAGTTATTTGGCTAGGAAAGCTATTATATGGATTGTTACCACAGAAAGTTCAAAAGTATTTATACAAAATAGCAGGACTTTATAGTAAAATAGAGAATGTATATATAAGGATAAAGAACTTTTTTGCTAGGAGGAAGTAAGTCATGTCTGATAAAAGGAAGATGGTGACTCGGCTAGACTCGCATTATATGAAGCAATATGATGCTTATATGGAGAGGCAAAGAAAAAAAAGACAGCGTCTCATCCGTCGTCTCGTCTTTTTTGCAGTCGTTGTGATGTTGGCTGTCAGTACCGTGACTGTGTACCATTTAAAACAACGCGATCTTCGCCAAGTGAAATCTGAGCAGTTTGAAAAATTACAAGATGAACTCGTTAATTTACAAAACCAGGAAAAGGAATTGCAAGAGGAAATTGAGCTATTGAATGATGAGGAATATATTTTGGATATTGCTCGTACGCATTACTTCTTTTCTAAAAAGGGTGAAGTAATCTTTAAAAGTAATGAAGAGGACTCATCTTATTGACACCTTTTCATGTATTTGGCTATACTATATAAGAGAAGTAGTAATTTTTATACTACTTTATACAGCTTTTTAAAAATCTTAAGGAGGAGCATTTTTTTTATGTCAATTGAAGTAGGCAGCAAGCTGCAAGGAAAGGTAACTGGGATCACTAATTTTGGAGCTTTTGTAGAGTTACAGGAAGGAAAAACGGGCCTTGTCCATATTAGTGAGGTTGCCAATAATTATGTCAAAGACATTAATGACCACCTCAGTGTCGGGGACCAAGTAGAAGTAAAAGTTATTAATGTCGAAAAGGACGGCAAAATCGGACTATCGATTAAAAAAGCACAAGATAGACCGCAACGCCAGAGAAACTCTAGGGAACGCACAGAGACTTTTGAAGCAAAAATCAACCGCTTTCTAAAAGATTCTGAAGACCGTCTAGCCTCTTTGAAAAAGCACACAGAATCGAGACGTGGAGGAAGAGGTGCTAAAAGAGGATAGCAGTTGCTGTCTATAGAGACAGATGCTCTATAAAATATAGATGTGATATAGAAAAGGTATTGCTACGTTAGCAATACCTTTTCTGCTTTATTTACATTTCCAACATAATAAAAAAGCACTATCGTCCAACATATTGGATAATAGTGCTTTTACTTTTTTAGCATAGCATCTTATCGAATGTTTGATTCAAACGGATGCCTTTGCCTTTTGGTATAGCGGCGGAGGGGATCGAACCCACGACCTTACGGGTATGAACCGTACGCTCTCGCCAGCTGAGCTACGCCGCCAAAAAGTCAACAGAGATTATCATACAATAGTATAAAGTGAATGTCAATAGATTTATTGAAATTGAATGTATGACAGTTTGCCATTTATTTTGTCTACCATATGGTATACTTACGCATTTTTCTAGAAAATCTGCTTGAATTCGCCATCATTTTTAATAGTCATGATAAGCATATGATGCAGTGAGTATACTTGGAAAACATGTAAAGTGGAATAGGAATAGGGAAAATAAGACTACTCTCATGATAGAACGAATAAAATAGTAGGTTTTTTGCTTCCTTTTTAGTTTATTTGACAATAAGAAACAAAAAACGAAGATTAAACGGGAAAAAGAAAATACATTAAAAATAAGTCGAACGATTTTTTGTTATGCTTCCCTTAATTTGACAAAATCTTTACTAGAGTTGTGGTTAAATAGTTGAATAAGAGGGGAGGGCTTTTAAATGATAGAATCTACGCCAAGGTTACAAACGAAAGTATTGAATAAATCAAAAATGAATATGGTGAATGTACGTAATTATCTCATGGTGAAAATTAAAAGCCTATTATTTGATCGGGGATGGCTTTTCTATTTTGTTGGTTTTTTACTTGGACGGGCTGTGATCTTATCGGTTGTCTCACCTTTTACAGTAGCATTTCTAGCTACACTATGGTTTATCCAACGTGAAAGAGTGTTTACAACGATGATCGTAATGCTGATAGGTGGCTTTACTGTTTCCGCAACGCAAGGTGTGCATGTGACGTTGACAATGTTTATATTTATTCTTTTAGCTGGTTTATTTAAAAAGGTGGATAATAAGCAAGTGCTGATACCATTATTTGTCTTTATTGCAACTGGTGCGTCACGCTTATTTTTATATTCCTTCACAGGAAAACTTACATATTATGATTGGATGTTACTCATAGTTGAAGGGGTTTTAGGGACAATCTTAGTTTTAATATTTATGCAGAGCGTGCCACTATTATCACCAAAAAGATATAAACCAGCATTAAAAAATGAAGAAATAGTATGTATGATTATTTTACTTGCATCAATCTTAACGGGAACAATCGGTTGGGAATTTTATGGTGCTTCATTAGAACAAGTATTTTCACGTTACTTTGTGATGTTACTAGCCTTTGTTGGTGGTGCTGCAATAGGATCAACGGTAGGTGTTGTTGCGGGGTTAATTTTATCACTAGCAAATGTAGCGAATTTATATCAAATGGGTTTGCTTGCCTTTTCGGGATTATTAGGTGGTTTGTTAAAGGAAGGTAAAAAGATTGGAGTAGCAGTAGGATTACTTGTTGGAACATTTCTCGTAGGAATTTATAGTAATGGTGAGCAGCTATTACCTTCTTTTATCGAATCTTCTATTGCAATTGTATTGTTTTTAATCACTCCCGTGAGCTGGATTAAAAAATTATCGCGATTTATTCCAGGGACGGAGGAATATTCTAATGAACAAGAGCAGTATTTACAAAAAGTACGTGATGTCACCGCGAAACGGGTAGAGGAATTTTCAAATGTTTTTGAGGCACTTTCCAAAAGCTTTGCAATGGAAGACGATGACAAAGAAGATATGGATGCGAAGCGTGAAACGGACTACTTTCTAAGTAGGGTGACGGAAAAAACGTGTCAAACGTGTTTTATGAAAGAACGATGTTGGCAAAAGCAGTTTGAAACAACTTACTCGTTAATGGAATCAATCAAAGATGATCTGCTAGATGGAACAGCAAATCAAAAGAGAATGCGGGAGTTTAAAAGCTTTTGTGTGAAGCCGAGCCGGGTTATTGAAAAAATGGAAGAGGAAATATCTTATTTTGATGCAAATCGAAAGTTAAAACAGCAAGTGATTGAAAGTAAGCGGTTTGTAGCGGAACAGTTACAAGGAGTATCGGAGGTAATGGATGATTTTGCAAATGAAATCATGAAAGAAAGAGAACATCATGAAAAGCAAGAGTTACAAATTGTGCATGCATTAAAACATATGGGGATAGAAATTGAAAAGTTAGATATATTTCGGTTGGAAAAGGGAAATGTCGATATTGAAATGACGATTAGTTTTTATAACTATCATGGTGAAGGGGCTAAGTTAATCGCACCGACGCTGTCTGATATATTAAATGAAATGATTGTCGTGAAATATGAAGAAATATCACCATTTCCAAATGGTTATTCCTTTTTAAAATTCGGTTCTGCAAGGGAGTTTGTTGTAGAAACAGGAATGGCGAGTGCCGCAAGAGGTGGTGGTATTGTTTCTGGAGATAGTTATACAACGATTGAACTAGGTGCCGGAAAATATGCGATGGCAATTAGTGATGGCATGGGTAATGGCGCACGTGCGCATGAAGAAAGTGGCGAAACACTTCGGCTGTTACAGCAAATTTTACAAATCGGTATCCCGGAAAAAGTCGCGATAAAAACAATCAATTCCATTTTAGCGTTACGTACAACAGATGAAATGTTTGCCACATTGGATTTAGCAATTATTAATTTGCACAATGCCTTTGTGAGATTTTTAAAGATTGGTTCTACACCGAGTTTTATCAAACGGGGAAATCAATTAATAAAAATTGAAGCAGGCAATTTGCCAATGGGAATTATTCAAGAGTTTGATGTTGATATTGTTGGGGAACAGCTAGCTTCAGGTGATATATTAATTATGATGAGTGACGGTATATTTGATGGACCAAAGCATATTGAAAATAAAGACCAATGGTTAAAACGAAAGATTGCCGAGATGGAGACGAATGATCCACAGGAAATTGCAGATCTTCTTTTGGAAGAAGTTGTTCGAACGCAAGCTGGGAAAATTGAGGATGATATGACCGTCCTCGTTGCTAAGGTAGAAAAGCATATTCCGAAGTGGTCACCAGTATCGATGTATCAAGGAAAAGCGTTATAATTTTACTAGCTAGGGCGCATAAGGATATGCGCTCTTTTTAATTTCAATTTTATATAAATCTATTTTATTCGTAAATACTTGCTATGAATAGTGAAATATGCATTTTGAAGATTATAACGCTAAAAGGTTTGGGCGATTCTTACGCAAATAATTATATGAAAACTATATTTAGAAAGACAGCCTTCATTTTAAAATCATTCGTAATTGAGGTGTTTAAAATAGATTGTAAATAGGATTATGTTACTTATATTCACATTGTTCAACATGTCTCCATATATCCCCATTAACGTAACTATGAAATTATGAAAGACCACGTATATTCTACCTTTATTTTGGTGATGATGGTAGTGGAAAACGTGGAGGTGTTTAGCATGAAAAAGGGGACTTTGAAACAGATCCTTTTATTGACGGATGGATGCTCGAATAAAGGAGAAGATCCATCGGCAGTTGCTGCATTGGCTTTTGAACAAGGCATTACGGTAAATGTCATCGGGATTTTAGACGATGAACAGGATGAACATGCCCATGGACTAAGGGAAGTAGAAGATATTGCTCTGTCAGGTGGAGGGGTCAGTCAGATTGTTTATAAGGAATCACTTTCGCAAACCGTACAAATGGTTACAAAACAAGCGATGACACAAACGCTACAAGGATTTGTTAATATGGAATTGCAACAAATTCTAGGTCCTGAGCAATCGATGGAAGATTTAGCACCTGATAAGCGGGGGGAAATCATGGAAGTCGTTGAGGATCTTGGTGAAACATGTGATTTGGAAGTACTCGTTTTGGTTGATACAAGTGCGAGTATGACAAATAAAATATCAATGGTTAAAGAGGCTTTAATTGATTTATCAATAAGTCTTAATGCTAGAATTGGCAGGAATAGATTCTCTATCTTTAGTTTCCCAGGAAAACGAAAGGATATTCAAAAGATATTCGATTGGTCACCTAGACTCGATTCTATCTCAACCATTTTCCCAAAGCTTACAAGTGGAGGAATTACGCCTACTGGTCCAGCATTGAGAGAAGCGATGTATCAATTTGGTAAGAAGAGTTTGTTAAGGAGCTTCCGAAAACATGATGAACAAGATATCGAAGAAGCTTACTAGTCTTATTACACCAGGGATGTATATAAAGGGAAAATGGCATAAAAATGAATACATGATTAAACAATTATTAGGTAGTGGTGCGATTGGTTCTGTTTATCTTGTAAAGTATAATGGTCGGGAAGCCGCATTAAAAATAAGTGAAAATAGTACTTCAATGACAATGGAAGTAAATGTACTAAAATCACTAGCGAAGGTCCAAGGAAGTCATCTTGGGCCTTCTTTATTAGATGTAGATGATTGGGTCCTATCAAATGGCCAAACATATACTTTTTATGTCATGGAGTATGTCCGTGGTGTTACTTTGCCAACCTATATGCAACAGAACGGGCATGAATGGATTGGTGTTTTCATGTTACAACTACTCGATGATCTTGAAAAGCTACATCAAGCAGGTTGGATATTTGGTGATTTAAAAGTTGATAATTTACTTGTTACGTCCTCATCTCCAGCAAGGATTCGCTGGATTGATGTAGGAGGTACGACACAAATTGGGAGGGCAATCAAAGAGTACACAGAATTTTATGACCGTGGATATTGGGGGATGGGATCACGAAAAGCGGAGCCAAGTTATGATTTATTTGCCTTTGTCATGGTGTGGATTAATTTGTTCTATCCGCGACAATTCGAAAAAGGAAAACACCCTAAATTAACACTTATGAAAAAGTTACAGGAGATTCCTGCGTTAAAATCTTATAGGCAGTGTTTACAACAAGCATTATTAGGTAAATATGATACAAGTCAGGAAATGAAGCGTGATTTGATTTATTTGTTACAGCGATTACAAAAAGGAAAACGGGAGCGGGTAGATCGCTTACCGTTTTTAATAGAGATCATTGGTTTAACGGTCATTAGTAGTGGGTATTATTTTACTTCTTTACTCATACCATAATCTTAACTATAAAACTATAATAGAAAGTCTTACGATTGGGTATGTCTGTATGAGCTATGCTAAAATATATAGTAGATTATACATGCTGGAGATGGACAAGTTGGAACAAAAAATTACTGGTTTTATAGAGAAACACGGATTAATTAATAAAGGTTCTACAGTTATGGTAGGCGTATCAGGTGGTCCAGACTCCTTAGCTTTACTTCATTATTTCCACACCATTCGAGCCGCATGGAATTTAAAAGTAATAGCATTGTCGGTTGATCACCAACTGCGGGGAGAAGAAAGTAAAGAAGACCTCCACTATGTAAAAAAGATATGTGAACAGTGGGATATAACATTTATTGGAGAAAGTGTGGATGTTCCGCACTATAAAAAAGAAAGGCAAATTGGAACGCAGCTTGCGGCACGAGAATTACGTTATGCATGTTTCAAAGAACAAATGGAAAAACATCATGCACAATATTTAGCACTTGGACATCATGGTGATGACCAAGTAGAGACGCTTATCATGCGACTTGTTCGAACTGCGAATGCAAGTGCATTTTCGGGTATTCCGGCTAAAAGGCCATTCAGTAATGGTTATATTGTGCGGCCGATGTTGGCTGTTACGAAGGATGAAATTATAGCATATTGTGAGGCACATCATATTCAACCACGCATTGATCCAAGCAATAAGGAAACGAATTATACTCGAAATTATTTTAGGAAATTAGTTGTACCTTTACTAAAGGAAAAAAACGAGAATATACATATCACTGCACAGCATTTATCCGATACGTTAATGGAAGATGAAGCCTTTCTACAGGAAGAGGCAAAAAAGGTTGTAGATCGTGTCGTGAAATATAACGAAAAGGATAGAAAAGCATCCCTTTTTATCGATGAATTTACGACGCATTCATCTGCTTTACAAAGAAGAGCCTTTCATCTAATATTAAACTATCTGTATCATGAGTTACCTGAAAAATTATCTTATGTACATGATGATTATTTTTTTTCATTGTTAAAAAATAAACAAAGTCACGTACAAATAGATTTTCCAAATAAGTTAATTATTGAAAAGTCTTATCAGGTTATCAATATTTACTTTCAGCATCCACTTCCAGCTTCCTCTTATTACGAGAAACTTGAAATACCAGGGGAACTCTCACTTCCTAATGGGACAATCCTAACAGCCACATATAAAGAGGAGTATGAAAAAGAGGACAACACGAGCTATATGCTTGCTGTGGATGAGGTGCAATTACCACTTTATGCTAGAACGAGACAATCTGGAGATCGCATGAGCTGGTACGGATTGAATGGTAGTAAAAAGTTGAAGGATATTTTCATTGATGAAAAAATACCGATGCACCAAAGAGAAAGCTGGCCAATTATTGTAGATGAATCAAATACCATCTTATGGTTAGTTGGTCTTAGAAAGAAGGAACAATCATTTCGCGGGGAAGGAACCCGATACATTCAGCTTAAGGTACAAAACAATCATAGGAGGGACTAAATCGTGCATAATGATATAGAGAAAATACTTATATCCGAAGAGGAAATCCAGGATAAGTGCAAAGAATTAGGAAAACAGCTAACGGAAGAATATAAAGATAAATTTCCTTTAGCAATTGGGGTATTAAAGGGTGCAATGCCGTTCATGGCAGATTTATTACGCCATACGGAAACATACTTGGAAATGGACTTTATGGACGTATCAAGTTATGGCGGCAAGAGTATGCAGTCATCAGGCGAAGTGAAAATCGTAAAAGATTTAGACACAAAAGTAGAAGGCCGTGATTTGTTAATTATCGAGGATATCATCGATAGTGGACTAACTTTAAGTTATCTTGTTGATTTATTTAAATACCGGAAGGCAAACTCCATTAAAATTGTGACATTACTTGATAAACCTTCTGGCCGTACTGCAAATCTAAAAGCAGACCTTGTCGGCTTTGAAGTGCCAAATGAATTTGTAGTTGGATATGGGTTAGATTATGATGAGAAGTATCGTAACCTTCCTTATATAGGTGTTTTGAAACCAAAGATTTATGGTGGTGAATGAGACCAGAATTTATGCTAATTGTCACTAGTTTTGTTATATGTAAATTTAATCAAGATAAAAAGTAAAATTAGTTGTATTCTAACTTTTTACTATGGTAGTATGTTATATAGTTTTTCCCGCTTGGGAGGAGGTACGTAATGAGTCGGATATTTCGAACAACGTTCTTTTACTTGGTTTTGCTAGTCATTGTGATAGGAATCATTACAATGGTAAATGGTAAAGGTGATCAAGCGAAAGAATTAAACGTAAAAGAATTTATGCAGTCTTTAAATAGTGGCGAAATCAAGGAAATGACGATGCAGCCAGCACATGGCATTATACGAATTACTGGTGAATTGGCAGATAAGGATAAAAAGCCATTTGTTACACAAGTACCAGATAACCCAGATTTCGTTCGTGATATTACGGAAAAGGGTATGGATCAAAGTGTATTAAATGTGAAGCAGGAAGAGACTCCTAGCGGTTTAGTCACATTTTTAACCGGAATTATACCGTTTCTCATACTTGGACTATTTTTCTTCTTTATTCTTAGTCAAGCACAAGGTGGCGGTGGCGGCCGAGTGATGAACTTTGGTAAGAGTAAAGCGAAAATGTACAGTGAAGATAAGAAAAAGGTCCGCTTTAAAGATGTAGCCGGTGCAGATGAAGAGAAACAAGAACTTGTAGAAGTAGTTGAATTTCTAAAAGACCCACGTAAGTTTGCGGAATTAGGAGCAAGAATTCCTAAAGGTGTCCTTTTAGTAGGACCTCCAGGTACGGGTAAAACTTTATTAGCACGTGCGGTTGCTGGAGAAGCAGGTACACCATTCTTTACGATTAGTGGATCTGACTTTGTTGAAATGTTTGTTGGGGTCGGTGCATCCCGTGTTCGTGACTTATTTGAAAATGCGAAGAAAAATGCCCCATGTATTATCTTTATTGATGAGATTGATGCGGTTGGTCGTCAACGTGGTGCCGGTGTTGGTGGTGGACACGATGAGCGTGAACAAACGCTAAACCAGTTACTTGTTGAAATGGATGGATTCGACGGAAATGAAGGAATTATTATCATTGCAGCAACAAACCGTCCGGATATTTTAGACCCAGCTTTACTACGTCCAGGACGTTTTGATAGACAAATTACAGTAGATCGTCCAGATGTTAGAGGTCGTGAAGCTGTCTTAAAAGTCCATGCACGCAATAAACCACTTGATAAAACAGTGGATATGAAGACTATTGCAATGCGTACACCAGGGTTTTCAGGTGCGGATTTAGAGAACTTATTAAATGAAGCGGCGCTAGTAGCTGCTAGACAAGATAAAAAAGCAATTAGTATGCTAGAGGTGGACGAAGCGATTGACCGTGTTATTGCTGGTCCCGCTAAGAAAAGTCGGGTAATTTCCGAAAAAGAACGTAATATTGTTGCATACCATGAAAGTGGTCATACTGTTATCGGGATGGTATTGGATGATGCCGATATGGTTCACAAGGTAACAATTGTACCTCGTGGTCAAGCTGGCGGTTATGCAGTTATGTTGCCACGTGAAGATCGTTACTTTATGACAAAACCGGAATTATTTGATAAAATCACAGGTCTATTAGGTGGCCGTGTTGCCGAAGAAATTATCTTTGGCGAAGTAAGTACTGGTGCATCAAATGACTTCCAACGTGCTACAAGCATTGCACGTAAAATGATTACCGAATATGGTATGAGTGATAAAATAGGACCAACACAATTTTCTGGTGGCGGTGGAGAAGTATTTTTAGGTCGTGACATCCAAAATGACCAAAATTATAGTGACACCATTGCCCATGATATTGATACAGAAATGCAAAACTTTATTAACCACTGTTATGATCGAGCAAAAGAAATCCTAACAGAACATAAAGAACAGCTTGAGTTAATTGCACAGACATTGCTTAAAGTGGAAACACTTGATGCTAAACAAATAAAATCACTCTTTGAAGATGGTATTTTACCTGAACCAGAATATCCACGTGATGAAGAGGATTCAAAAGATGATGTGAAGGTAAATATTCAATCTAAAGATGATGAAGAAGAGATTGAATCCGTATCTTACGAAGAGGCGAAGAAAAAGTCGGATGAGAAGTTAAAAAAAGGACTTAATGAGCATGCGAAGGAAACGCATGACGATGGCCTATCAAACATCATTAAAGGTTTGGAAGATACCAATAAAGGTAAGCCAAACGAAGATAACAAAGACGACGAAGATAAAAAGTAATAATTAAAAAACAGCCCTCACAACAATCGTGAGCGGCTGTTTTTTCACTTTCGTAACTAAATCAAGCACCTTAAAAGCCAGCTATGGATAAATTATGGTATATTTGAAAAGATAACATTAAATCAAACGGAATAGCAATGACTAAGCACGTATATAAAGATTCATTCGACTTAAACTGTTCAGTAGTGAAAACTTGCCTTTAAACTTAATTAGCTTGCTGTATCGCTTCGGCAGAATACTTCGCTTTCCGCGGGCACGGCCTCAGCCTCCTCGCGGAAGACCACCGCTGTGGGGTCTTCAGACTCGTGCTGTTCCCGCAGGAGTCTACGTATTCTGCCTACGCTAAGTGACAGTATTTAATAAAGGGTAAATTCCCTACCAATGCATGCAAATCAATTGTACACAAGTATTTTCCCTTTGAAGTATGTTTCTTAAAAGACTTACAAAGATTGACTAGCATAATCATGGCGGTTGTTTGGATTGGAGGACCGTTGACTCCTCAAAAATGCAAAGTACGCATTTTAATGTGTAAAATCCGAGTATATAATTAATTAATGAGCAATAAAC
>NZ_JBHLWL010000016.1:0-8880 GCF_042432965.1 Paracerasibacillus soli | reverse complement strand
TGTCATGCTGCCGAAGCGCTCCTTGTCCTGTGGGAGGTCGGCTAAAAGCGGTCACGTCCTGTGCGTCGGAGGCTCATCAGCCGCCCGCGGAAAGCGAAGTATTCTGCCGAAGCGGAGGAGTCAGCAGTATCTTCAATAAATATAAGTAAATTAACAGGCACGTTACGAGACAGTTTGGTTCTATTGTGTAATGATGATAATTTTAGAAAATAGAAGTAAAGAAAAACTCCAACAGGAAGGTTTGATGACATGCTTTTTGTACTAGACGTTGGAAATACAAATACAGTGCTAGGTGTCTTTGAACAAGCACAATTGAAATATGAATGGCGAATAAAAACAGATCGATATAAAACAGAAGATGAATTTGGCATGCTAATAAAATCACTACTAGAACATAACGGTTTAACATTAGCAAATATAACAGGCGCCATCATATCATCAGTTGTCCCACCCATTATGTTTGCATTAGAAAAAATGTGCAAAGATTACTTTCACATTGAACCACTTATTGTGGGGAAAGATACGGTACAATCCACTTTGAAAATGGCATATCCTAATCCAATGGAAATCGGTGCCGACCGAATTGTAAATGCAGTCGGTGCGATACAAGAATACGGTGCGCCATTAATCATTATTGATTTTGGAACTGCAACAACATATTGTTATGTTAATGAAAACAAGGAGTATTATGGTGGACTAATCTCACCTGGAATTAATATTTCCATGGATGCACTTTATCGAAGAGCGGCAAAGTTACCTAAAATTGAAATTGAATCACCAGCACATATTATTGGGCAATCGACAGTTGAAGCGATGCAATCTGGTGTATATTATGGCTCCGTTGGACAAGTCGACGGGATTGTGAATCGTATGAAGAAATCAGTTCAAGCTGAGCCAAAAGTAATTGCTACGGGTGGACTTGCTTCCTTAATATCGGATGCATCGGAGACGATTGATATCGTTGATTCACACTTAACATTGAAAGGTTTGCATAAAATATATCAGATGACAAATGCGTAAATTTACATTGATTTAGAAGTTCGTTATAAAAAAGGAGAATTGTGTACTGTGACTGTGATAAATGATTATTTAGTGAAGGCAACATTATTGGATGGGAAAATTCGTGTATATGCAGCAAGTTCCACAAACTTAGTTGAAGAAGCACGTAGAAGACAAGATTCATGGGCAACAACAACAGCTGCACTTGGCCGAACATTAACAATTACGGCGATGATGGGAGCAATGCTAAAAGGCGAAGATTCCATCACGGTTAAAGTAGAGGGAAATGGTCCAATTGGTGCAATTGTGACAGACGGAAATGCAAAAGGGGAAGTCCGGGGCTATGTACTCCATCCGCATGTAGATTTTGACTTGAACGAAAAAGGCAAATTAGATGTTCGTCGTGCAGTAGGGACGGAAGGTTATATAAGCGTTGTAAAAGACCTTGGGTTACGGGATTACTTTACCGGACAAGTTCCGATTGTATCAGGTGAAATTAGCGAGGACTTTACGTATTATTACGCTGCTTCAGAACAAATCCCATCTTCAGTAGGTGCAGGTGTTCTTGTTAATCCGGATCATTCCGTATTAGCTGCAGGGGGATTCATTATTCAAGTGATGCCTGGTGCGAGCGAGGATGTCGTGACGCGTCTTGAAGAACAGATAAAATCTTTTCCCGCCATATCTAATTTAATTCGTGAAGGGAATAATCCAGAGCAAATTATTACACGCCTATTTCCAGACGAGGAAATTAAATTTCACGAAACAATGCCGTTGTCTTTTGTGTGTAAATGTTCGAAAGAGCGATTCGAGCAAGCGATTATTAGCCTAGGAAATGAAGAAATCCAAGAGATGATTGATGAGGACCATGGTGCGGAAACGGTCTGTCATTTTTGTAATGAAAAATATCAATTTACAGAGGAAGAATTAGAAGCTTTAAAAAGGTAAAGTAAAAATTGTATTATAATCCATAAAAATGGAGTCTTGTATAACAATTAGCAGGACTCCTTATTCTTTGCGTGGGGAGTCTGAATATTTTTAATAGACAGAGGCTAATAGGTACATTCATTTAAAAAACTGATAAAAAGCTTGTATAGAGATAAGTTAACGGTAAATAATGGAAAGGTAGTATCGTATAATCAGCGGGGGTATGCGTGTATGTCAAAAAAGTTATTGTTCAGTATCATCGTCATTCTATTAATTACTAATCTCGCTACATTCATTGTGTGGGCAAATGATGGTAACTTTTTAACAGATGAGACAAAGATAATAGTTAATGGGGAAAAGAAAAAAATAAAAATAAAAGATAATGTTGCGGTAATTGGGAATGAAAAGGTTACATATGATGAATGGGTGGCAACTTTACAAGATAACTATGGAAAAAGGCAATTAAAACAATTGATTGACGACAAAGTAGTAAATCAGTTGGCACATAAAAACAATATAGTGGTAGAAGATAAAATAATTGAAAGGGAAATCGCCTATCTCACGACATTAAGTGGTGTGATGGATGAAAAGGAAATTTCAAAAAAGGAATCTGACTGGAAAAGGCAAATTACATATCGCTATCAACTTCAAGCGTTATTAACGATGAATCATAAGATTACGGAAGAAGAATCTAGAACGTATTACAAAAAGTATGCCAAGCAATACGATTTTAAATCATCTGTACAACTTTCACACATTGTTGTTCATAATATAGAAACAGCGGAAAAGATTATCAAGGAACTAGAGGAAGGGGCATCTTTTGCTTTATTAGCTCGTGAGTACAGTATCGATGAGTCATCAAAGGACATCGGTGGATATCTAGGATTCTTTACAGATGAGAGTCAGTTTTTGCCTCGCTCGTACTTTGAAAAGGCGCTAAAAATGGAGGAACATACGTATAGTGACCCTTTTCAAACCGACCAAGGTATTATTATATTATACTTACATCGTTTTCTACCGGACATTACGTTTACATATGAGGAAGTCGCGCCCTATATACAATCAGAACTAGCGTTAGAACAGTCAGGGCAAGAATTAGATGCTGCTAGTTTATGGGAATCATTTCAGATTTCATGGATATATGGAAAATAGGCTATTCCTTTAGCCCAAATGGAACACTTTTAGTTGACAAATGTAATACAAAACCGTATTATAATGTATAATTCATATAAGAATACTATGCTTTAAAATGAGGAGGACTAAAAATGAAAGTCGCCAATGATATTGCTGGTTTAATTGGAGAAACCCCAATTGTTAAATTAAGAAAAGAAGACGATGCGCATGCTGATATATATGTAAAATTAGAATTTATGAACCCGGGAAGTTCTGTTAAAGATCGGATAGCTTTAGCGATGATAGAGGCAGCTGAGGAAAGCGGAGATTTAAAGGAAGGCCAAACAATTATTGAACCTACAAGTGGTAATACTGGTATTGGTTTAGCGATGGTGGCTGCTGCTAAAGGCTATACTTTAATTGTTGTCATGCCAGATACAATGAGTCAAGAACGGAGAAATATCTTACGTGCCTACGGAGCGGAACTTATTTTAACACCTGGGGCAGAAGGAATGAAAGGTGCGATTCAAAAGGCTGAAGAATTAAAAGAAGCACATGGGTATTTCATGCCACAACAATTTAACAATATGGCAAACCCTGAAGTACACGCACGGACTACAGGAGAAGAGATTGTCAAACAAATGAAAGATGGCCTAGATGCATTTGTATCTGGTATCGGTACAGGTGGAACGATAACAGGTGCGGGTAAAGTATTGAAAAGGCATTTTCAAGATGTAAAGATTTACGCTGTGGAACCTGAGGATTCACCAATTCTATCTGGTGGTACACCCGGGCCACATAAAATACAAGGCCTTGGTGCAGGATTTGTACCGAATGTATTAGATACGGACATTTATGATGAAGTCCTCACTATCTCTAATGATGAAGCATTTGCAACATCACGGGAGGTAGCGAAGAGTAACGGAATATTAGGGGGCATCTCGGCAGGAGCTGCAGTTGCTGCCGCGAGAAAAGTGGCGAAAAAATTAGGGAAAGATAAAAAAGTGTTAGCAATCTTACCCGATAATGGTGAACGTTATTTATCAACACCACTTTATCAGTTTGAGGATGGAAAGTAATAGTTTTATCGTAAAAGGTTTGAGTGCAAGTACTCAAGCCTTTTTTCATTGCATTAAAGCCTTTTAAAATGGCAAAATGTGAAATAAAGAATACAAGACAACCCATTTGAGCTATGATACGATAAAAGCAATATAAGAGGAAGGTTTGATAGGTTATGATCCTAAAGGCAAGGTCGAAGCAATACAATTTAAATAATCGCACTCATATAATGGGAATATTAAATGTAACACCAGATTCATTTTCAGATGGAGGAAAATATACGGAAGTAGAGCAAGCCGTCGCGCAAGCTATAAAAATGCAAGAGGATGGAGCAGATATTATTGATATCGGAGGCGAATCAACACGCCCCAATCATGAACCTGTTCCGGAAAGTGAGGAAATTGCGCGAGTTGTACCGATGATACAAGCTGTAAAAGAAAGGGTTTCTATTCCGATTTCAATTGATACATATAAAGCAGAAACGGCAAGAAGAGCAGTCGAGGCGGGTGCAGAAATAATTAATGACGTATGGGGAGCAAAGCGCGACCCGGAAATTGCTGCTGTTGCTGCGGAATATAACGTACCGCTCGTTTTAATGCATAACCGTACAAATATGAATTATACATCGATCATCGATGATATGAAGCGAGATTTAATAGAAAGTATTGAAATCGCACTTCAAGCTGGTGTAGCGGCAGAAAATATCATCATCGATCCAGGCATTGGCTTCGCAAAAACAGCTGCACATAATTTAACAGTTATGAACCATTTGGAAAAATTCCACGATTTAGGTTACCCTGTCTTGTTGGCAACTTCAAGAAAAAGGTTTATAGGTTCTATTCTAGGGACCGAACCGGAAGAACGTGACAACGGAACTGCGGCAACAACATGTCTCGGTATTGCAAAGGGTGTGCAAATGGTACGTGTTCATAACGTAAAAATGAATGTAGAAGCGGCAAAAGTGATGGATGCAATGTTGCGAGAGAGGATGTAATGGAATGGATAAAATCATTTTAAGTGGGATGCAATTTTATGGCTATCATGGATTGTTCCCTGAGGAAAATAAATTAGGCCAAAGATTTCAAGTAAACGTAGAGTTATATACCAATCTAAAAAAGGCCGGCGAATCCGATAATATGGAAGACTCGATTCATTATGGACATGTTTATGATATTATTAGAAAAATTGTTGAAGGCGAAGTGAAAAATCTACTTGAAGCAGTCGCAGAGCATATTGCAAAGGATCTATTAGCTTCATTTGAATTATTACAAGCGTGTCGTGTAAATGTAGTAAAATTAGATCCGCCTATACCGGGACACTTTGGACCTGTAGCTGTAGAAATTTATAGGGAGAAATTATGATGATGAAAAAGGCATTTATTGCGTTGGGTACGAATATAGAACCGCGTAATGATTATTTAAAACAAGCGATTCAATTGCTTGATGATCAGGAAAATATCACGATTATACAAAAATCATCCGTCTATGAGACAGCTCCAGTGGGCTACACAGAACAAGCAGACTTTCTTAATTTAGTGTTGGAAGTAGAGACATCACTTCCCCCACATGATCTACTGGATGTATGCCAAGCAATTGAAAATAAATTAGGTAGAAAAAGAGTCATTCGTTTTGGGCCGCGAACAATAGACCTTGATATTTTAGAATATAATAATGAAAACATACAAACGGATAGATTGACTGTACCGCATCCACGAATTCATGAACGTGCATTCGTTCTTGTACCGCTTGACGAAATATCCCCTGGATTAAAACTGCCAACATGGGAAAAGCCAGTAAATGAACTTTTGCGAGCTATTCCGAAAAAGGATAGAGAGGACGTCAAGCGATGGAATCAAAAAGGCTTGGATTACGAATAAAGGCTTTTCGTAAACTTAAACGTTATACACAAAAGGAATTTGCGGATAAGTTACATGTTTCTTTATCTATATTAGGTAAAGTTGAGCGTGGTATGATGGAACCGTCCCCCTCCTTGTTAGAAACTATTGCACAGGTATTAGAAATAGATGTTAAGGAAATCATGCAAACTGATAAGTAAATAAATGTGGATCATGTTCAGTTCTGTAGAAGCTAGAAGCTATCGGTAAGAGTGATGTTTGTATTAGCAACTATGACGGTACAGTATATCGGATTACGTATTTATTCTTACTATAATGGAAACTGAATTGGATTTGTAATAGCAGAATGTTAATTTACGAAATGAATTTATGGGTCGGCTCTTTGGGATGCAAGTTTTATAGTAGTTATGATGTGAAAAAATACGATATTAGGCGTATGATGATACGTAGCAGTACAATGCTATATTTTAATGCACGTACTATGGTATGATAGAAAATAATTAAAATGTATAAATGATTGCAATTAATGGAGTGATAACATGTCAGAAGAATTAAATGAACATATGCGCGTTAGACGTGAAAAATTGGGTCAATACATAGAAAAAGGATTAGATCCATTTGGCGGGAAATTTAAACGCACACATTTAGCTGAACAATTATTAGAAAAATATGGTGAGTTCACAAAGGAAGACCTTGAAGCTAAAGAACCAGAGGCTGAAAGGGTAACGATTGCTGGACGTGTAATGACAAAGCGTGGGAAAGGTAAGGCTGGGTTTGCTCATATTCAAGATGCAAGTGGCCAAATTCAAATCTACGTACGTAAAGATGAAATCGGTGAAGAGGCATACGAAGTATTCAAATCGATTGATTTAGGAGATATTGTCGGTATCTCTGGTGTGATGTTTAAGACGAATGTTGGAGAACTATCCGTGAAGGCGACAACATTTACCTTATTATCCAAATCACTTCGTCCGTTACCTGAGAAATATCATGGCCTAAAAGATATAGAACAACGTTATCGTCAACGTTACCTGGATTTAATAACAAATATGGATAGTAAGAAGACATTTGAACTACGCAGTAAGATTATTCAAGAAATGCGAAATTATTTAAATGGACAAGGATTCCTTGAAGTTGAAACACCAATGATGCACGCAATTCCTGGTGGAGCGGCAGCACGTCCGTTTGTAACACATCATAATGCATTAGATATCGAACTATATATGCGAATAGCCATTGAATTACACTTAAAACGTCTCATCGTTGGTGGCATGGAAAAAGTGTATGAAATTGGTCGTGTATTTCGTAATGAGGGGGTGTCAACACGACATAACCCTGAATTTACAATGATTGAACTTTATGAAGCATATGCAGATTATCAAGATATTATGGAACTAACGGAAAATATGGTTGCGCATATTGCTGAAAAAGTGCTCGGTACGACGACAATTATGTATGGTGATCAGGAAATCAACCTCGAACCAAGCTGGAAGAGACTTCATATGGTGGATGCTATCAAGGAATATACAGGTGTGGACTTTTGGAAACAGATGAGTGATGAAGAGGCAAGAGCACTTGCAAAAGAACATGATATTGAAATAACTGATATGATGACGTTTGGTCATATTGTCAATGAGTTCTTTGAGCAAGTTGTAGAAGAAAAACTTATACAGCCAACATTTATCTATGGGCATCCAGTTGAGATTTCGCCTTTAGCGAAGAAGAATAAGGAAGATGATCGTTTTACGGATCGATTTGAATTATTTATTGTTGGACGCGAGCATGCGAATGCGTTTAGTGAATTAAATGACCCAATTGATCAACGTCAGCGTTTTGAAGCACAAGTTGCAGAACGTGATCAAGGAAATGATGAAGCACATCTTATGGATGAGGACTTTTTAGAGGCATTAGAATATGGTATGCCTCCAACTGGTGGACTGGGCATCGGTATTGACCGTCTTGTTATGTTGCTAACGAATGCTCCATCAATTCGGGACGTACTTTTATTCCCGCAAATGAGAACACGATAAGCTGCCCGGAGCAGGGATGATGTAAATATGATCATGGTAGCAGAATTTACACTTTGAAATCATACAGCCAATTTATATTGCAAAAATGGAGAGAGGTTGGGCAAAACAAAAGGTTGAATTCCTTATGTCCCGATCTCTTTTCGTATATTGGTAAGTATGAGATGTAAAAATACAAATACATATCAATGCTTTATTAATAGTTAATAATCCCGGATTATTTATAAGTGTTGAAACTAAATTGTTTTTAAGAAATGATATGAGGCATATTGTCTTTAGTAAATTAATTACATATGAAGATGTAATAATAATGAAGCTAGTTTTTGTAATAGATAGAAGGAAATTAAACTTATTATAAAAGTATGCATGTCTTACTTCATAAAGGGTATACTCTAAATTGTAACCAACTTTATATTCATTAAAATATACGAATCGCTAAATTGAATATTTTACCAATATATATATTGTATTTTTGCTTGCTTATGGATTAAAATCGTGGTAAATTAAATATCGTTGCTAATTCACTTTGCGACGAACTAGCATTTAAAAGTATTAAAAAAGTGTTGACTGTAAAAACAATCTATGATATATTAATCAAGTCGCCAATTTAAGGCGAATAAATTAAATAAAATGTTAAAATAACTTTTAAAAAAGTTGTTGACATTAAAAACTGATTGTGTTATGATAGTTAAGTCGCTTTTGAGCGGCACTTAAAAATATTTGCTCTTTGAAAACTGAACAGAACGACCAGTATTCGAAATAAATGGTAAAGGTGCTTTTAGTAACTTAGTTGCTAAGTACTTGAATCAAAAACTTTGAAGAAAAACAACCTCGTTTTTCTTATTTATAGCTAAGAAACAACAAACTTTTTTGGAGAGTTTGATCTTGGCTCAGGACGAA
>NZ_JBHLWL010000015.1:0-24306 GCF_042432965.1 Paracerasibacillus soli | reverse complement strand
CTGTTTATCCTGCCGCTTAAGTGGCAGGATAAACAGATCCCGAATCATTAATATTTTAGCGACCTTAATTCAGCCACCAACACTATTTGACAAAGAGCCGTTAAATACCGATTTAACTTTCCTACTTTCCTAATATAAAACATGCCAGCCACCTTTATATAGGTAACTGGCATGTTTGTGATTATGCTGTTTCATACATCTTTGCAATTTTATCTTGTAAGCTTTGGTCTTGAACATATTCGTTATAACTAATTTCTTTATCAATCAATCCACCTGGTGTAATTTCAATGATACGATTCGCAATCGTTTGAATGAATTGGTGGTCATGTGACGTAAATAAAATCGATCCTTTAAATTTCATTAATCCGTTGTTTAACGAAGTAATGGACTCTAAGTCTAAGTGGTTTGTTGGCTCATCTAAAATGAGTACATTCGCATTTGAAAGCATCATTTTTGAAAGCATACAACGAACTTTTTCTCCACCGGAAAGAACGTTTGCTTTCTTTAAAGCTTCTTCCCCTGAAAATAACATTCTACCTAAAAATCCACGTAAAAATGTTTCTGTTTCGTCTTCAGGTGAATACTGTCGTAACCAATCTACTAACGTAAGTTCATTGTTTTCAAAAAATGCACTATTATCTTTTGGAAAATAAGATTGTGATGTCGTAATTCCCCAAGTAAAGGTGCCGGAATCGGGTTCCATTTCACCCATTAAAATTTTAAATAACGTTGTATTTGCAATATCATCTTTACCCACGAACGCAACTTTATCATCTGTATTTAATGTAAAGCTAACATTATCTAGCACTTTTTTTCCGTCAATTGTCTTCGTTAATCCTTCGACACGAAGTAAGTCATTTCCGATTTCACGTTCTGGTGAAAAGGCAATGTATGGATAGCGTCTCGAAGAAGGTTTAATATCATCAAGCGTAATATTTTCAAGCATTTTCTTACGGGAAGTTGCTTGTTTTGATTTTGATGCGTTCGCACTGAAACGAGCGATAAACTCTTGTAATTGCTTAACTTTTTCTTCTTTTTTCTTATTTTGTTCTTGTGCCATACGGCTTGCTAACTGACTTGATTCATACCAAAAATCATAGTTACCAATATAGATTTCAATTTTACCGAAATCAACATCGGCAATATGTGTACAAACCTTATTCAAAAAGTGTCTGTCGTGGGAAACTACGATGACTGTATTTTCAAAGTTAATGAGAAATTCCTCTAACCACTGAATCGCTTGAATATCAAGTCCGTTTGTCGGCTCGTCCAGTAACAGGATGTCTGGATTACCGAATAAAGCTTGAGCAAGTAAAACTTTCACTTTTTGGTCGCCTGTTAATGCGGACATGAGTTGGTCATGGAAACCTTCATCAATTCCAAGGCCTTTCAATAAAATTGCAGCATCAGATTCAGCTTCCCAACCATTCATTTCAGCGAATTCTCCTTCAAGTTCAGCGGCACGCATGCCATCCTCTTCAGAGAAATCAGCTTTCATATATATCGCATCTTTTTCTTGTTTCACTGCATATAATTTTTCATGGCCCATTAATACTGTTTCTAAAACTGGATATTCTTCAAATGCAAAATGGTCTTGCTTTAAAACAGCAAGTCGCAAATTCGGAGGCATAAACACATTTCCTGATTGCGGATCGATGTCACCAGATAATATTTTTAAAAATGTTGATTTTCCAGCTCCATTTGCCCCAATAACACCATAGCAGTTGCCTGGTGTAAATTTTAAATTTACATCTTCAAAAAGCTTCTTATCACCATATCGTAAACTAACATTGGAAACGGTTATCATACTTTAAAATCCTCCACTCAAAAATTAACTATATCAACGCTAGCTTACGGGATTTAGGCTCATTCGTCAACGTTTAAATATGGAAAATATGAAACCACCCTATATTTTTGCTGACAAACAACGTATAATAAGAATACAATATGAAAAGGTTTGATATTTTAGAAAAGTTGACATTTGATTGTGATATGGGAAATGTCTTGAATTACAGCATGTTTGCATATAAAGGTTTTGTTACGGGAAAGAGCCTTCGTTCAAAGAGGGGGAACGTTATGGGGAGTAGAACGATATATTTTTTGTTTACGGATACTGGGACGTACTTATCAAAAATTATAAACTATTATACAAAGCGAAAACTAAATCATGTTTCACTGGGGTTTGATTGTGATTTGGAACAAGTATATAGTTTTGGTCGAAAACAGCCAAAAAATCCTTTTAGCGGTGGCTTTGTTCAGGAGGATATTCACAGTGATTTTTTAAAAAACGCGACATGTGCTGTGTATCAATATCGTATTACAGAATCAGAATACCAATATATCCTCAACCTTATTGAAGAGATGAAGCGGAACCAACATAAATACCGCTACAACTTTTTAGGGTTAGTTGGGTTTATGTTTAGGATTCAAATTAGACGAAAACATGCCTATTTTTGCTCGCAGTTCGTTGGAAAAATTATGCATGATAGTCAGGTATTTAGCATTAATAAGCCATATTGCTTTATTACGCCGGATGATATTCGACAACAGCAAGGTTTGGAACTTATTTATGAAGGAAAACTAGCAGATTATCAGAATGCTATTGTAGCGGAAGGATTGCTAGAAGAAGAACAAATAGATGCCTTGGATCAAACAATCGTAATTTAATTTATTTAAAAGGATATGAAATTTTCCTTATCATACAAAGTTTCCTTATTTTTATATACGTAAGCATCATACAGGATATGGGCACTCCTATTACTAGAGTGCCCGTTTTTTATGAGCTTTATTTCCTGAAAGGACTTTATATAGACATTTAAAGAGATTACTAAATAAATGGTAAGGTAGCAGCAGTTGAAAAAGCAGATTCGTTCAACTAACAATGAGTAGGGAAGTGTGAAACCTCCCACAAGTGAAGTCTTCGTTTACTACAGTTAACTCGTTTTAAACGTTAAGTTATTAAATGCTTTTGTTTCACCAGAAATCAATTGAAATCCCCGTTGTTTCATTTCCGGAATAAGCATGGCTAATAATTCGGTTGTTTCACTTTGCTCATGTAGTAAAATGACTATTTCGGATTGCCTTTTTTTAAATAAATCGAGTTGTTTTATGATATGTTCATATGACTTTTTTGCATTTTTCCATTTCCAATCCATACTGTCAATATTCCAATCCAGTAGTTGCCAACCATATTGTTGTGCCTTTTCTTTATCATCTTGGTTTACGTACGTACTGCCGTATGGTGCACGGAGAAGGTTTGTTTGAAATCCAAGATCCTCTAGGAGAGAAAATGTGTCCAGATTTTCTTCAATAAATAGTTCTTCTTCATAAATTTTTTTTGTATCATGTGTGTAGGAGTGTGAACCAACAGTAAAGCAACCTGCTTTTATTTTATCTATTGTAGATGGTCGAAGTGCGTGTAATCGTTCACCGATAAAAAAGAATGTACCGCCGACGCCATATTTATTTAATGTATCTAATATCGGATCTGTGTGTAATGTAGGGCCGTCATCAAAAGTTAAATAAGCGATTGGCTTATTGTCCTGTAAAGGTATATGACATTCATTGTTTGGCTGTGTACTAGTATTTTTATGTTCACTTAAATCTTGGTTTTCCTTATGAGCGGCGAATGCACGTGGTTTTGCGAATTGCGTAAAACCTTCATTTGCTACAATTACAATCATAAAGGTGAAAAGGAGTATTGCCATAAAATATGTCCGTTCAAAATGTGTTCTCTTTTTCATAATCAATTCTTCCTTTTTGAAGTGAAAATTAATGTACCGTTTAGTATGGAATGAAACTGCAAAAAAATACATGTAGGACAAACAGAAGAGCCCCAACCATTTTGATTGGGACTGTGCTATCTTAGTTTGTATCGCAGGGTAAAATCCCCATTTCTAAAAATTCGCGGCGATTGAAGCCTGATGCGTTTAACTAACAATTGGGAAGTGCAAAAACTCCTATTCATTGCAGGTTCACGTGCTAAACTGAAAATGAATATATTTATAAAAAATTACTAATCTTTCATTTTGACAGTTTCGATACCTAATGTTTCATACGGAACTTTTAATTTCAAAGCAATATTATTTGCCTCAAGATCAATTGTGTCTACACTGACATGGAAATTACTTTTGACATCCATGTCTGTAACTGCTACATAAATTTCTTCGTTTTTTGGATCAATTACGACCCATTTTGGAACAGGTAAATATTTCTTCATATACTCCATGATTTTCTTATTAGGCAGTTCCAAAAAACCTATTGAAATAGATTTTTGCTTTAATATGACATCGCCATTATCTTGGACAAGTGGTTCAAAGTGTACAGTTAATGGTACTGTACTTGAGAAGACAGGCAGTTCCCCTAAAAGCAGTACGTCATCGCCTAAAATTATTTCATAATGATGCTTTGTGTTTTTTAACAGCTGTTCAATGTATGCATTGACTAAATCATTTAGGTTTTTCTTTGTTGTACGAATAATGAATTCTGAACTTTGGTCTGGATTTACTTCAGTTGTACTTGGCATTTTCACTTCTCGTACGGGCCAAAAAATAAGACTCAAAATAACAAGGAGCACTACCACATTGAAAAGGAGTAAGATGACAAAGGATCGCTTCCATTTTCGATTTTTTCTCTCGTTTATTCTTTTCATAGATTCCACCTTTCCTTTTCAGTTTATTGCTCCATAAAAATGGAAGTTGACTAGATTTAAATGCTTTCATTTTTATAAAGGGTATTGTAAGTTATCGTGTAATATATTCCAAGACACGTTCCGACATTAATTTGTATCCATCGTAGTTTGGATGGAAATGATCATCAGATAAAAGCTGATCCGTTTTATGATGAAAAATATCAGCAGTAGGGATGAAATATATATCTTCATACTGACCTGTTATAGCTTTGCTCGTTTTATTCCACTCATCTGCAATTAATGTTAGTTCTTTGATATCTTTAAAATAGCCTTCAAATGGGTTATAAAAACCGATCAAGTAAATTTTTGCTCGCGGATTATCTGCTCTCATCTTCTCGAATATTTGCTTTAGTCTATTTTCATACGCCTCTTTTTCCTTTGCGAAAGGTTCATATGTAATATTAGTAATATTTTCACGTAGTACTTTCATAATATCATTGGCCCCTATTGTAATAAGGATAATTTGGGCCTTTGAAATAGCGGACTGAATATCCGGAGTATCTAACCGATTTAATAGCTGATCTGTTCGATTCCCTCGTTTTCCAAAGTTATCTAGATGTGCCAGATCATATTCAGCATTAATCGTTTCATCTAATATACCGACATATCCTTCATTATTCGTTTCATCGCCGACTCCTTCTGTTAAAGAATCTCCAATTGCAACGATATTTACTTTTTGATCAGAAAAAAATGTGACAGCCTTTTCTACTGCATTCGTAAGAAACCCTTTCGTAACACTTTCTGATTGTTCTTTTGTATCTGGCTTGTTTTCTTCTTTGGTGTCTTTAGCCGATTCTTCCTCCGGGTTTTTTACCTTTTCTTTAAAATGGGTTAACTTTTCCTCCGAAGAGGGCTTGCTTAGTTGATAATAAACACCAATTCCAATTGCGCTCAACAAGACGATAATTGAAATTATAATAATACTTTTTCTTTTCATCATTACCACACCAATGCTGTTATATTCCTATTCTTCCGTAAAAGTATAGATAATCAACTGTATTATTTTAAAGTATGTTCGGACAAGACCTTGTTATGAGTTTTCCCAAGTCTTTTAAAAAAACTACCCATATATTATGTACTATATTAATATACTTACCCATTCCCCGTAAATTTAAATATCTTAATTACAGGTAATAAGCGTAAAAAGATAAAATAAAGAAAGGAATAATTAAGAAAACGCTTTCATTTACTGTGGAACTCGAATAACATAAGTGTAAGGGGTTGATAAAGCAAAGGAGGAGAAGAGAGTGACGAGAAAATATAAGTACATGGAAACTGCGGTTATTCATGAAGGGTATCGTGCGAGTGAGATGCTAGGTAGTTTAACTACACCAATCTTTCAGACATCTACTTTTACGTTTGAAACGGCTGAACAGGGGGAACGTAGATTTGCAGGAGAAGAAAATGGATTGATTTATTCCCGACTTGGAAACCCGACTGTCAGTGCATTAGAGGAAAGAATTGCAGCGTTAGAGGGTGGCGAAAAAGGTTTAGCATTTAGTTCCGGAATGGCGGCAATTTCAGCAGTATTAATTGCACTTACAAAAGCAAACGATCATATTTTGTGTTCGAAAGGTCTATATGGGTGTACGTATGGACTGCTTATGATGCTAAAAGATAAATATAATATTACGAGTGATTTTTCCAGTATGCAAACAAAAGAGGAGATTCGCTCACTCATTAGAGCTGAGACAGCTTGTATATATGTAGAAACACCAATTAATCCAACTATGGAGCTTGTTGATTTGCAAATGATAGCAGACGTTGCCAAGGAATATGGTATACCGGTAATCGTTGATAATACATTTTCATCTCCGTATTTACAACGACCTTTAGAATTGGGATGCGATGTCGTTGTCCATAGTGCTACAAAATATATTGGTGGGCATGGTGATGTCATTGCAGGATTAGTTGTTGGTAAAGCAGAATTTTTAAATGATGTTGCGATGACTACACAGAAGGATATAGGTGGAGTCTTATCTCCATTTGATGCTTGGCTTTTATTACGGGGAATAAAAACATTACCCATTCGGATGGATCGTCATTGTGATAATGCAGAGCAAATTGTCGAGAAGTTAAAAATGCATCCCCATGTAAAATATGTTTACTATCCTGGGGAGGGGAGTCACCCGTCCAATGCAATATGCCAAAAACAAATGGAACGTGCAGGTGGGATGATTGCGTTTGAAGTATACGGTACAAAAAAAGATGTACAACAATTACTAAATGACCTAACTTTTATAAAAATCGCGGTTAGTTTGGGTGATGCGGAAACATTAATTGAACATCCTGCTACGATGACACATGCTGTTATTCCAGAAGCGTCCCGAATTGAAATGGGCATAACAGATCAGCTCATTCGTCTTTCTGTTGGATTGGAGGCCTGGGAAGATATTTGGAATGACTTGGAACAAGCTTTAAACAAAGTGGGACAAATAGACGATGTCATCGCCACTAAGTGATGTTTAATAGGTAGACTTAAGAAAGAGAGAAGTACAATCCGCCATTAACAACGTTTTGATATTGTGCCATCATCAAGCTGTGGGTATATTTAAGATATCCATGGCTTTTTTTCACACATACATTCGGATTTTTTCTATGCATGTATATGTGAAACTAGGTTACGCTACAAAAGAAATCGTAACTGCTACCGTACTGAAGCCTTTGCCTATATGTTCATGACGGTCTTATTTCTCGCACATATATATAGCAAAGTAAATATTATGATGAAGAAGGTCGTTGGTGCCAAGGCTCTAAAGTGCCCACAACAACCTTGGGATGATCTAGCTTCATTGCTTTTAAAACCCCATTGGAAATTTCGTCATTTGTAAGCCAGCGTGATCCTTTTTCATCCATTACGAATCCAAGGTAAACTTGCTGATATGTACAGTCTTTTGGAATATTAATTTGTTCTTTTACAAAAAACGAACTACTACCTTGGATGTGAATTAATTGCCATTTATTAGTGTAGCGACAGATGGTATCAATAATAAGTGGAAGAGCTTGTGGTGCTGAAGAATGAATCCAACTGATGACTAACTGTGGCGGACCGTTTAAATCAAACGTTTGTTTAAGCTTTTTCTCCAGTTTTTCTTCATCGTGATAATCTACAAGCAAGTTATGAAAATGCGCTGGTGCTTTACTTTTCGCAACCATTTGTTCAAAATGGTTTTTATGCCGATTAATGACAGTTACCATATAATTGTTATCTGCTAACCAAAGGCAAGTTTTTTGAAGCATCCCTGTTCCGCCAATTACGAGTGCATGCTGTAGGTTTTCCAATATTTACACCTCAATCATCAATTCATTATTGTTTGGTCATGAATAGTATATACTGAAAGACAGGTAAAATTAACGAATATAGTTAATTTATGCTATATTTGTCTATAGGAAGATAAGTTAAAGGGGGATAATTTGAATGGAGTTCATGCCCTATTTGATAGGCTTTGTTTTTATTTTTAATATTGGTTTGGGCATGTCTATCATCTTTTTAGAAAGAAAAGATGCTACTTCTACTTGGGCATGGTTGATGGTATTACTTTTTGTCCCAATTGCCGGCTTCTTTTTATATTTAATTTTTGGTAAGCCAATTAGTAATCGTCATATTTTTACATGGGACACGAAAAGTAGATTAGGGGTTAAAAAGGCAGTAAATGAGCAATTACAAGCAATTGAAGAGGATCGCTTTTATTATAAGCATGAAGAACTTGCTACGTATCATGATTTGTATTATTTACATTTACGGCATAATGATGCTATTTTTACCCAAGATAATAAAGTAGATATATTCACGGATGGTAACGATAAGTTTCATGCTTTAATTAACGACTTACAGCAGGCGAAAGACCATATTCATTTACTTTATTATATTATTCGACATGATGAATTAGGTCAGCGAATTGCGAATGTGTTAATGCAAAAGGCACAAGAGGGTGTAGAAGTCCGTGTTCTATATGATGATATGGGATCCCGTATGCTGCGCCCTAAATTTCTTCGAGACCTTCGTAAAGCTGGAGTTAAAGTGGAAGCTTTTTTCCCTCCGAAAATACCGAAAATTAATTTTAAAATTAATTACCGGAACCATCGTAAGTTAGTTATTATCGATGGTCAAGTCGGGTATATCGGTGGTTTCAATATTGGTGATGAGTACTTGGGGAAAAGTAAAAAGTTTGGGTATTGGCGTGATACTCATTTGCGTGTAGAAGGTGACGCGGTACGTAATATGCAAACGCGTTTTATTTTAGACTGGAACCAAGCATCGCGGAATCATATCGTGTATGAAAAGCGATACTATGACGCAAAACCTTCTGGTGATATTGGAATTCAAATTGTTTCCAGTGGACCTGATTCAGATTGGGAACAAATTAAAAATGGTTATATTAAAATGATTTTATCGGCGAAGGAATATATTTATATCCAGACCCCGTACTATATACCAGATGAAAGCTTACGTGATGCATTACGGATTGCCGCCCTATCTGGTGTAGATGTTAAAATTATGATTCCAAATAAGCCAGACCATCCGTTTGTATACTGGGCAACGTTGTCGTATGTGGGGGATTTGCTTAGCACGGGTGCAGAAGCGTATATTTATCAAAAAGGTTTCATGCATGCAAAAACGATCGTAGTGGATGGAAAAATTGCCTCAGTCGGTACGGCAAATATTGATGTAAGAAGTTTCCGTCTTAATTTTGAAGTGAATGCATTTTTGTATGATATTGGCATTGCCCAACAGCTTGTAAGAGCTTTTGAAAATGACATTAGCCACTCTACACAAATGACTCAAAAGTTATATGATAAACGTTCTTTAGGGATTCGTTTTAAAGAATCTATATCAAGACTTTTATCGCCAGTCTTATAATGTCTAGCAGTTTTCGTTGTGAAATAAATGCTGCAATGACCAATCAGGAGGAATATTTATGGTACATAAGACTTGTAGTAACTCATTAGCTGTCAAAACTTCACATGTTCTTCCGCCAGATACGAATGCGCATGGTACGTTATTTGGGGGAAAGTTAATGGCGCATATTGATGATGTTGCCGCGATAGCTGCTGTTCGACATGCTAGAAAGCCGGTTGTAACTGCATCAACAGATTCGGTGGACTTTTTGGAACCGGTCAAAGAAGGGAATTCAATTTGTGTTGAGGCATTTGTAACGTGGACCCATAAAACATCGATGGAAGTATTTGTTAAAGCTGTAACAGAGGACTTACTGACGGGTGAACGAAAGGTAAGTGCCACGGCATTCCTTACTTTTGTCGCTGTTGACGATAACGGCCGTCCGGTTCCTGTACCACCAATTGAGCCTGAAACAGAATATGAAAAACAGTTGCATGAAGGGGCAAAACAGCGAGCGGACCATCGCAGACAACGTCGAGGTCAATCAAGACAGTTTGCACAGTTATTTGGAACGGACTATCCATGGAATCGTACAGAAAAGTAAAACTTACAAAGAGGCTGGGTAAAAATCAAAGTGTCAGACCCCTCAACTACTACATTTACTAGTTATTGTAGTTGAACGAGGGGGGTCAGACCCCTGATGTCCCGGTCCCTTTTTCTTTTGTAGAGATGTGATATCATGTAAATAAGCATGTAGTAGAAGAGGTGTTAAAATTGTGGAAGGGGAAGTGGGTTGTACATACAAGACTCATTGCAAAAATAATTGGTGGAATTGTTCTTGCTATCGTAGTATTGATTATTATTGCCATTACAATATTGTTAATTCAAGACTTCTTTTATGATAATGAAAAGGATCAATATGATGAAAATGGTAATTTAATCGGGATGGAACAAGCGTATTTTTAAAAATCTCTTGTAATCATTAATGTAAACGTTTACAATGATATATAATGTTTATAAATGTAAAGGGAGATGCCGATGTTTTGTGCAATACGTCATTCTCGTATAATTAAATATCTCAATATTCAGGAGGTTTGGTCTTAGGGTCCAAGTCTCCTTTTATTTTCTCTACTTTACTATATTAAAGTAATAATGTGGAGGTGTAAAAATGGTTTTACTAACAAATCAGCCATTAAGTATGCAGGAATTAAAACGTATCGTGTTTGCGGATGAGAAAGTCGACTTAGCGCCCGAAGTCATAGCGAAACTTGCCGAAAATCGTGATCAGGTGGAAAAGATGCTTTTAGACAATAAAACGATGTATGGAATTAACACTGGCTTTGGAAAATTTAGTGATGTCATCATTCAAGAGGAAGATGTAGAAGCATTACAAACAAATCTCATTTATTCGCATGCATGTGGTGTAGGAGAACCATTTTCAGAAATAATGAGCCGTACGATGCTCGTGCTACGACTAAACGCACTTTGTAAAGGTGTATCTGGGGTCAGACCCCAACTTGTTGAACAAATGGTTGCGTTTATCAATGCGGGTATCCATCCTGTTATTCCGCAGCAAGGGTCTCTCGGGGCGAGTGGTGACTTGGCGCCATTATCTCATCTTGCGCTTACGCTAATTGGCGAAGGTGAAGTTTTTTATATTGGAAAACGAATGGAAACAAAAGATGCATTAAAAACAGCAAATATTGCCCCTATCCAACTCCGCGCGAAAGAGGGATTAGCTTTAATAAATGGCACCCAAGCGATGACTGCTGTTGGTATTGTGGCGTATGTCGAGATGGAAAGATTATTACATCAAAGTGAGCGCATTGCTGCCATGACGATGGAAGGGTTGCAAGCTATTATAGATGCCTTCGACGAGCAACTCCATCTCGCACGAGGTCATCAAGAGCAAGTGGATGTAGCGAGGCGTATAAGAAATATCGTACATGATAGTCACCTTTTAACAAGACAAGGGGAATTACGTGTACAGGATGCATATACATTAAGGTGTATCCCACAAGTTCTTGGGGCTTCGTGGCAAACATTACATTACGCGAAGGAAAAACTAGAAATCGAATTGAATGCCGTTACAGATAACCCGTTAATTTTTTCTAATCAAAAAGTAGTTTCAGGTGGAAACTTCCATGGTCAACCAATTGCATTTGCGATGGACTTTTTAAAGTTAGGTATAGCTGAAACTGCTAATATTTCAGAAAGACGTATTGAGCGGCTTGTCAATCCACAATTAAATGATTTACCTCCATTTCTCAGTCCGAATCCGGGTCTGGAATCAGGTGCCATGATATTGCAGTATACGGCTGCTTCTTTAGTTTCAGAAAATAAAACACTTGCACATCCGGCTAGTGTCGATTCCATTCCGTCTTCGGCAAACCAGGAAGACCATGTGAGCATGGGAACAATTGCGGCAAGACATGCATACCAGATGTTACAAAATACAAGACATGTTATTGCCATTGAATTAATTTGTGCGATGCAAGCAGTGGAATATCGTGGTATTGAAAAAATGGCAACAGAGACTCGAAAGTTATATGAAGAAGCGAGAGAAATTGTACCAAGTATTAAACGAGACCGTATTTTTTCAAAAGACATACAAAAACTCGTCTATTGGTTAAAACATGAGGCGACAGAAGAAGTCGTTCTATAAGTGGATCACGCTTATATTGTAAAACGGTAATACGACGGGGCAACTTGTCCATTGTTTTGTTGCAAATTAGCAGAAAAATTGTTGCTGCTAGCTAATAAACTACAGTCTTTATAAATAAAATTGAAATAAGGAGTGGGGAATGATGGAACGAGTCGTAGTGAAAGCAAAAAAGGGGTTAGAACTATCGTGCAAGGGCTGGGAGCAAGAAGCAGCCTTACGCATGTTATATAACAATCTTGATACAGAAGTAGCAGAAAACCCAGAAGAGCTCATTGTATACGGTGGTATTGGCCGTGCTGCAAGAAATTGGCCGGCATTTCATCAAATTGTTGCGACATTAAAAGAGTTGGGAAATGATGAAACGATGTTGGTACAGTCGGGAAAACCAGTTGGTGTGTTTAAAACCCATGCCCATGCACCGCGTGTACTACTTGCGAACTCTGTGTTAGTACCAAAATGGGCACATTGGGATCATTTTCACGAGCTCGACAAGGCCGGACTCATGATGTATGGACAAATGACAGCGGGTAGTTGGATTTATATTGGAACACAAGGGATTTTACAAGGTACATACGAAACGTTTGCGGCAATCGCTCGGAAACATTATGGTGGATCATTAAAAGGGACAATTACCTTAACTGCTGGATTAGGTGGAATGGGTGGTGCCCAACCATTAGCTGTCACAATGAATGAAGGTGTAGTGATTGTTGTGGAAGTGGATAAAAGTAGAATTGAAAAGCGCTTAGAAACAAAGTATTGTGATGTGATGGCAGATAACTTAGATAAAGCGGTGGAACTAGCAAATGAGGCAAAATTGGCTCAAAAGCCTTTGTCAATTGGTTTACTAGGAAATGCTGCTGACATGCATGAACAAATACTGCAAAGAGATGATGTAACCATTGATATGGTAACAGACCAAACGTCAGCTCACGATCCGCTCCATGGTTATATTCCAAGTGGCTATACGATTGAGGAAGCGGCACAGTTAAGAGAAGACAATCCCGATTTGTATGTACAGTTGGCAAAGCAAAGTATGAAGCAACATGTCCAGGCAATGTTAGCTTTTCAAGAACGTGGCTCCATTGTGTTTGATTATGGAAATAATATTCGGCAAGTCGCATATGATGAAGGCTTAATAGAGGCATTCAACTTTCCAGGATTTGTTCCGGCGTACATTCGTCCATTGTTTTGTGAAGGGAAAGGTCCATTTCGTTGGGCTGCATTGTCTGGGGATCCAGCAGATATTTATCGAACAGACGAATTAATTAAAGAACTGTTTCCTGATAATAAGCCACTCATGCGATGGATTGATATGGCACAGAAAAAAGTATCTTTCCAAGGGTTACCAGCGAGAATTTGTTGGTTAGGTTATGGCGAAAGAAAGAAGATGGGTCTTGCCATAAACGAACTTGTCAAAAAAGGGGAATTAAAAGCGCCCATTGTGATTGGCCGGGATCATTTGGACTGTGGCTCTGTGGCATCCCCGAATCGTGAAACAGAAGCAATGAAAGACGGCAGTGATGCGGTAGCGGATTGGGCAATATTAAATGCTCTCATTAATACTGCAGCAGGTGGTTCGTGGATATCTTTTCATCATGGTGGCGGTGTTGGCATGGGGTATTCCCTTCATGCAGGAATGGTCGCCGTCGCGGATGGGACAGATCTAGCAAAGGAGCGTTTAGAGCGTGTATTAACGACAGACCCTGGAATGGGGATTATTCGCCACGCTGATGCAGGTTATGAAACTGCTATTGCATTTGCAGAGGAGCATGATATCACGATTCCGATGAGAAAGTAAGCAATAAGGCGATGTTCAAATCCTCTGTATATCCTCCTTTGCTGCAAATACACATAAGGAGAGAGGCATAAGTAAATAGAAAGGGAGAGAGCAATGCACGTCGATTTACTTATTACAAATATTGGAGAACTTTTACCGATGGCACAACAAGGGCCTGTTAAAGGGAAACAGATGAATGAGCTGACTGTTTTACATGACATGGCAATTGGAGTGAAAGACGGAAAAATAATATGGATAGGACCGAGACAAGAGGGAAAAGGCTTTACAGCGGAAAAAACGGTGGATGCAGAAAATAAACTAGTTACACCTGGGTTAGTTGATCCACATACACATCTTGTTTTTGGTGGTTCAAGGGAACGGGAAATGTCATTAAAGCAACAGGGAGTACCGTATTTAGAGATACTCAAACAAGGTGGCGGGATTTTATCCACTGTTGCATCTACGAAACAAGCATCTGATGAGGAACTATTAAAAAAGGCATTATTCCATTTAGATCGTATGGCTTCGTATGGCATCACAACAATTGAAGGGAAAAGCGGGTATGGGCTAGACCGTGAAACAGAGTTAAAACAACTCGAGGTTGTAAGAGCAGCGAACGAGAAACATCCGATTGATATTGTATCTACTTTTTTAGGTGCGCATGCAATCCCACCAGCTTATAAAGAAAATAGTGATTTATTTCTAGACAAAATGGCTGCAATGTTTGCGGAAATAAAAGAAAAAGACCTTGCAGAGTTCGTTGATATTTTTACGGAAACAGGGGTATTTACTGTTGCGCAATCTCGGAAGTTTTTACAAACGGCAAAAGAACATGGATTTGCTGTGAAAATCCATGCAGATGAAATTGACCCACTTGGTGGAACGGAACTTGCAGCAGACATTGGGGCGGTGAGTGCAGATCATCTAGCGGTGACATCTGATGAAGGGATTGAGAAGTTAGCAAACTCTGAAACGATTGGTGTGATATTACCAGGTACAACGTTTTATTTAGGAAGTAACGAATATGCACGAGCACGTGAAATGATTGATGCGGGAGCAGCGATTGCAATTGCTACTGATTTTAATCCGGGAAGTTGTGTGACGGAAAACTTACAACTCATCATGTCGATTGCGGCTTTGCGATTAAAGATGTCCCCGGCAGAAATTTGGCATGCAGTAACAGTTAATGCTGCTCACGCTATTCATCGTGGTGATGTGGCAGGAACGATCGCAGTGGGGAGAAATGCAGATATTGTCATATGGGATGCACCAAATCATTTATATATTCCTTATCATTACGGAGTGAACCATACGAATACAGTGATCAAGAATGGTAATGTTTTGTATGAAAGGCAGGGAATCTTCAGATGACAGAGATTCGCCATTTACGTCCAGCAGGTAAAGCAATTTTTAAAGATCGGTATACAATGCGAGCAAAGGAATTGCTTACACCATGGTCAAAGGGTAATAAAGGAATGTATGGATTGGTAGGTTTACCTTTATCAAAGCCGTCAATTAGTCATTCAGGTGCATCGTTTGCCCCAGGTACTATTCGGGAAGCTTTGCAAAGTTATTCAATTTATTCTGGAGAAATGGATACAGAATTAACGGAGGAAATACTAGATTTTGGCGATTTATATATGGATCCGACAGATGTAATTGGGAATCATACACGATTATTTGAAGGAATGACAGACATTGTAAAGACAAAAGCCGTAGAGAACTGGTTTATGTTAGGTGGCGACCATTCAATTAGTTATGCCAGTATTAGGGCGTTCAAGGAAGCGGGATATACAGTAGGGGTTATACAGTTTGACGCTCATCATGATTTGCGGAATACCGAAGATGGTGGCCCAACGAATGGTACCCCATTTCGCCGTTTACTCGAGGAAGGAATTTTACAGGGCAAACATCTCGTACAAATTGGCATCCGAGATTTTACAAATGCAAAAGCTTACCGGGACTATGCACTTTCACAAGGTATTACGATTTATAATATGGATGCGGTGTATCAATTATCGACACATACATGGATGGGTGAGTCTATGCAAAAACTAGCGGATAAGGTAGATTTTATTTATCTTTCTGTTGATGTCGATGTATTAGACCAAGCGTTTGCGCCTGGCTGTCCTGCAATTGGGCCAGGAGGCATGGATAGCAGAACGCTTTTAGAAAGCATTTATATTGCAAGCCAACATGAAAAAGTAAAGGCAATGGATATCGTAGAAATTGATCCAACGATTGATTTTCGTAATATGACAAGTCGTGTCGCAGCATATCTGTTATTGCAATTTATGAAGGGAAAGGCAAAAAAGGCTAAGTAAAGTAACGGTTCAATCTCGAATGTCTTTTGTAAGTGAGAAGTGCTTGCAAAATGGGCTGTACTCTAATTGTTGCTGATAGCAATTGGATAAAGCCCAAAAATGAGCAGCACTTCTTATTTTTTTGACATTCACTTTTCGGTGTGGTGTTTACATATAAATGAAATATTGAGATGAAATAGACATAATGTAAATGGGCCCATTGTGATTATGGATGGAACGATTATTTTTTGGTGATTAGATTCCAAATCATTGTAGCAAATGCGAAGTTGTGAAATAATAGCAAAAGATGAGAAAATAACATTGATGGAGGTAACAGGAATGAATCAGGAAATCATGAAGAAATATGCAGAATTAGCACTAGTAAAAGGTGTGAATTTACAAAAGGGACAGGCATTGATGATTAATGCACCAATCGAAGGTGCTGATTTTACAAAAGTTGTCGTTCGTAAAGCGTGGGAAATGGGTGCAAAAGATGTACATATTAATTGGGTTGATGATGAATTAACATTATTACAGTTCGAACATGCACCAGATGAGGAACTTGATCATTATCCTGAATGGAAAGTATTGTTACAGAACTCACTTGCTAAAGATGGTGGAGCGGTATTAAATATTCGTTCGACTAATCCAGATTTACTAAAAGATATTGACCCAACACGTGTTGCAAGAGCAAATAAAGCAGCTGCGCTAGCATTAAAGGAATTCCGCCAATATACAATGAATGATAGAATTACATGGTCTATTATTTCAATTCCAACAGGCGATTGGGCACAGAAGATTTTCCCAGATAAATCTCGTGAAGATGCAATCCAAAGCTTATGGGAAGCAATTGTTAAAATTGTTCGTGTGGACAAAGAAGATCCAATTGCAGCATGGGACGATCATAATGCAACATTAGCAACTGCACATGATATCCTAAATAAAAAGCAATATAAAAAATTACATTTCAAGGCGCCAGGAACAGATTTAGTCATGGAACTTCCAAAAGGACATATTTGGAAAGGCGGCTCTGCTGTTTCAGAAAAGGGAATTACATTTAATCCGAATATCCCGACAGAAGAAGTATTTACAATGCCACATAAATACCATGTAGATGGTACGGTTTCCAGTACAAAACCATTAAATTATGGTGGTAGTTTAATCGATAACTTTAGCTTAACATTGAAAGACGGAAAAGTTGTTGACTTTAAAGCGGAGCAAGGTGAAGATACTTTAAAACATTTATTAGCAACAGATGAAGGGGCAACGCGCTTTGGTGAAGTGGCACTCGTTCCACATGAATCACCAGTTTCCCAATCTGGTCTCATTTTCTACAATACATTATTTGATGAAAATGCATCATGTCATATCGCTTTAGGTAAAGCTTATCCTACGAATTTAGAAGGTGGATCAAGCATGACAGATGAAGAGCTAGACAAACATGGCGTAAATGATAGCTTGACACATGTTGATTTTATGATTGGATCAGCAGAACTTGATATTGATGGTATTTTAGAAGATGGTACAACAGAGCCAGTTTTCCGTAACGGAACATGGGCATTAGATATCACAGGCAAAAACGCATAATATGAAAGGCTGGGGCTAGGGGTGGACCAAGGGCGTTGAAAAGAGCCTTTTTTCGGATATATTTCTAGATTTAAGCACAAATTCTTTGTGACTTGCTATTTTCGCTTGCACATTTCGAAAAAGTAAAATTAAATCAGAATTAGACCTTTATTTAAGAGGATAGTATTGCTGCTATCCTCTTTAGATTAATTACAAATGCAGTAAGTTTTACTTGTAATTCCATGCTGTTAGGCCGTAGCCCTGGCACAATCCAACTCATTAAAATTCCTGGATTAGTCATTTTTCAATAAAAACAACCTCAATTAGGTAGAGCTTCTTGATTTTCTTCTACTAATTGAGGGTTTCACTTTATTTTAAATTTGTGTTATTTGATGTTTCTGGATTGTATTGATTATAGCCATATAAATCAATGAATTGAGAAATAATATCTTTTTCACTATCTGCAATTAACAAATTAAAACCAGTGATATTTTCTTTAATCTTAGCTACTTCAGCTTCTACCAGCTCTATTTTTTTAGTAAAAGTAACCTGATACTTTGAATAATTATTCGATGGCTTTTCAGCAATAATTACATCACTATGTGATTCGTTAAGGATATTTACAATGCTTTCAGGGTATTCAAGAATAAAATGAATTTCTTGATTACCTTTTGTTAATATTTCATATATTTCCGGGTTTATTTCATAGCCCATTTTAAAAAGAAGTTCATTCTTATCCTCTAAATAATTCATTTCAAAAAGTGTAATACTAAAGTTGGGTGGCACCAACTTATTCTCTAGTGACTGTACTTGTTTCTTCGATTCGTTATTAGCGTGATTTACTGCTCTTTCACTAATTGTGCTTGATGGCGGAGCTTGTTTATTATTAGTTTGATTGTCAGATTGACAGGCAGTTAAAATGAATAAGAAAAAAATCATTACCCAGATATACTTTAGCATAATCTTCTCCTTTTAAACATACGAAACAACCTCAGGACACGCTTGGGGTGTAACGTTCTTATTTTGACTTGATGTTGCATAAGATGATTGTGGAGAAAAGCCAATAGAGAAAAGAAAAGATAACACGATAATTAATGTTGATCTAAAAAGCCGCATAAAATCATAAAATTCCTCATTTTATTATATGTAAATATAATACTATTCGGGAGCATAATGGTCAAACTATTTTAATTGAAATAATTATTCTGTCTACAGTGCGGTAGCATTTATCGCGGTTTAGCTGGCTGCAAGGGGAGGAAGGGAACCTCCACTGAATGAAGTTCTACTTTATTGTAAATATACATGTTATTTCTTCAACCTAATTTAGATAAATCTGCCTCAGTATAAATGATTCAGTGTCAAGACGAGGAAGTTATTGGGATAACGCATGACAGGGGTTATTTTTTAGGTACTTTAGAAATGTGAAGCATTAATGAGTTGAAATCGGAAATTAAGAGTTATATGACTTACTGTAATAACTATAGATATCAATGTTATTTAAAGAAGATAATCCCTTTTCAATACTAGAGCCAACATCTCGAACTGTGCCACTTCTTCCTGTAATGTAATACAACTAGGGACGGACCTTATGTTTCAATTTATATGAAACGTGAGATCCGTCCCTAGCTTAATTCATATGGCCGTTTTTTACCAAGACAGCTTTGATCTTCGTATAATCATAGTCCTCTGGTAATTGGTCCTTTAATGGTTTTAATCGTTTCTCCTCTATTTCTTCGTATGCTGCTAAAACAGTTTGTTCTTCGTCCACGTTAAAGAAAATATCCCATTCAATCGGAAATCCGTCCTGAAAGGCCTTGAAAATATGTCCCTCAATTGTTTGTTTAGACATCTCGCGGATAACTGCAATATCCCGAATGGACTTTCCGTTTTGGAACATTTGATAACTAATGATGTGACTAGGGCGATCATCTGTTTTCGTTTGCTTTTTCACTACAGGTGCAGTCGTTTGGGAAATTTGAATGGCAGGTTTGACCGTTTCATTTTCCTGTCGCCATGTTTGAATAACTTGTAGGAAAGGTTCACCATATTGTTCATATTTTCTTTCGCCAATTCCTCTAATTTGCAACATGTCTTCTTTTGTAATAGGCAAATAGCGGCAAAGTTCTTTTAAAGTTGCGTCAGAGTATAATACATACGGTGGCACACCTTGTTCATCAGCTATTTGTTTTCGTAAAGTACGTAATGTTTCAAATAAATCACGATGATAATCAGATGCTTCGTCTCCACTTGCTGGAATAGGGGCGGTGTACATGGTCACTTTTAGTTCCCCTTTTAATACGTCAACAGATTGGCTATTGAGTTTTAATGTCGGATATCGACCACCATCTGTATCTAGTAATCTTTCTGCAATGAGAAAGTTAATCCGTTCAGTAAGTTCCTTTTCCGTATAAGCAGACATAATGCCATACGTCGATAAGGTCTTAAATTGAAACTGCCGTATTTTCTGGTCATTTGAACCGCGTAATACTTTTGCGGTCATACTAACACCAAAGCGTTCTCCCATGCGTTTCACACAAGATAAAATCATTTGTGCTTCCTCTGTAATATCGACCTTTTCTAGCTTTTCAGTACAGTTGCTACATTTGCCACAGGGTGCGCTTAATGGATCATGGAAGTAATCTAAGATAAATTGCGCTAAACAACCTTGTGTGTGGCAATAATTTATCATCGCTTGTAATTTTACATACTCATCTTGTTTTGTTTCTTCATTTGATTGCTCGATGAGAAACTTTTGTAGTTGTATATCTTGTGGGGAAAAGAGCAAAATACAATCACTTGGCTCTCCGTCCCTGCCTGCTCTTCCAGCTTCTTGATAGTAAGACTCAATATTCATCGGCATGGCATAGTGGATCACATATCGTACGTTTGATTTATCAATTCCCATCCCAAATGCATTTGTTGCAATCATGACATTGACCTGATCAAAGAGAAATGCTGATTGTGCTTCTTTTCGCTCTTCCTCCGATAAACCTGCATGATATTTTGCTACAGAAAAGCCACTTCTTTTTAACTGCTCATATAGTGCATCCGCTTGCTTCCTCGTTGCAGTATATATAATTCCGGATTCATTCGAATGCTCGGTTAAAAATGAACGAATATAAGCGGTTCGATCTCTCCCTTTTACAAGATGAAATGCTAGATTTTCACGTGCAAAACCAGTGTTAATGACATGATTTTCATCAATCGTTAGCAGAGAGCGAATATCTGTTATGACTTCTGCGGTGGCGGTTGCGGTTAAGGCAACAAAGACGGGAATATTATTTAATTGCTTCAAGTTAGGTACGATAGACCGATAGCTTGGTCGAAAATCATGCCCCCACTGTGAAATACAATGTGCTTCATCAAAGGCTACGAGTGCAATCTTTATCCGTTTAATCGTGTTCACAAATGCGGTAGAATCAAAGCGCTCAGGTGCAACGTAAACAAAATGATAACGCCCATTGGCAATATCTCGTAATCTCGTTTGTTGTTCATTTGGTGTCAAAGAACTATTTAAATATGTAGCCGGAATGCCAAGTGCTAAAAGTGAATCAACTTGATCCTTCATTAATGAAATGAGAGGAGAAATAATGATGGCTGTACCATCTAATAAGAGCCCAGGTATTTGATAACAGATAGATTTTCCTCCACCTGTTGGCATAACAGCTAATGTATTGGTCATACTTGTAACACGTTGAATAACATCTAATTGCCCAGGACGAAACTGTTCATATCCAAAATATGTTTTTAATATTTGTTCTGGAGTAGTATGCATAGCATGGAACCTCCTTGTAAAAAAATAAATACCTCTTTGTAATCAGGTAGTTTAAAAAATGAGAGGAAATGATAACACCCCGAATGATAGAAGTGTTAGTCATACTGCAACTCACTTATGACAAACAAGCATGAAACACTTCATCTATCGTATCATATATTTCAAGCGTGTATAACTGTATCATAACTTTTTAAAAATGGATTAAAAATATATTCAACTTTTATAAATTGTGGTAAAATTTTTGAAGGAATTTTTAAAGTTACATACGTGTGCACGGTATGAAAATAATACATCATGTGGTTTTGAATACTAGTTGTTGAGGGATGTGAACATGTGAAAAGTGCAGCCATATTTGCTGTTTTTATCGGTTTGCTATTGGGTATATATTTACTGATACGTCATGATTTTGAAGGTCATTATAAACTGACAAAAAAAGGATACACGAAATTATTGATTGCAATGGCTGTCATTACGATTGTTATTATGGTGACAGTTTACATGATTGAGTCCATGCAGTTTTAATGCACGGGACGTTGCTATCATTACCTTTTTAAAAAATGTTTTTTATAAATGCTTGTTTACGGTTTACATCTATTGTTTTCCCATTTACAATGTCCATATGTCTAAATACACATGGTGAAAATGTGTGTAATATTTCTGTTAGGGGGATGAGATGGAAACTTCATTATTACTTGAAATTATGCTTATCGGTCTACTTGGGATTGGATCACAGTGGCTAGCGTGGCGGTATCGAATGCCGGCGATTGTTATCATGTCTGTCGCAGGATTACTTATTGGGCCTGTACTAGGTGTTATCAATCCACAAGAAGACTTTGGTAGTTTATATAATCCGATTATTTCTGTTGCGGTTGCTATTATTTTATTTGAAGGTAGCTTAAATTTAAACTTTAAAGAATTGCGTGGCTTAGGGCGACCAATTTTTCGAATTTCAACCATTGGCGCGTTTATTGCTTGGATCTTAGGTTCGTTAACAGCTCATTACATTGCTGGTTTATCATGGGCGGTAGCGTTTGTTATCGGTGGCTTATTTATTGTAACAGGACCGACCGTTATCATTCCGCTATTACGACAATCCAAACTAAAACCACGCCCAGCTAAAATTTTGAAATGGGAAGGTATTATTGTTGATCCAATTGGTGCATTATTAGCAGTTTTTGCTTTTGAAATTATTGCATATATTACTGCAGAAAATCCAGATGGAACTAGATTAATGATCTTCTTTGCAGCCTCCATTTTTTCAGCTGTATTTGGTTGGCTATGTGGTCGTGGAATGGGCTGGATGTTTGAAACGGGGCATATTCCTGAGTATTTAAAATCTCCAGCTGTATTTATAGTAGTCATACTATGTTTCACCATTCCAGATGAAATTGTTCATAGTACAGGGCTTTTATCTGTGACAGCAATGGGATTGACGTTGGCAAATATGGGCATTCGCTCTGTGGCGGATATGCGTCACTTTAAAGAGAATGTGTCGATATTGCTCATTTCAGCCATTTTCATTATGTTGACAGCGTCATTACAAGTTGAAACGTTATTACACATCTTTCGTCCAAACATTATTGGTTACGTGTTATTGATGATGTTTATCGTTCGTCCGTTATCGATATTTCTATCAAATATTAAAACGAACTTAACATTTAATGAGAAATTATTAGTTGGCTGGATTGCCCCACGTGGAATTGTTGCCTTAACGGTATCGAGTTATTTCGCCAGTATTTTATTGGAGGCAGGTTATCAGGATGCCGCTATTTTAACGACACTTACGTTTGGATTAGTCTTTTTCACCGTTATTGCGCACGGTTTTTCAATTGGGCCTTTAGCTAAAAAATTAAACTTGTCAATGGAAGGTAGACCGGGAACATTAATTATTGGTAGTAACGCATTTACAGTGGAATTAGCAAAGTCTTTCCTAAAAGCAGACGTTCCAGTAATTATTGTCGATTCTTCTTGGGAAAATTTACGTATTGCAAGAGAGGCTGGCGTACCATTTTACCATGGGGAAATGTTGTCTGAGCAGACGGAATACAATTTAGATACAATTCCATATGATTATTTAATTGCAGCATCAGATGACCCAGCATACAATTCTCTTATATGTACAACGTTTATTCCGGAATATGGGCGGACAAATGTATTTAAAATTAGTCCTTATGACAAGATGTACATTAAAACGACGAGTGAAATTGTGTCAAAAGTTGGTGGACTTGTCTTATTTAGAGAAAATATTACGATGGATAGTTTAAATGATATGCTTAGAAATGGTTATGTGTTTAGAAAGACGACCATTACGGAACAATTTCCATTTAAGCAATATGTAGAAGAAAAAGATAATGCTACAGTATTTCTATACGTCATTAAACCAAATGGTAAAATCAAGTTCTTTACAGAGGAAACAACGACAATCGGGGAGGCTGGCGATACAGTTATTAGTATGACCCCACCAAATAAAGAACAAGCAAAAATACAAGAAAAGTTACAAAACCAACAAAATGATAAAGACAAGTAATCATAAAAGAATGGACATAAGGGTTTGACACCTTCCTATCACGGAGGGGTCAGACCCTTTTTATTGGCTCTTTGTCAAATAGTGTTGGTGGCTGAATTAAGGTCGCTAAAATATTAATGATTCGGGATCTGTTTATCCTGCCACTTAAGCGGCAGGATAAACA
>NZ_JBHLWL010000014.1:0-35184 GCF_042432965.1 Paracerasibacillus soli | reverse complement strand
CTAATACTATAAGATATATTAGAATTTTTTGCAATAAAATCAATGAAAAGTTTTTTGTTCTTTTAAAGTGCATGCTATTGAATTTAAGGTTATGGAGTATTGCGGACATAATGTACCACCTGTGTAATCTTTCTTACCAGTGAATGTCTCAGACCTCAGCAACTGTTGCCACCGTATTTAACAAAAAATCTTTAAAAACAAAAAAGTCTAATCACTGCCTGTTTTAGGCGAAAAATTAGGCTTTGTAATGTTTAACAAACGCACCCTATTCTAGAACAGTTGCTACCTTCCCTGTTGTCCAAACCATTCCAATGCTCGTTGTTCCATTTCGCTCACGAAAGGCTTTTTCGCTTTGCTATAATAAGCCGTATCTTCATATTTTTGAGCCAGCTCTTCTTTTAAACGCTTGTATCGTTCAACTTCATCAGGATGAGTTCTTAAATAATCTCGAAAAACTAAATGCCGTTCGATTTGAGGGTTATCATACTGGTAAACATGGATGTGGTGGGTTCTGTTCTCCCCACCTTTTCGAAATAATCGTCGATTCTGTATGCCCCATTCCCCAGCAACGTCATATCCAAGTAAGCTCATTTGGTCATTGAATGTATCAATTTTATCGATGTCTTTGACGAGACACATCATGTCAATAACAGGCTTTGCATTCATGCCTAAGACAGAGGTACTACCAAAATGTTCAAACTTGATTATTTCATCCCCAAAAATTGCACTCAAAAACTCAGCCTCATCTTCAAACATTTTACTCCAATTTTCATCATACTCCGATAGCCTAACTTTCAATTGTATCCCCCCACTAAAGCACTTTATAAATCCATCTACGACAAAATGGCCCGATTCAGGCACAGTACTTCTTCCACAACTGCACCCGTTAACAGAAGAGTACGTCTTGTTTTGTTGAGCTAACAATATAATATTTAATCCCAATAATTAAATACGATTTCTCCTACTGTTTTCGGTTTCCAATACGTAAGTTGTTTCAATTCATCTTGGTGCAAAGTGTTTTCATTTTTAATGATAATATTTTTGCCTTGTTGAGTATACTTTAAAGGTTCATTCAGCTGCTCAAGACATAATACTTTATAATACTGATTGAAGGTCTTTGATAGCTCAATATCGTTAATGAAAGGCAAGTTATGTTCATCTGCTTCACGGGAAGATGTAAACGCAACGAATGGATAATGGCTATTAAGAAGGACGTGAACCCTTTTATTCTTCAGTTTAATTATACATTCGTAGAAATTTTTCATTGAACCTAAGCCTTCAACAATATCCACCCCGTTTGAACCAAATGAGGAATAACAAACTGTCTTAAATCCGCTCTCTCCAATTGATATCGTCGGTTGAAACCCAGTAATTCCTGCACGTAAAAGCATACATATCCCCCCTTGAAAACAACACCCGTAATCCAACAAAATGGCCCTATTCTTGAATTACCTAATTCGCTAACGTTCAGATTGCGATGGTAATATATTAATGACATCAATTGTTTCTTCATCTTCATAAACCATATAGAAAATCAAATAATTTAACATTCGATGCCGACTTTTTCCGTATGTAAGACAATGAAACCCTCTGAAAGGACCTTCTTCAACTTTTTTACCTACATACGGAAAAGAAGATAACAGGTGATCAATTTCATCAATCATGTTATCCTCTTTGGAAAACCACCATTCAAGCACATCTGCTCCTTGTTCCGCAAAGAAAGCTTGAATTTGATCTAAGCAATTTTTAAACTCCTTCGTAAAATAAACTGAAAAATTCTGGTCACTTTCTTTGTTCATCCCTTAACTCCTTAAGTTCTTTTGCTGTATAGCGTTCCATGTCTGGATTATCCAAGTAACGTTGAAGCGATTCCTTTAATTCTGGATATGCTTCGATTTCCAGTGCTAAATTATCAAATTTTTCATTCACAGAATCCGTATCGTGAACTTCCAAGGAGATTAGTTTCCCATCGACAACAAACATTCCTTCACTTTTATCACTTAGGGCATTTGCAAGTTCTTTTTTGACATTATTATTCAATGCACCCATTATATTTCACCTCAATTTATTTAACCTTAGTATATCACAAATCAGGCTTGTTCCGTCCATTTACCCTCAATTTTAATCGCAAACTTTAAAAGTATTTACCATAAAAGTCATGTCTTAATTTTCCGCTAAGATGCGCGTATATCCTTGTTGTTTCACTTTTTTCATGACCAAGAAGACTTTGAATTATTTCAAGTGGAGCACCATTATCAACCATATGTGTTGCATAGCTGTGACGCAATTGGTGTGGATGAATTGTTTTTTTGATACCTGCTCTATTAGAGATACGTTTTATAACATACCTTAGTGAATCCACACTCATTCGTCTTTTCAGGTTACGCTCTGTAACAAATAAACAGTCTTCCTCATCATCACGTTTCTCAAGATACCTTTTTAGCCAAATGCTACAAAGTATATTAAAATAAACCTCCCTTTCTTTATCACCTTTCCCGTGTACAATAACGGAATTTCCTGTGAAATTAATATCCTCCTTATTTAATTTTGCAACTTCTCCAATCCTGCAGCCAGTTGAATAGAAAAACTCGAATAGAGCATTTTCCATCGGAGTATGACATCCTTCACGAAGATGCTCAATTTCATGTTTGGACAGAAATTTTGGAATTCTTTGTCCCAATTTTGGTTCTTTAAGTTTAGCGGCTGGATTCTTCGAAATATGCCCTTCCTCATGTGTCCACTTAAAAAGTGATTTAATGAAATGAAACGTATTCGATGCCCTAGACTAGATGGCTTCAGATGCTCACCATCGTCTATTAGATATTGCTTTAAATTTTCTGTTGTAAACTCCTTCATTTTAACATCACTGAAAAAACGTTTTAAAAGATTATATTGAAAACCATACATCTTCAAAGTGAGAGGAGAATAGCCCTCAATTTTTTATCAGACTGGTATTTACTCCATGCCTCCGACAACAACATATTTTCACGCTCCATACTATGAATCAATTATTTTAATTCTAGTATAGGCAGTATGAAAAACCCTTATTCAACAATCGTAATGTATAGTGGTGAAATCTGTAAAAAAATAGACACAACTCAAAAAAGAATTGTGTCTTTTTGTGGACTGCTTGTGCAACAATCTGCGCCCGTTTGCGGAATGTCTTTTCTAACTGAAGCCAATCAAACTATCGGCAAGTATAACATTAATAATTCAATATGCGTATGGCATTTAACTACAAAACATATAGAAGATGCAAGGGGGTAATAATTAATCAGACAAAAAAAAACGCTGTGGCTCCGAGTTTCGCAAATGGTAGCCCTTCCCTAAATTTGGGCTCCTATAGCCTGTATACTCCAGTTTCTCTTATTCTTAAAATCTTCAAGAGGATAATCACTTTAATACTTCTATAGAATCAGTTATGCAAATTTGTAGATCAGATTCCTTCACATCACCATTCTTATCATATTTCACTATAACTTATTCTCGAATATTTACACGTTCGTATACTTCTTTGGTGACTGAAAAATATATCGCCCCTTTTCTGGTTATGGCTCCTCTCCAAACTCCCCAATATTAGGGGAAACTAGTATTACATTTGGATGAGGGATTTTTTCATTTACATAGCCTGTCATCTCTATTATTTTCATATTATTATTTTTCGATTTTTCCTGTGGGCAGCCCATTAAAAAAAGCAATAAAATCTAAATTAGAAGTAATTTGTATCGTTGGATAACCTTCATGCCAATTCCTCCATCCCATTATAGCTTTCTAAAAATTAGGAGTCTACGATTTACCTAAAATATAATACTTGTCTTATTATAAAGATAGCAAAAAAACATCTTGTTATTCATAGATAACTGCTTACAACATTTATTAACAAAAACGAGTATAAGGTTCTATCCCTATACTCGTTTTGATCTATATTACATTTTTTCTGGTGCTTTTACACCAACTAAACTAAGTGCGTTAGCAATTGTAACACGCACTGCTTCCATTAATGCTAGGCGTGCTTTTGTACGTTCTTTATTAGTGGCATCCAACACTTTTTCGGCATTATAAAAACTGTGTAGGCTTGCAGACAATTCAAATACATATTGGGTTACTTTATGCGGAATGCGCTTTTCAGCAGCATCTGCAATCACTTGTGGAAATTCTCCTAATTTCTTTAGTAAGTCTTCTTCCTTTTCCGCTCCCAGCAGGCTATGATCAAATGCCGTTGTGATTTCATATCCTTGTTCTTTCGCTTGCTTCAACATTGTACAAATTCGTGCATGTGCATATTGAACGTAATAAACCGGGTTTTCATTCGATTGAGAGCGGGCCAAATCCATATCGAAGTCTAAGTGTGAATCACAAGAACGCATATTAAAGAAGTAGCGCATCGCATCAATCCCGACTTCTTCCATAAGTTGACGAAGTGTCAATGCTTTTCCAGTACGTTTACTCATTTTTACCCGTTCGCCATCTTCAAACAAGTTTACCATCTGGATAATTTCCACTTCTAGCGTATCCTTTGTATAACCTAGTGCTTGAATAGCAGCTTTCATACGGGGAATGTAACCATGATGATCTGCTCCCCAAATATTTATCAGTGTATCGAACCCACGGTCTAATTTATTTTTATGATATGCAATATCTGGTGTTAAGTACGTATATGTTCCATCTGATTTAACTAACACACGATCTTTGTCATCACCGTAGTCTGTTGTACGTAACCATACGGCATCATCTTTTTCAAAGACAACATTCGCTTCACGTAGTTTCTGTAAAACATCGTTAATTTTATTTCCTTCATATAATGATGTTTCGGAAAACCACGAATCAAACTCCACACCAAATGCAGCTAAATCATGTTTCAATTTTGCTAGTTCATAATCCAAACCATATTTACGGAAATAGTTTAAACGTTCATTTTCAGGTTTATCTAGCCATTGATCTCCTTCTTCTTGTGCAAGCCTTTTTCCTATTTCAATAATATCTTGTCCGTGATAACCATCTTCTGGCATGTCACACTCTTTACCTAATGCTTGCATATAACGGGCTTGTACGGATAATGCTAAATTATGCATTTGGTTTCCAGCATCATTAATATAATATTCCCTTTGTACATCATAACCTGCTGCCTCTAATACATTGCACAGTGAATCACCATATGCAGCACCTCTTGCATGACCTAAGTGTAAGTCACCAGTTGGATTTGCCGAAACAAATTCCACTTGAATTTTATGACCTTTTCCAAAATCGGAACGGCCATATGTAACACCCGCATCGATAATTGTTTCGATAAGATTAGTTAAATAATCATTATTCATATAAATATTAATAAAGCCTGGTCCAGCAACATCGATTTTCTCAATTGTCTTACTTGATTTAGATAACTCATCGACAATCTTTTCCGCAATCTTTCTAGGCGGTTGTTTCACGATTTTGGTTAATTGCATTGCGATATTTGTTGCATAATCCCCATGTTCTTTATTTTTGGGCTTTTCAAGTACAAGGTGAGGTAGTTCTGCTTCAGTAACTAATTCAGCTTGCAATACTGCTTGTTTTATTTCTTCTTTTATATTATCTTCCACTTGTTGTACCATGTTCATCATGTCAGTTTCCTCCTTGTTTACGGTACCGTTCCATACAGACGCACGCATATTGATATATTATAACATCTTTTTATAGTAGAAAGCGACCAACAAGGAATAGTTGAAATCAGTATATTTTTTAGATGTTCAAATGCCAAATATTACTTTCAACTTTTACATTTATAAAATAAATCACGGTAATGACTCTGAAGTATTGGATAAAGCCATTCATGAATCGTAATGATTCCTATTTACAAATCGTAATCATTACGATATAATAAAAAATAGTTTTTCGTGTACTTGAATATTGGAAGGAGCTGAATCAATGGTTGATCCCATTATTTCCTTAAAAGAGGTTAATTTTTCATACGAAAAAAAGCAAATATTACATGACATAAATCTTGATATACCAAAAGGTTCATTTCTAGGCTTGATTGGCCCAAATGGTGGTGGAAAAACAACACTAATCAAACTCATTCTCGGTCTGATCAAACCTAACTCGGGAGAAATTTTACTATTTGGCAAACCACTCACTTCATTTAAAGATAAAAGTAAAATTGGCTTTGTTTCCCAAAAGTCCAATTCCTTTAATAAAGGCTTTCCTGCTACTGTATATGAAGTCGTATCGATGGGGCTTACAGCCAAGCTTGGGTATTTTTCTTTCCCTACAAAAAAGGACCGCGAAAAAGTTGTAGAAGCGATTGAGCAAGTGGGTATGACAGAATACATGCATCAAAATATTGGAAACCTGTCAGGCGGACAACAGCAACGTGTGTTCATAGCCCGATCCCTAGTAAGTGATCCTGAACTCTTAATTTTAGATGAGCCTACCGTTGGGGTAGATAATGAAAATGTGCAACGTTTTTATGATTTACTTTATAAAATTAATAAAGAACGCCATATTACTTTGTTACTTATTACACATGACACCGGAACGATTACAAGTTTTGTAACAGACATCGCCTGTTTAAATCAAACATTACATTTTCATGGCAAACCAGATGAATATGAAGCTCTTGATCAACATGATCTATCCAAAATATATGGTCATGCTGTCCATATCGTCACCCATGATCATTCATAACATTTTTGGAGGTATAGCATGTTAATTGACTTTTTTCATTATGATTTCTTAAGAAACACTTTATATACAGGACTTCTAATTGGTATTATTGCACCATTATTAGGTACGTTCATTGTAGTGAGAAGGCTATCATTAATTGCCGATGCGCTTTCTCATGTGACGTTAGCTGGTATTGCATTCGCGTTATTTCTACAAAAACAAGTCTCCTTTCCAATTGCACCTTTATATGGTGGTATGTTCTTTTCAGTTACTGGCTCAATATTAATTGAAAAGTTGCGTAGCGTCTATCGAACATATCAAGAGATTGCTATCCCCATTATTTTATCGGCTGGAGTTGGCCTCAGTGTCATCTTCATCTCATTAGCAAATGGATTTAACACGGACCTTTTTAGCTACTTATTTGGGTCAGTCTCTGCAGTTAGTAGAAATGACTTTTATATGATACTTACGATTGCAATTTTTGTTGTAGCTATTATCGTACTATTTTATAAAGAATTGGTTGCACTTTCTTTCGATGAAGAGCATGCAACTGTATCAGGTATTCATGCAAAACGAATTCATTTGTTGTTTATCGTTTTAACAGCACTTGTCATTGCTGCATCAATTCGTATTGTCGGTGTTCTTCTCGTCTCAGCATTAATGACGTTACCGGTTGCGGCAAGTATGCGGATTGCGAAAGGATTTAGACAAACATTAATCTTATCGATTATCTTTGGTGAATTAGCTGTTATGATTGGATTAATTACAGGTTATTATTTTAGCATTCCACCAGGTGGTACAATTGTTGTCGTATCTGTTATCATTTTATTATGGACTATCATAGTAAAAAGGAGGTAATTAGCATGAACATGAATGAAGCGATACGTATTTTAAAGGAAAAAGGCTATAAAGCGACGGGAAGAAGAAAAGATATGTTGGAATACTTCGCTCATGCTGATGGATATCGTACAGCCAAACACGTATTACAACATATGGAAACATTACATGAAGGAATAAGCTTTGATACCATTTATCGCAATCTGAACTTATACGATGAAGTTGGTATACTAGAAACAACCGATTTAGATGGAGAAAAACACTTTCGGATGAAATGCACCACTTCCCATCATCACCATTTTATATGTCGTGATTGCGGCAAAACGAAGGATGTTGACATTTGCCCCATGGAAGAGGTAGCACAATCATTAGCTAATTATAGAATTGATGATCATAAATTTGAGATATATGGCGTATGCCCAACGTGTCAAATCGGATGAGAGTGAATATTTACTTTGCGGTAGGCTTAGGTGGTATCATTGGTTCTCTCGCCCGCTACATGGTTTCACTCCTTATTCATAGTGAACTTCCATACGCAACTTTCTCGGTAAATATAATCGGTTGTTTTTTACTTAGTTTTATTATGCATCATCGAAAAATTAAAAGAACATTTTCCACAACGGTTTTAACTGCAGTACAAACAGGAGTCATTGGTTCGTTCACCACATTCTCTACTTTTACTACGGAAACAATAGAACTAGTAAATCAGCATATATTCCTTGCCTTAAGTTATATTTTATTAAGTATTTTCTGTGGACTGTTTGGAAATTATCTTGGGTATCAATGCGCTAGTAAGCAGGTGGATGTATGAGTGCAATTTTTGTAGCAATTGGCGGATTTTTTGGTAGTATCTTACGCTATTACCTTTCTCATTTATTTCACAAGCAATTAATAGGTACATGGATTGCCAATATTACTGGTTCCGTTTTACTTGGATTACTAGTAAAACTACATGTAGGGCACGTCCTACCAGAAGTCGCCTGGTACATATTTGGTGTAGGATTTTGTGGCGCCTATACCACTTTCTCCACTTTTGGTAATGAAACGATGCAATTACTGTTAGACAAACATTATATTAAAGCGTTTAGCTACGTGTTTATTTCATTATTTGTATCATTATTACTGGTCTATGCTATTTTTAACATTTCATTTCCAACACGACATGAACTTCCGTAATAACGATTCATGTCGTGTTGGTTATTTTTTTAGGCTCTTTGAAATACTTTTGTTCAATATGCTGTAAATGACGTCGTAATTCATTTACTTCATCGTAACTAACTTCTAACATATCTCCATAACGAACCTTCTGATACGTATCTAAATGACCTTCAAAACCAATCCTTCCTAGCCAATCTTCAATTGTTTCAGATGGTTTTCTTCCCCATTTTTTCTTTTTTGCTTTCCTTTCAAATTGATAAACAGCTTTTCTAATCGGATGATTTGGTTGTTTTCTACTAAAAGTAGGCCGCCATTCCTTGATTGTTCTGCCCTTACTATCTTTACTTGTAAAGTAATCTATACCGCTTTGTTTTTCTTCTGCTAAATGTATTTCTTGTAGCTGCTTCCTTTTACGCATTGCATCAATTGCAAATAAAATAAATACAATCAAAAAGATAGCAAAAGTGATTCCCGCTAACACGGTAAGCACTTCCATCATGTTAAAACCTGTTGACTTTTCAATTATTTTATCATCCATTGCCGACAGTGACCCATCATCCTCTTGTTCTGGCCAACCTTGTTGTTCTACATCAAGGAAGCTTAATGTATTCGCTACGCCTGTAATAATATTTGAAAACAAAAAAATGATAGTTTGTCTCATGAAGATTGCAATCTGGAAAATCTGATTGGACAGTAAAGAGAATATCCCAGCTCCTCCGAATAACGCAATTGCAAAATAAAATCCTAATAATATATTTACATCTTGACGTTGGTTCTTATGCACACTCACATAATGGCTAACCATAAAACCAAAAAATAGGATTAGTAATAGTGCTAAAACATAAATTAAATATCGCGGATCGTTAATCAAGATGATATTTATTGCACCGAGTAAACATGTTATTAGTAAATACTGTTTTTCTTTTCTTATGTCTTGGTACTTCTTTATGAAAACAAAACGCCATACAAAAATGATAGGTAATATAATCGTAAATACTACTGGATAATTTAATAAATAAAGAGTAATAAACAAAACAGGTAATGCACCAAAGTACAGCATATTACTCATTTTCTTCGTATGCATCAATGTAAACACGGCACAAGTACCAACTGCTAATAATAAATAACTCCAATATGGTACCATTAAATATTTGTGGTGAAAGATTGGTAACATAAGTAAAAACACAAGAAGTATTTCACATAGAAAATGATACGCATGCGTGACAATCATCTGATTACGTAGCATATTGCGAAACCTCCTTTTTCAATGGCTTTACATACGCCGCTTGCTCTTCATCCATTTGTATAATTTGATAGAGAGAGACTTGCTTCTGTTTCCAATTACGCGTAATTTGGGTTAGATTTGCTGGTACGTCTCCAACAAATATGATTGTTTTAGGTGTAACAAGTTGTTTCCCTATTTGATAGAGCATTTTATCAAAAGATACGGATAATGATTGTTTGGAGATACGTGCCAATAACTCCAATGATCTTGCATAATGATTCTTGCCTTCTCCTTCTGGTAAATGAATATACGGAATGGACCCTGGTTTTCTCGCATTCATAAAGATTTCAAAAGGACTATTGTGATGGAAAGTATATTCACATAAATAGGCTGTATAAGATAAATAGTCTTCTAGCATTTTATTAAATCGAACCATATCTGTCCGGTATTCATTGGCAATATTTATAACAAACACATACGAATGATCAATGACTTTTTCATATTCAGTCGTTTGCAATTGTTGTGATTTTGCCGATGCTTTCCAGTTGATTTTATAAAATGGATCACTATACTGATATGTCCTTGTACCTATCGGACTTTGAATATCTTCAAATGGTGACAAATTGACACGTCCGGTTCCGGGTATAGAATGAAAAATCTGTTCAACCCCTGATACTGGCAATGCTTTTGGAAAAACAATTACTTCAGTTTGATAACTTGGCATATACTTTAACGAAATGGATGAAAAACTTAATAAATGTGGAAATGTATAACGAATATTCGTTATCAAGGCTACACCTCGTTGTTTTGCTTCAATCGGTATATCGATAACAGTTGTTTTCGATTGGATAATTGATAATGGAATAGACAATGGTTCCCAATATTGCTTTTCCTTTTTCACCAACGTATATGCATAAATAGAAGAGCCTAATTGCAAGTGACAAGAACCATTTATTAGAGGAAATATAGAATTATTTTCGATTTCGAATCTTAATGATGCTTTTTCTCCCGGAAATAACTTCACTTGTCTAGGCTCATTTTTTAATTGTAGTTTTGTACCAACACTACGATCATAAATCTTATATACGGTTAAAAATATAACAAACATCCCCATACCAACTATTGCCAATGGTTTTTGATAAATGAGTCCAAGGATGAAGAATATGATAGCAGTAATCGCAACATATTCAAAGCTTTTAATATGCTCCACATCAAATTCCTTTTTCCACATCCTATTTGACTGCCCCTTCTTCTACCGGTACTTGAACTGAACTAATGATTTCTGTCACAACTTCTTTCGATGTCTTTTTAATAGAACCTTCCATCGTTAAAATAATGCGGTGTGTAAAGACGAGTGGTGCTAATGTTTTAATATCTTCAGGTGTTATATAATCTCTTCCTTGTATATACGCTTTTGCTTGGGCGGCGCGCATTAAAGCAAGCATACCACGTGGACTCACTCCAAGTTCAACTTCTGGATGCTCTCTGGAAGCTTTTATTAAGTCTAATAAATACTCGGTTACCACTTTCGAAATGATTACCTCTTTGCTGCTCTTTTGTGCTTTTAAAATATCCTCAATTGTTAAACTTGGAATAATATGTTCATAAGGATCTTCTACACGATATGTATGAATAATTTTTCTTTCTTCTTCTTGGCTCGGGTATCCTAAATCTATTTGAAATAAAAATCTATCTAATTGTGCTTCTGGTAAAGGGAACGTACCATAATTACTTTCTACGGGATTTTGTGTCGCTACTACAATAAATGGTTTTGGAACAGCCACTGTTTCCCCATCAATTGTCGCTTGATATTCTTCCATTACTTCAAGTAAACTTGATTGTGTTTTTGGTGTAGCACGGTTTATTTCATCTGCTAATAGTACATTTGTCACAACAGGTCCAACCCGTAATTCAAAATCTTGCTTTTTAGGATTAAAAAAACGGATACCTGTAACATCACTTGGTAAAACATCCGGTGTAAACTGGACACGGCTAAATTCGCCATCTATGACTTTTGCAAAGCTTTTTGCTAATTTTGTTTTTCCAGTTCCTGGAACACTTTCAAGTAATACATGTCCTTCAGCTAGTAAAGCGATGAATAATTGTTCAACTACCTCCTCTTTTCCAAAAATAACATTATTTAACTTTCCTTGTGCTTGCTTTAACATTTCCATTATTTATTTCCCCCTTTGTTTTTCAGCATTTTTAACACAGCATTTAATTCAGTCATTAATCTTTCTATCTCATGTTCACTAACATCTTGTTCTCCATACCTAACTTTATTATAAATAACAGTGTGAACAGCAAATCCTTCCCTTTCAAACCATTCATCTAACGTTTCAAAATGCTTCCGACCGATTCCTTTTTGTGTAGTCTTTCTTTCAAACTCATAAACTAGTCTTCTTACAGGATGTCGTTTAGAAAATATGTTTTGCATACGTTTACTTAACGTTCCAAATTGCAATGTATCCTTTTCCCCTAATTGATAAGCAGACAATGCTTGATCCGTCTTCAAGATAAATCGTCTATACCTTTTATGAATATAGCGCATCGCAACTGATACAACAATAAATGCCAATATTACCATTAGCACCCAATAAATTAGGGAGATATTCTTTTCCATTAGAGCCTTTTTAGGCTGATGGAATAATGCCCCTAAATTTTGAATCATACCAAGAAGGCCATCACCAGCATTACGTTTAAACTCAAACTCCGATAAAAAATCCATATTTATAAGTTCAAAAATATAGAGTGGCAAGCTCATAATATAAATAAGCCCCCCTATAATCGTATCCCAAATAACAAATAATCCTTTCAGTATATGATTTGAGATTATATATAATGCTAGAGCTGTTCCTGCCAAGCCTCCTCCCATGAGTAACCATGTTCTGTTGTACATATTATGATTCTTGGTAATTGTTAAGATATGGCTGCTAATGTAACCAATTAATAGGACAACAATTTGTAGTATAGTTAGGAAAATGATGTCTTGTGTAAAATCCGTGATAACACCAAGGATAAGTGATAAGATGAAAAGTATTTTTAAATATGTTATCTCTCGTTCAATAAATTCCATTTTTGCCAACACAATATATCGCCATGTTAAGACAAGGGCGTAAATAATACTTATCGTTGGATTAACATGAAATAGGATAAAAGTGAAAGTAGTAAATGGAACTGTTAGCATAAACCAAGCATAATTTTCCTTGTATACAGATACTAGTGAAAATACAAGAGATAATATGCCCGCTACAATTATAAAGACCGCTGTTGGTATAGATTCATCTTCCCAGTAGAAAATCATTAAGGAACTCAAATATATCAGAATTGCTTCACAAAAAAAGTGATAAGCTCGGTTAATAATAGGGTGTTTATGTTGCATATACAACTACCCCCTTATCATAATCTTCAAGTGTTGCCTCTTCTTCATATTCCTTTACTACATATCGTTTTCCATATCGATTTTGCTTAGCTAAAAAATTATGTTCTGCGACACTCATACCACCAAGAAAAATGACTGTTTTATCTGTTGTAGTTTGTTGTGTAACATGATGCAACATATGTTGAAATGGAAAGACCATTGGTTGTCTTGGAACACGCGCTAATAATTCTAAAGCTTGTGTATAATGCGGTATACCTTCACCTTCTGGCAAATAATAGTATGTATATCTACCTAGAGTACGTGCATTAATATGAATAGAAAACGGTATGCCTTGCTTTGCTGCATACTGACATAAATAAGTTGTATATGACAAATACTTCTCTATCATTTTCGGATAGTCCTCTGTTTTCCAACCATGCACAGGGTACAAATTGACAACAAGGACAAGTGACATATCCATTACCTTTTCATGTACATTCGTTTGAAGTCTCTGCATTTTAGCAGTCGCATTCCAATTGATTTGCTCAAATGAATCACTGTATGTATAATCCCTAATACTTTTAATACTCATTTCATCATCAAAAGGGGAATATTGACTTCGTTTATTTCCCGGGGATACCGTAAATAAATTATCTATATTTTTCACAATTAACGGTTTTGGATAAATAATAACTTCATAATTGTAAAATGCCATATATTCCATTCTAACTTGGTTAAAGTTTATTAAATGCGGGAATATACAACTAATGGAAGTAATACGTGTAACTCCTCGTCTTATCCCTTCTAAAGGTATTTTAAATTCTGTTTTTCCTTTTTCTTTTAGCGTAATTGGAATAGCAACTTTATTTGTGATTTTCATTTTTACAACTTTATGTTCCAATATATCGATTTCTTTTCCAATCTGAAATTCGAAAATACCATTAATAAAGGGAAGCAAAGATTTATTTTCAAACGTGAACATGAGTACGTCCATTTCTCCTTGGAACATGCGTAATGAGGTCTTTTCATTACTTAATATAAGTTTTCTTCTCATAATGGCATCATATAATATCGTTAACAGTAAATAGAGACAAAAGAAACCTAAAACAATAAGCATCGCTTCTAATCTTAGAATAAATCCGAATAATGTAAATCCAATTAAACCAGATAATAAGAGATCTTTATTTCTTGCATATTCCGGATCAAAGATTACTTTCCATTTCACTACATCTCCCACCTCGTATAAGTTTCAAACAATTTTATGCTTTTAATACAACTTAACCAGTTCAATATTTAATTGAAATATGTGAAAATTAATGATATCAATTGCACACATATTATAAATAGAGACATCTGAGCATTCATTTTTTCTTGTCCTTATATGCTTGTTAAGCATAAGCCAAGTGCAATGTTGTTGCTAAGTACACGGAGTCTGCTATTTTCAAACATGCACCATTATATAGAATAGTCTAATAATAATTACTATAAGTATGCCATAGTTATGCTAATAGATAAAGTAAAACTTATTTTAATCTAGAAAATAAAATAAGAGCTGGATAACACCACCCCTTATTTTAGTCGTAATTATTTAAATTTCCCTTCAAATACAAACTCTGTAACTTCTTTCCGACTAGAAGGCTTTTCCCTCTCTTGCATTGGTTCTGGCAACATCGTTGCATCTCCTTGGTATCCTATTGCTACTACTGCTTGCATCACGTATTGTTCTGGAATTTCGAGTATTTCACGAGCTTCGTCTCTATTAAACCCTCCCATAGCATGGGTAATTAATCCTTTACGTGTCGCCTCAAGAGATAAGTAACCCCAAGCTGTTCCTGTATCAAAAGCATGTGAGGGATTCAATCCCCCAAAACTTTCTTCTTCTCTTTTTGAAACAATTCCTACTAGCACTGGAGCATGTTTACACCAAACGACATTTCCTTCATTAATAAAAGATAAGAATTTATCACGATCCGATTTATTTCTGGCGATTATAAAACGCCATGGCTGAATATTTGCTGCCGACGGTGCCCAACGTGCTGCTTCGAATAGACTATATAGTATATCCTTTGGAATCTCTTTATCTGAAAATGCTCTTGGAGACCAACGTTCTATATAGATAGGATCAATTTCATAAGCTGGATTGCGAAACTTTCTCATTTTCAAAAGTCACTCCTATTTTATTATGTATATGCAGTACATTATACCTTTATCTATTAGTCTTTCACATCTATTTGATTAAAGAAGTAGATAGAAATCGACAAAAACACGTTTTAAAAAATACGTACCCGGGAATCTTACTTATAAGATTAAAACTTGATTTAGTAAGGCTGTCCCAATTCCCGCACTAATTATTAGTTAAGCAAATCGACTTTTACTAACCATTTCACACCAAATCAAAGTCTCGTCCCAAAATTTCATCGTTTACTTAAAATAGAGGTGATAGTCAGTTAAATCGCAAAAAAAGACTCCTGAATATATCAGAAGCCTTCATAGATTTATTTATTAAAATTAATTTAATCTTCTTACATGTCCAGTAAAACGGCTCTTCCAATAAGGATTATTCATACTAACAACGGATACACCTTTTGAACTTTGTGCACCAAGGAATTGACCTCCACCGAGGTATATAGCTACATGACCATTTGTTTTATACGTATTAAAGAACACAAGGTCGCCAGCTTGCATATTGCTAGAAGATACTTTAGTCCCAATACCTGCTAAACCAGAAGTACTTGATGGAATGGAATAGCCTGCTTGTCCATAAGCCCATGATACAAAGCCAGAGCAATCAAATCCTCCCGGGCTTTTACCTGACCACACATAAGGTGTTCCAAGCACACGATACCCAGCAGCAATTGCAGCATTACCATTTGCACGAGCAGTTGGGTTTGCTGAAGGACTTGCTGATTCATTATTATTCGCTTTTGCCGATTGATTTGATTTAGAAGTACTTAATGTTGCAACAATCGGTGTTCTTGCTGAAGCGATATTATTTTTCACTTGCGTTTCGAGCGATGCAAGGTCACGATCTTTTATTTTCAATTCTTTTGCTTTATTTGTTAACTCTGTTTCTTTCTTCGCTAAACTTTTTTGTCTATTTTCATTTTCCTTCTTTTGCTCAACGATTAATTCTTTCATGCCTTCTAATTCTGTTTGCATGTCTTTTAATTCTACTAGTTTTTCTTCTACTAGTTTTTTGTCATCAGCAATTTTATTCATTATTTCTTGATCAGATTCTGTAATTTTAGTTACTGCAGTAATTCTACCTATAAAATCGCCGAAGCTTGTTGAACCAAAAATAACATCTAAATAATTTAAATTCCCACCACTTTGTTGATAAGAGACAGCACGTTGTTTTAATATCTCATAGCGCTTATCAATAGCAGCTTGTAATTCATCTATTTCATCTTTTGTAGTAGTTATTTGTTTAGTAGTATTATTAAGTTGTTTTTCATTCGCTTTTAAGGCTTGTTTATTTTCAGCGATTTCTTTATTCAACTCTTCCAAATCAATAAGTAAATCTGCAATTTGTGCTTCAGCTTTCGACAAATTTGCTTTAATTTGAGAACGTTGGTCTTGGATATTCTCCTGTTTATTATGTAATTGCGATAATGTTTCTGCATGAACTGGTTGTTGGATAAATATTGAACTACCAAATCCGATTACCGATACAGTTGCAATCGTTACAATCGTTTTTTTCAAACTAATTTCCTCGCTTCCCTCAACCGCTCTACTTGAATCTATTTTTATTAAAAAGTAGAGTTGATATTTTTACATATTAAATCTATTAACTCTTTAAGGGAAGTATAACATAGATTAATTTCATGTTTGTTAGAGTTATATTACAAATATATTTCAAAATGCGATAAAAACCGTCTTTTTTTGTAACAAAGGAATGATTTTGTTACTAAGAAGATAGGCCTAATAAGACTTTATCATATGTAATAATAGAGTCCTATATTTTATCTGTTTAGGCTTTTGTTTGTAAAAAAAAGCCCATAAAGTAATTTTTATCGTTGATTTTACGAATACAATCATTCTTTTTACCTAGATTTTGATTGTTGTTAGCAAACTAGCACGGTACATAATTCGACATTTCTATTTATTTCTTTTTAATAGCTGAACGAATAAGATAAGCAGTCCAATCCCCATGAATATATATATGATCGTGGCATACACATTCATAAATTCAATTATCTTCCTCCATGCACTACCTAGCCAAACTCCAATCAATACAAGTACGACATTCCATATAAGTGATCCTAACAACGTAAAGAGCAAAAATATTGTCATATTCATCTTGGCAATTCCTGCAGGGATGGAAATTAAGCTTCGAACAAGTGGTATCATTCTACAAATAAAAACTGCACGATACCCGTAGCGGTCAAACCAATTAATACCATTCTGGATATCTGATGTTTGGACACGAAGTAGATACCCCCATTTCGTAACAATCTTTTCAATTGCATCTTGGCCTAACATTCGTCCTATACCATATAATATGACGGCACCGAGTACTGAGCCAGTTGTAGCAGTTACGATTACCCCCATAATTGTCAACCCTGTACTAATTGTCATGAATCCACCGAACGGTAATACTATTTCAGATGGTATTGGAGGGAAAATACACTCCAGCGCCATCATCAGTAAAATACCAACGTAACCAAACTGTTCCATTATATTAGTTACCCATTGTTCCATATCCCAAACACCTCGTCCATTATGATTATTCAATTATAGTCGACAAGGTTTCAATTTATGCACATTAGTCAGGCTTATCACTTTTACTATTTTCTATTTTATCTACTAATAATTCTGCTGCACGACGGTAGAAATTACTCATATTTACAAGAGATGTAATAAGCAGAAGCTTTTCTAAGTAGGTTGCATCTTCATCAGCATACTGCGCAATTTCGTTGGTCACGTCTTTTGCACAGTCTTCAACATCAATTTTAAAATTTTTGGCGTTTACATCTAGTAATTGCATATAACTTTCATAAAAATTATCTAATTGAAATTGGTCATTCACTATTTTTTCATTCAGTTGATCTAATATTTTTTTTATATCATTAATCGATAATGCACCTTTTAATTGGTAAATCAAACTAATTAATAACACATGTTGCTTCGTATACTTTTTATTTTTAATTGGAAAAAACAACCTGCCTTTTGCATAGTTATTTATCATTGTCTTCGTTAAAATCTTTTCTTCATCATTTCGTTTCGTTTCAGCATATTTATTTTCAAAAAGTTGAATGACTTGATCCATATACAAGTCAATATCAGGTATCTCCTCTAACGTAAGTTTATTATCTAAGTCAAGTAACGCAATAATCTCACTAATTTTATTTTCCATATAAACTCCTCATTTTATTACATTTTTGGGCTATATTAAGTATATGTATTAATTCACTTCGTGTAAAGGTTGACTATGTGTTATGTTTGCTATATTATAGTATGTAGTTATCAAAACTACATGAGTGAGGGGTTAATATAATGACAAATTATATCCGTGAACCTATTAATGGATTGACACATTTATTTGGAGCGATTTTATCTTTTGTTGGATTACTGGCACTTATTATTAAAGCCAGTATTACGACCGAATCAGCAATTGCCATTATGGCAGTAACAATCTTTGGGATTAGCATGATTTTATTATACGCGGCGTCCGCAACTTATCATTCAGTTATTGCGCGTGACCATGTTATCGCTTTTTTACGAAAAGTTGATCACTCCATGATTTTTGTCTTAATCGCAGGAACATATACACCATTTTGTCTCATCAGTTTACATGGGCTATCTGGATGGATTTTATTTAGTGTTATTAGTGCTATTGCGTTATTTGGTGTATTATTTAAACTCATTTGGTTTCAAGCACCTCGTTGGCTTTCAACTAGTATTTACATTGCTATGGGGTGGATTGTAATCTTTTTTAGCCCATCTTTAGGAAATGTAATTGGTAGAAATGGACTAATACTACTAATTGTCGGTGGTGTAATTTATACAATTGGTGGATTTATTTATTGGATAAAACCAAAGTTTATGGAGTTTAAACATCTTGGTTATCATGAAATATTTCACGTTTTCATTTTGCTAGGAAGTTTCTTTCATTTTTGGTGTATTTTTAAGTATGTGATTTAATTAGTAGAACATATAGCTTTAGGCTATATATCAATGTCTGCACTGTTAGTTTTAGGCTTGTATAATACCGAAGGGTCTGATCCCCTCTTAGTTAAAAGAGGGGGTTAGACCCTTATGTTGTCTCTTTCATGTATTTTAATATGCCACCATGTCTGATTGCACATAATAGTACAATAATTTTTCTGTAGCTATAAGAGATGTCTCATGTGTGCGTTCAAAAGCATGAGAAGAATCTATTCCTGGTCCAATTAAACCATGAACGATATCATGTCCTGAACGAATAGCTGCTGAAGCATCAGAACCATAATATGGATAAATATCGAGTTTGTAACCGATATTGTTTTCTTTAGCTAGTTCGACTAGATGTTTGCGAAGTCCATAATGGTATGGGCCACTCGCATCTTTTACACAAATCGAAACGGTATATTCATCTGTCGATTGTCCGTCACCCATTGCCCCCATATCAACTGCCAAGTATTCGACTGTTTCTGGCGTAATATTGGAGTTACCACCATACCCTATTTCTTCATTATTAGAAATAAGAAAATGCGTTGTATATGGTAGCGTCATATTTTCTTCTTTTATCTGTTTCATTAGTTGCATTAAGATTGCAACACTTGCCTTATCATCTAAATGCCTTGATTTAATAAAGCCGTTTTCGGTCACTTCTACGCGCGGATCAAAAGATACAAAGTCTCCTACTTCAATGCCAAGCGCCCGAATTTCCTCCGCATTTTCTACTTTCGCGTCAATGCGAACTTCCATGTTATCTTGATTTCTTTCCGCAGTACCAGCATCTTTATAGACGTGAACGGACGTTTGATGCATTAAAATCGTTCCTGTATATACTTTTCCTGATGCCGTATGTATTTCGCAATACTCCCCTTCGATAGAGTTATAACGAAAACCACCGATTAAATCAAGACGAAGCCGACCATTTGCTTTCACTTCTTTTACCATCGCACCTAATGTATCAACGTGAGCCGTCAACATACGGTGTTCGTTGTCATTCTTTCCAGGTATTGTTGCAATGAGACCACCCTTACGATTACGTTTCGTTTCAATCTCTAACTTCTGTAAATAGTTTTCCACAAACGTAATTACTTTTTCCGTAAAACCTGATGGGCTTGGGATTGATACTAATTGTTTAATAAGTTGTTTTGTTGTTTCAACATTTGGATATGCTACCAAAATTATCGCCCCTTTCGATGCTACTATGTATTGATATATTTATTTTAGCGTGAATATTCATATTGAACAACTTTGGGGGATTGCACAAATACACCCTGTTTTGCCACGTGTATAAGGTAAACCCACTCTATTCCATAAAAAATGCATTTTTCACACCAGAAACAACACCAGAAACACTTATCCACAGTACAGTTGCATTCCAAAAAATGAACAAATTCTACAAATCGAGTAGGATGGGGTGACTAACCCCAAACCTCTCACACCACCTTACGTCAGACTGTCTAACAAATAATGCAGAAAAAAGTATACTATAGGCACCTTATAAGCAGAGGAGATTCTTCAAAATGGGAAATGCTCACAGTTTTTCGAGAAATCAAACGAGTTTTCAACTATTCTCCCGTCATTACAATTGCAGTGCCCCCCATACAACTTTACATCCGATTTCAATTGTAGTACCCCTGACATATACTGCAAATTTGCCATTGCATTTTCACTGGTTATTACCGTAATCCGCCACTACCCCAACTACATCATTGGCTTCGTTAAGGTGACTATACATAAACGCAATCATGTCATCCATACCAAAATCTGCAAAAACAAGAACTTTTTTAGCCATTTGGTGCCTAGTAAAAATTAAAACATCGGACCATCTAAAATAACAACTTACATAAACCTCTATAGTTAAATAATTAATTATTTATTAACTAAGCTAAAATCACAACAATAATATATAAAAACAAAACATTTCCCAATAAGACAAAAAGGCAAGGAAATTTTTTGACGAAAGTGTGTAGATAAATGTCGATACATGTCATAAACTGTAGAAAAACAATGTAACTTTCCCAACACCCTTTGCTTATATTAGTGATAAACTATTATTATATAAGGAGGTGTCTATTAAAGTTTAAACTATAAGGGATTTCAAAACTAGAAAGTAAATTATAGTAACATATTTTTATGGAAAGGAGCTTTTCGAAGAAGTATCAATTTGTCCTATCTTATTATTGTTCACACTAATGAGCATAACAGAATGAGATTTCATCAAGTTTTACTGAGAAATAGGTATTAAATGTTACATTTTATTTAGAAAGTTTATTTAGAAAGACTTAATTTTTTGATAGACTAATTTATTAATTTCCCCCTAGAAAGTTTTATTTTTTCTTGAAGGTTAAATGATACAGGGGAGATGGATTAAGGAGTACCATAAATTACTAAACTGGCTACCTCCAGGATACTATTTAGTGATTTTATCGGTACCGTATCACAAAATAATTTATTGGAGGTTCTTTCATTGAAGAAAACATTAATAACTTCAGTATTAACTATTGGTTTACTATTTGGATTTGGTGGAATAAATACTAGTGCATCAACAGAATTAAACAATGATATAGAGAGTGATTATGTTGGTATTCAATCAGCAAGGGCATACCTTTCTCCTTCAAAACTTAGTGCCAAGCATCTAGAGTGGAAAACTATCACTGTTAGCACGAATGTTAGTGGGGTTGCTTCATTTTCCTTTCATTCAGGTATAAATGGAGAACAGTTTCGTTCACACAGGACTTACGGCTCCCACAAATTTCGTCAAAGATGGACTACAAAGAGTATCTCAGATTACACGTATATCGGTCGCGTCACCAGTGAAGATTATGGACCTGCTCCCCAAGTAACGGGATTAGCAAAAATTTCTTTATACTAAATTACGATGAAAAAAATAAATATTTTTTCTAAAAAAACAATGTTTATGATGAGCGTCATCCTTTTGCTCATCATAAGCACTGTTTCCTACACAATGTCAACACTGGCCGATGCACATGAACAGGTGAAACAAGATATTACTGATTTTTCACGTGGAGCGTATGACATTCTGATACGTCCACCCGATGCAAGAACAGAAATTGAAAAACAATTAAACCTTATTGAGGAGAACTATCTTGGAATTGGAGATGGCGGGATTACCATTGAAGAATGGCAGGTCATCAAAAACAATCCCCAAGTGGAATTCGCTGCACCCGTTGCCTCAATCGGGCTATTTACTGCAAGAGAACGGACCTGGATGATTGAAAAAGATAAACAACACCCGAAATATTTTGAAGTAGTAAACTATACAAGTGACGGGGTAAATACCTATGAAAATAAAGATGACATTTATTTATATGACTTCGGGATAGATAATTTGGATTTATCGGTATTTCCTTCATCCCTAAGTGTAGATAGAGATTATCTTGGTTATGAAGCAGATATAGCCACATTTGTGTTTCCCACTTCCTATCATCAAGTGGTGGCAGTTGATCCAACGGAAGAAGAAAAACTTACCGGTTATAATCTTGATAAGCTAACAAAAAAAGTTATGGATCCTATGGCATATAAAGGGGGACAGTATTCCATCCCAATTATGGGCTTAAAGGATATTCAAGTACCGGTTTCATTTCAATTAACAATCGATGATTTAGGAGATATTAGTGAAGAAGAACTCATGACCTGGGAGGACAAATTAATTGGAGGTAGTGCACACAGAACACTTTATGAGAATCCGTCAAGCTATTACAAGTTTTTGGAACAGTATATTAGTAAAAAAAGACTACATCAAGAAAAGGTGCTTGAACTCGTACCTGATGACGGACTCTCCCCGTTTGAGGAAAACCTTCTCTATATAGATGAAAATATGAAACTTTCCTCACAAGGAGATATGTTATCTGAAGAGCCTGGTCTTTTAGGAGGAGGCCACAAAATTCATGGTCAACGGATTGGGTATCGTCTATCCCCTGTTGTTTACGATTGGAAGGATGGCAACCTCTCGGTAAAACAAACTGGAATCGATGAACAATTTCAAGCTCCTACATATCGTAACATTGATATGGTAGAGTTTTATAAATTGGATGAATACAATAACGCCACAAATGACGATGATTTTGTTGGGTTTATAGAAAACGGCAAATTTTCCATAAAGGAAAACGCAGAATCATTAGCCTCCGCCCCCCTTGGTATTTACGGGCGGGAAATGCCACACTTGGCCTCAAATCCAACTGTGAAATTACATCCTTCTGCTGTTCCGGGCAGTTTTATTACAACACCTGCACACGGATTAATATCTATAGATTATGCGGAGAAGATAAAGGGCGAGGCGCCGATTGATGCCATTCGCATTAAGGTTGCAGGCATTACAGGCTATGACAAAGAGGCGGCATCCCTCATTCGAAAGCTAGCCAAAGAATGGGAAGATGAGGGTTTTACCGTAGATATTGTTGCGGGTGCTTCGGTACAAGATATCACAGTGGATGTGGAAGGGGTCGGTAAGATTGTCCAGCCGTTCACTACATTAGGAGCTGCCGATACTGTGCTGTCCAGTTGGAATATGCTGCAAGTGGCGATAACGATACTTTATGGATTGGTTGCTTTAACATTTATCGGCTTTACATTTTTCAATTTACTTGCGGATAGACAAAAGGATGAAAAACTGCTCGCTCGATTAGGTTGGTCTGAAAAACTAATCCGTCAGATCCGTTATAAAGAGGGTTTGCTCATGATTGCACCCCCAATCATTCTTGTAACTGTGGGATTTGCCATTTTCGGAATTTGGACAGGCCAGTGGCTACCATTAACCTTAACCGCAGTTATTAGTAGTATCTGTATTTTGTTGTTTTTCTTAGCTGATAGATTGCAAAACAAACAACAGAAAATAGTCAAAAGACAACGGAAATCCATGACATTCCAGAATATTTGGTTCTATCGTTTTTATTTGCTTGCTTCCTGTATCCAGCTATTGTTAACAACAATTCTAACGTGCTTCCTGCCATTTTTTCTATTACAACATCTGGAAACCACGACAAAAACAAAGCTTGGAACGTACGTTCACGGGGAAATCGAAGGGATGTTTATTTTCATTATCGTATTATTATATATGTTAAGCTTAACGACAGTCTACCAATCACTTAGTAGATTGTGGAAAAAACGGGCGTCCGAAATTCAATTATTTCTTTATCTTGGCTGGGAAGCAAAAGCCATAAGAACTTATTTTTTACGAGAAATCCTTTTTTGGGCGGGAGTAGCTGCAATTTTTGGTTGGATTGTCAGTCTTTTGTTCACGACCATGATGGTCCCAATTACAGCCCAAACTATCATTTACGGAATAGTGGGATGGATACTTATTTTAGTTATTATGCTCAGTGGTTCCATTTATTCACTACACAGGGCTCAAGTAAAAGGAGGCAAATCCATTGCAAATAGTGCTTCATAACGTGAACAAAACCTATCAAACGAGTACCGAATCACTTCATGTATTAAAGGAAATTAATGTAACCATTGAATCAGGTAGCTGGCTTACCATAACAGGTCCTTCTGGTTCCGGAAAAACAACATTCATGCGCCTGCTGTCAGGAATTGAACAGGCTGATAATGGAGAAGTAAAAGTTGGCCAACTCGATGCCACGATAGCAGCCGAAAAAGAGCGGCGCCGTTTTCGAAGGAATCATGTAGGCTATGTCTTTCAGGACTTTCAGTTGTTTAATCAATTTGACGTATTGACGAATGTAATGATACCACTACTGCCATATGAACCTAGGAAAGTAGTAGAAGAAAAGGCAGTTCAACTGTTAGATATGGTTGGATTACTTCCAAGAAAAAACCATATGCCACTACAAATTTCCGGTGGTGAAAAGCAACGTACAGCAATTGCTAGAGCATTGATGAACGATCCCCAACTGATATTGTGCGATGAACCAACAGGAAATCTGGATTTAGAAAATCGTAACAAGATTATGGAAATTCTTCGGGAAGTCCATAAAAAGGGGGTAACCATCATACTTGTAACCCATGATCCCGAACTTGCGGATTATGGTGATTTAAAGTTTGAGATGAGGGATGGTCATCTATTCAATAAAACAGAACAAAATGTTTAGGACTGTTACCTAGAAGTGACACTATATTATATGAAGGGTAGATTACAGATTACAGACCAAGAAAAAATCAGTAGGAATTTTTACTAACGTCTTCAGTTTTTGGGGGAATAAGTGCTAATAAAAATGAAAACAGCAATCTAATTGGCATACATTCCTACAACAAATTAGTAATTCAAATCACTAGCAAAACACTCAGTTTTGGGATAACCACCTTGAACTGGGTGTTTTTGCCTTTTAGTAAAGCTATTCCTGCCAACACTGGTCTGTTCTAAATATGCTATTCATTTCTGCAAAGAATAATTTACTGGACAAGCTCTCTGCTGCTATGTTGTGTTCAGATGCTTTTCTTTCAAACGCAGTTATTATGACTGCTAAAGCTACACTATCAGAGAACCAAGAATGAAATTTAGGGAAAACAGTGTATTTTAAACTGTAATCGTTCACCATCTATGAAGCTCAGCCTCACCATAACGGGAATCACTTTTTAGTTCTTACATGGTAGTTGAACAGTGTATAGTGAGTATATATAATATAAATAGAAAAGTCCCTTAAGGATATATATTAGGTTGAGTGCGGGATAAGTGTTATTTTACTTAAATAACAGAGATTTTCATGACATGAAAAATAGATACACACACTGATAAGGAGGTATCTACATGCAAATTATAATATCAAACAGTTCAAAGGAACCTATATATGAGCAGATTTTCAAACAAATACAAACTAAAATATTTTCAGGTGAGTTAAAAGAAGGAACAGCTCTGCCTTCTATAAGACAATTGGCCAGGGATTTAAGAATTAGTGTTATCACTACAAAACGGGCATATGAAGAATTGGAAAAGGCGGGGTTCATATACTTAATTGCAGGGAAAGGTTCATTTGTAGCAGAGCAAAATCCAGAAGTTTTTAGAGAAAAAAAACTACGAGTGATTGAGGAACAATTAGCTGCGGTTATCTTCACCAGTAAGGAAATCGGACTATCCTATGAAGAACTACAAGATTTATTAAAGTTGCTGTATGAGGAGTGAGAAGGATGGAAAATGTAATTGAGTTACAAGGCGTTTCTAAGAAGTTTCAGACATTTTCTATAGATAATATAGATTTACAAATAAAAAAAGGGTACACAACTGGATTTATTGGTGCAAACGGTTCTGGAAAGTCAACTATAATTAAATTAATAATGAATCTTTTACAACCTGATAGAGGAAATGTAAAAGTATTTGGAATGAACCACGCTAATCATGAAAAAGAAATTAAAAGCCGAATCGGTTTTGTTTATGACAGCAATATATATTATGAATCCTTGAACTTGAGGGATATTAGTAAAATTGTGGCCCCAGCTTATAAACAGTGGGATAACAAGCAATTTAATAAGTATATTGATCAATTTGAGCTACCCCTAAATAAATCTATTAAAAGTTTTTCTAAGGGAATGCAAATGAAGGCATCTATAGCTATTGCCTTATCTCATAATCCCGAATTAATTATTATGGATGAACCAACAGCAGGATTAGATCCAACGTTTCGAAGAGAATTACTAGATATTTTTCAAGACGTTATGATAAATGAGGGAAAAAGCATATTTTTTTCAACGCATACTACAAGCGACTTGGAACGTTTTGCAGATTATATTGTGCTAGTTAATAAAGGGGAAATACTTCTCCATCAAAGTTTGGAGGAATTGCGGGAACAATATGTCTTAGTAAAAGGGAGCGCGGATTTACTTGATCGAGATACGGAATCACACTTCATAAACATAGAACGTTCCCATGATACCTTTCAAGCCCTTTCAAAAAATGTAGAAGAAGTTCAAAAAGTATTTAATAATCATGTTGTGATAGAAAAGGCTTCTTTAGATGAAATTATGTTTTTCATGAAATCTGCACACAGGAATGAGTTAAATAATTCAAACTACAAATATAGCTGACCTCATACATATATTTTTCTTTATCAACTGATTCTCAGATAATCTAGTTACAAGTGTTTTGGCCTTTACATAAGAAAATGCAACTGTAGAAAATATGAAAATAGATTTTAAGACTTTAATAAAATATTAAAGTCTTTTTTGTTAAAAACTAAAAAAGTCAGAATTTAATGTTGTGTATACCGTTCATAGAGTATATACTGTATATATACGGGTTGCGTTTCCCAATTAAGGATATGTTAGGGGTTGGATTTCTGCTTACAGAACATTAAAGGTTAAATTTTATCAACTTCGTCAAAACATAACTTTAAGAGGTGTATATTAATTTGGAATTTATAATAAGGAGTGAGAGAAATAAAAAACATAGTAGATTTTAAAAATGTAAGCAAATATTTTAAAGACTTTTCTTTAGAGAGTATTGATTTACAAGTAAAACAAGGACAAATAACAGGTTTTGTAGGGGCGAATGGGGCAGGAAAGTCAACCACCATGAAGTTAATAATGAATCTTTTGCAACCGGATTCAGGTGAAATAAAGGTATTTGGAACAGATTACGCTAAGCATGAAAAGGAAATCAAGGAACGTATAGGGTTTGTCTATGATAGTAATGTCTATTACGAAGGCCTAAATCTAAAAGATATTCGTAAAATCATTAGTCCAGCCTATAAAAACTGGAGTGACAATCAATTTTATAATTATATCAAGAAGTTTGAACTTCCTTTGAATAAAGCAATTAAAACCTTTTCTAAAGGAATGCTAATGAAAACTTCTTTAGCACTGGCTCTATCTCATGAAGCTGAATTTATTATGATGGATGAACCGACAGCTGGTTTGGACCCTGTTTTCCGCAGAGAACTGTTGGATATTTTAAAAGAAATAATGGCAGATGGAAGGCGAACTATCCTCTTTTCTACCCATATAACCAGTGACTTAGAGCGAATTGCAGACAATATTGCTTTCATTCATAAAGGTAACATTCTCTTCAATGAGTCGATAAGTGATATTGATAAGCATTATGCCTTAGTAAAAGGAAATGCCGATCTACTTCATCACGACATTAAAAAGGATTTTATAAGTATTGAACGTTCCTCAACTGAATTTCAAGCAATAACAAATAATGCTGAAGAAGTAAGAAGATTATTAAAAGGTCAAGTAATTATGGAAAAAGCCTCCTTAGAGGATATTATGTTTTATATGAAAGGAGCCAGTCAATATGTTTAACTTGATAAAAAAAGATTTCATAATACAAAAGGCACAAATAATACTTTTTATTCCGTTTATTATATTCTTTGCAATTTTTGGCGATCATATGAGTCCAGCTTTTATTTTTTTGTTGGCGGGCGCCTATATACCTTTGAATGGATATATTTATGATGAACAGGTAGAATCCAATATCCTACTTAATTCTTTGCCATATACGAGAAAAGAGATTGTTTCGGCAAAATACATCAGTGCCATTGCATACATGATTTTATCAATAGGTGTAGCTAGTGTCATTTTATATATATTTAATTTTGGCTTTATGATAAGGGATATAACTATCGCTATGGGACTATTCTTTGTATTTTCCGCATTTGCTTTTCCTTTATTTTATATATTAAAACCTGGTTATATAGGTGCAGCTGTTTTGGTCGGAATGATAATTTCAGCAGTTGTTCTGCCACCCCTTTTCCGATTCATAACAGAACACTTTGTTGCTATTACGGATTTTCTTACAAGCTTATCTATAACAACTATTTACCTTAGCGGAGCAGCAATTGCTATTATCCTTTATCTAACTTCCTGGATGTTCAGCCAATTTATTTATCAGCGGAAGGTGTTTTAAATTTTACACAATAACTCATTCTTGCATTTAATAAATATACCCGCAAGAAGTATTTTCATGTAATTGATGGAATAACTTTTCTTATTATCTGTTAAACCAAAAAACAATGTCCATATGGACGTGCAAAGTCAATATCATCATGTAGTTAATGGAGCTTTATTAGCTGAACAAGGCCTTAATGGAGTGACGTAATTTTATGATTGAGAATGTGGCTTTCGGTGCTGAAGCCACATTCACAAAGGAGCGTTAGATATCATAAAAGAAGACAAAAGTCTGATGTTCTATGCTCAGCAACAGTAAAAAGACCTTAAACGACCACCTGCTAAAGCAGGTGGATTTGGACATGAAATGTCGACGACTAAAGTCGTTCCTCAGGCTAAAGCCCTATTTAAAGACCTTATGCTCAAACATACTCAAAATTTGACTAAACTCAATCCTCTATTCTAAATGTGTCGTTCTTTTTTTCACTAAATTGGTTTGCGATATAATTTCCAATCGTTTCTTCATCCACATTTCCAACTGTTGCACAGAAATAACCTCTTGCCCATAAGTGCTGACCCCAATATTTCTTTTCAATTCAGGGAATTGATCTTGTAGAAGTCTTGATGATTTACCTTTTAGGTATCGCAAAATTTTACTTGGGGCAAGGCTAGGTGGACACGATATCAACAAATGAATATGATTTTTTCCGACACTTCTTCCTTGCGAGATTTTAATACCTCTTGCTTCACAGCCTTGCCTGATTAATTCTCGGGTTCTCATTGCAATCTGGCCACGCAATACCTTATATCTATATTTGGTTACCCAAATTATATGTTACTTGATATCAAATACCGTATGGCTATTCTTCTTATATCCGTCCATACTTGTCACCTCATATCTTAAGTATGCACATCAAAAGATAAGGCTAAAAGCGGATACCGTCTAAAGACGGTGGAGTTGGACTATGCATTTGGCAATTAAAATTCAGATGTTCCGACCAACTGGCCAACTTCCTTCACAACTATTTAAATGATAGTAGAAGATATACTTCTCAATTTTTACTGTCTTTACTATTTACTAGTGTTTCAATTGATTTTTTATTTATAACTGTTACACTATATAGAAACATATGTTTCTAATTAAATTTACTAGTTCGAGGTGAATAATTTGAAAGATTGGGAAGCTGCCTATCTTGCTGGGATAATAGATGGTGAAGGTAGTATAACCCTAACTAGACTGCATAAAAACGAATACCGTAGACCTTGTATCTCCATATCATCTAATGATATGGAGATGCTACAATACATTCAAAAATTAGCTGGGGGAAATATTTATACTAAGAAAAATTACAATCCACGCAAACATAAAGACTCCTTTACACTTTATTTCAAAAAAAAGCAGGAAGTATTTAAAATCTTACAGGAGACACACACCTATTTAAGAATTAACAAAAAAAGAAAACGCTCGAAATGGATACTGCAAAATTATGACGCTGTTACACCTCGTAACGGTAAATACACCAGGGAAACCCTGAACCAAAAGTTACTCTTTGAAAAGAAATTTTTCGAGTTATAAATTTTAATCTTAACAACAAAATTAGCTTCATAATCATCTACAATACTTATAAACACAAAAAAACCACCAACATATGTATTGGTGGAGACGGCGGGACGTGCTTTTCCATGCTTTCGACATGGCACTGACTATATCTTGAACCTAACTTTTGATTAGGTCCTCTGGCGTCTTATGCAAAATATATATTTATCTTATAAAAGACAGCATTTCGCATCCTAGTACTACCTTGTAAAAGGTAGCCTATAAGTCGATACACGGCTGTTGGATTACTCCACACACCGCTCGGTATTGCCCTATTACCTTACAATTATGGCAACTTAGGTTTCACCGATAAAGCCAGATTATCACTTTTGTGTTACCACAAAAGGCGACTATTTACTAATCGAACCCGCGTCCAGAGATATCGCCACTATGGCATCTACACGCTTAGTTGGTATATTATCATTCACTGTCTTTTCAGCCTACCAACAGGCTTCCAAGCAGCTAGTCTGATTAGTTTCAACCAACATCCTCAGACGGCGAATGATGGTATAGCCCGCTTCATTTGAGACCCTTCAATCTGCCACACGGGCGATAGCAGGAAGGATCAGCTAAAGACTACTATTAAGCAGCTAAAGCTAAGTTATTGTTTGTTTTGCCAGTTATATTTAGGCGAGTAACGTTTTACGAGCCGTAACCTCGACGTGCAACCAAAGCTCGACCTACCCCTGTCGAATCCTAAACGTCCCCGTATAAAAAGGAGATCATCGGAAGGTTGTTCTTACTAAGCTTTCGTCCTTCTAACAATATTTATTATAACATATACAGAGAAAACTTCAAGGTGCCCCTTAATGAATCATCTGGTTAGTTTTCCATGTTTTACAATATTGGTTTAACCCAACGTTCGATCTTTTAGTGCACGGTCAATATCACGTTTCATTTGCTTCTGTTTTAAATCATCACGTTTATCATATTGCTTTTTACCGCGACCCAATCCAATTAGTACTTTCGCGAAGCCGTTTTTAATATACATTTTTAATGGGACTAGTGCATAGCCTTTTTGTTGGGTTAACCCAACAAGTTTATCAATTTCTTTTCGATGTAATAACAATTTACGTGTTCTCGTAGGTTCATGATTAAATCGATTGCCTTGCTCATAAGGTGCAATATGCATATTGATTAATTGCACTTCACCACGATGATCAATTCTCGCATGGGAATCCTTTAAATTAACCCGTCCCGCACGAATTGACTTTATTTCTGTTCCTTGTAATACAATTCCTGCTTCATATGTCTCCTCAATAAAAAAGTCATGCGATGCTTTTTTATTTTGAGCAATTGTAGCTCCCTTTCCTTTTGGCATTTCCATCCCTCCCGTCTTATAAAATGCGTATCATTAATTTTAACAAAGCTTAATCCAAAAGCCAACAGATAAGGATACGCAGCCTCCTTATCATAAAACTATTTTCTAAAAAGAATTGTACTTTACACAAATTGCTGCGTAGGTAACCCTTCTACGTGCACCGCTATAGATTGACACAACGGTTTCCATGGTGACGAACAACCCAAACTATTCGTTACATAACAGTTTGCATGAACTATATGATATTCGTTAAAAATGCACTTACAAAAACAGGACACCGCTATATACGATGTCCTGTTAGGGAGGGAATTAATTACCTTTTAAACCATTGTAGATTTTATCAATATTATATTCCAAAAACTTGATATATGTGTCTCCTTCTTCACCTTTTTTTCCGATTTCATCCGAGAATATTTTATCTTCATAAATATTGATTCCAGTTTCTTTCGAGACAGTTTCCATTGGTCTTGGATCGACGTTCGTTTCGAGAAATAATATTGGTACTTCGCGTTCCTTTAAAAAGCTAACAAGTTCCTTTATTTGTTGAGGTGAACCATTTTCTTCTGTATCTACTTCCCAAATATATGCTTCATCAAGTCCATATCGCTCTGCCATATATTGATATGCACGTTCACTCGTTACGAGAATACGACTTTCTTCTGGAAGCTCGGCAATTTTCGTTTTGTATTCCTCATCGATTTCTTTTAATTTCGCTATATAATTTTCCGCGTTTTTTTCATATTCCGATTGATGATCTGGGTCTACTTTTATGAGAGCATCTCGCGCATTTTCTGCCATCTGAATCCCGACAACTGGATCTAAGAAAGCATGTGGATTAATTTCATGTTCTTCCCCGCTTTCCCCTTTCAAATAATGCGGTTCAACACCATTCATCAGTTCAAATATATTTTCATCCTTTTGACCCACTGTATCCATCATTTTAAAAAACCAACCATGGTCGCCACCTTCTAAATTTAAACCATTGTAGAAAAGAACGTCCGCATCAGTTGCTTTTTTTGTATCTTCAGGTAATGGCTCATATTCATGGGGATCTGTTCCAACTGGAACGAGATTATGAACATCCACATATTCTCCACCAATTTGATTCACAATATCCTCTAAAATGGTAAAACTTGTCACTACCTTTAATGCTCCTTCTTTTCCACTATCAGCAGTATCCTTATCTCCACATGCTGCCAATAGTATTGTTGCAAGTCCAAGGCTTAAAGCCAATTTAAAAAATCCTTTCATCTCTCTCCTACCTCTCCTTTTTCAAGCTTTTATTTATTATTACAAGGCTGCTTTATTTTTACGTGTGCGTAACGCTCGCCATAAAACACCTTGTTTTGGTGAAAAGATAAATGCCAATATAAATAATACTGTTGTTGCAAGTACAATGACAGCACCAGATGATAAATTATATTCCGAACTAAAATATAATCCAGCTACAGATGAAATCGACCCAAAAAAGGCAGATAAGAAGATCATCGTTGATAGTCGATTCGTAAGTAAATATGCAGTCGAGGCTGGTGTAACAAGCATCGCTACGACTAACACAACACCAACAGTCTGTAATGAAGCAACTGTTACCAACGTAAGAAGAATCATAATAACATAATGAATAAATCGTATTGGTAAGCCATACGCTTCAGCCATAGTCGGATCAAATGTCGTAATTAAAAATTCTTTATAAAATAAAATGACGATAAGTAAAACAATCGCGCCGATGATTAGAGTTAACCACATATCAGAGGAACGAACCGCTAAAACATTTCCAAATAAAATTTGTGTCAAATCTATTGCTGTTGATGCCTTTGTAATAAGCAAAATACCTAACGCAAAAAATGCTGAAAAGACAATACCAATTGAAGAATCACTTTTCACCCTGCTATTTTGGCTTATATATCCTATTCCGATAGATGTAAGTAAGCCCATAACTGCAGCACCATAAAAGTAATTAATATCTAACATAAATGAAATCGCAACACCTGGAAGTACTGCATGAGAGATTGCATCACCCATTAATGCCATTCCACGCAAAACGATGAAACATCCGATGACTCCACAGAGTATACCAACCATTACTGAAGTAAATAACGCCTTTTGCAAAAATTCATAGTGCATTAAATCTTGGATAAAGGACATTACACACCCACCCCTACCTTTTCTAAAATCGTCATACTTGATTGGTATGCCTGCGTAATCGTTTCTGGAGTAAACACTTTTTGTACAGGTCCAGATTCAATTAATTCCTTATTCAATAAAATTAAATCGTCAAAGTAATCTTCTACTTTCGTTAAGTCATGATGGACGACAAACACTGTCTTTCCACGATCACGTAATTTCTTCAAAATCTGAATAATCGTTTTCTCACTTGAAACATCTATCCCTACGAAAGGTTCATCTAAAAAAAACAGCTCTGCATTTTGTGCTAATGCTCTTGCTAAAAAAACCCGTTGCTGTTGTCCCCCCGATAATTCACCAATCTGCTGATGGCTATACTCCTCCATTCCAACCTCTTTTAAACATTGCATTGCCCATTCCTTATGTTTTGCTTTTGGCTTACGTAAGATTCCTAAATGGGGGTATGTTCCCAAGAGTACGGTATCAAATACATTTATCGGAAAATCCCAATCTAAATTGTTTCGCTGAGGTACATAAGCAATCCTTTTTCGCACAAGTTTAACTGGCTGATTTAAAACTTTTACTTCCCCTTTATCTTTTGGTATCAAGCCAAGAACTGCTTTCATTAGTGTAGATTTCCCAGCACCATTAGGCCCTACGATTCCAATTAATTTACCTGTACCAAAGGAAAAAGAGATGTCACGCACTACTTCTTTTCCATAATAGGATACATGTAATTTTTTTACCGTTATCGAATTTGTCACTTTTTTCACCTTCCTAATAATTCTTCATAAATTTTATCCCGCATTAACTGGCTGTAAGACCCCCACTTCAAGAATTCGAGTATAATCCAAGAAATGTAAGTGGGGGATCAACAGCCAGTAAAAGCCCGATTCTGTTTAACTAACATTCAGTGGGGGAGATAGGGAAACCCCCACTGAATGAAGTTTCACTTTATA
>NZ_JBHLWL010000013.1:0-69168 GCF_042432965.1 Paracerasibacillus soli | reverse complement strand
TTCCGCTCCATCAATCATATATTTTATTTCATTATAAATGAAAGTACCCTATAAGAGAGACCTTTTTTTAAGTGTCTTTCTTATAGGGTACATTTTACTTTTTTCTAGACCCCTTTTTTCTACAATTTAAACTTTCCTATTACTTCTTTCGATTCATGCGTCATTTCTGTTAGCTTGTTGATGGATGAAGTAATACCTTCTACAGATTGCAATTTTTGCTCCGTAGAACTAGCGATTTCTTTCGTCCCTTCAGACACTGCTTCTGCTGCATCTGTAATATGCTGCATCGCTCCTTCCAATTGTTCCGTACCAGCAGCCATTTCTTGAACAGCTGACGATACATCTTGAATTTGCTTGGAAACGTCATTTACAGAACGATTAATTTGTTCAAATGAATCCCCTGCTACATGCACAGCAGAAATCCCCTTTTCTACTCCATTTTTTGTTATATCCATCAATTGTACAGCCTTCGTTGTTTCCTCTTTAATCGTACTAATAATACTAGAAATTTGTTGGGCGGATGTTCCGGATTGTTCCGCCAATCTTCTTACTTCATCTGCAACGACTGCAAATCCACGTCCGTCCTCTCCCGCACGTGCCGCTTCGATTGCAGCATTTAATGCTAATAAGTTTGTCTGATCGGCAATTTCCGTAATAATACTAATAATATGGTCAATTTCATTTGATCTATCATCTAAACCAGCAATGACATTTTCTAATCCATTCATATCTTTCATAATCGTATTCATTTTTTCTACTGTGTTTTCAATTATCTTTGTGCCTTCTAAAGCTTGTTTAGATGCATCAACGGAAGCAATCGAAACATGTCCTGCATTATCGGCAATGGTATGTGCACCACTAGCCATAGAAATGGCAATTTGATTGGTACTCTCAATATTACTTGTTTGCTTCGAAATACCCGTTTCTAGTTGTTGCATCGTAGCAGCAATCTGTTGTGTAGCTCCATTTGTTTGTTGGGCATTTTTAGTTAGTCCCTCAGAAGACTTCGCCACATGTTCTGCATTTATCTTCACCTGCTGAATAATATCTCGTAACTGCTGGGCCATATGGTTTAGTGTTTCTGCCAATTGACCAAGTTCGTCTTTATTTTTGATTGAAATATCCTTCATATTTAAATGACCATCTGCAATGTTTTTTGCATAATCAATTAATAGTGTAATCGGCTTTGTTTTTCTTCTAATCAACCAGATTGTAATACATGCAGCTAGTGTTATTGGGATTAATCCAAGCAAGAAGCTATCTTTAACAGCGTCCCATGTCCGTTCACTTACAATTTTCGCATCAAAGTCAATCGCACTTAAGGCAATAATTTCCTTCGAAGGATCATGGTCTTTGAAAATAGGAGCATAACCAGTAACACGTTTCATTCCGCCATAAGTATATATTTCGGAATACTGGGGTTGTTTTGTATCTAGAATTGTTTGAACTAGTTGTTGATCAAGGTAAAAATCGTCTCCAATGGAAAATCCTTGTTTCTCCAAGTTTTGATCGAGTGTTAAAATTTCCCCATCCAATGTTAATATGTATTGATCGGCAAATATATGTTTATGATCAACCGTCCAGTTAATACTTTCTTGTAAACTCTTTTTTATTTCATTATCTCCTTGTAGTGCTTTTTCAATATCTGCTGGATCCAATAAACCCGTCGTTATATTGGCACAGCCAACTGCCTCAATACCCGCAGCCTCATACGTCTTTTGATAACTAACCCAAAAATTTGATAGTGACGTGATGAACATAGATATTGCTAGTACAATTACGACAATGATGCCAATGTGTCCTGAAATTGTTTTTTTCAAATTACTCATTCCTTCCGTCTCATCCACTATTTATAGCGGATTGTTTAATCTAAGATGTACTATTAAAAATGAGTGCGTTTCCGCCATGTTAGAAGAATATATAAAAATATCATGATGAATAAGAGTATGCATTCACTTAGTAGGAGGAATGTTTGCAATATGTAAACTTAAACACTCTCATGATTTTCTAGTTCCATATACCCAATTTATAGGAAAAAATACCTATTTGCAATAGAATTATCTTCATCCTAAATGGAAAAATATAGAACTAGGGGAATGAAGCCCTATTCTGTCACGTATGTCTAAAAATCCACGGAAAAATAAAACCTTTCTAACAATCACCCATAATAGTTAGAAAGGTTTACATAAATGGAACGTATACAACAAAAGCAATTTCATATAGGCAGATACCATACGCATTAACATATAAAATTCAGTTCACAGTACGGTTCAGCTTTCAAAATCAATAAAGATACATAGAAATATGGACGGTGCATACAATCCTATTGTAAAAGCTACAACTCATACTCCCAATCTTCTCTTAATCGGTCATATAAGGCTAAAAGGCCATTTTCCAAATCATAGTTTGTTTTTCCAGTCAAATCCCACCCTATCTTAGGATACAAGATATTCGCTACTTGGTTAGTGAAAGATTCCCGCTCACCAACCGATAAACTAAGAAAGCGTTGACTATATGTTTGAAGCAATTGCCAATCTTTTTGTGAAATAACATTTAATGCCCAGTCTTCTACAGGGTAGTTTTCTATAGATGCCTCACGTTGCATGATTTCCTTTTCAAGTAGTGTCATTTTATTCTTTTGTTTCGTCTTCTGTTCATGTACAACAATCGTTCCAGCCACAAGATCACCTAAACGCTTATGTTTCGGATGGAGAAATATCATGAATATCCCGAGTAAATAACTAATTGGAAGGGAATCTATAATCCGCAATAAATTACGAATAAAACTAGAAAGAAAAGTAATACTATGTCCATTTTCCTGGATAACGCGTATCCCCATTATATTTTTTCCAACTGTTCTACCACCCGAAAAATATTCATAAAGAATAAAGTATCCCCACTGTATAACAAAAATTGCAATAATCATCATAGCAAAAATAAATGAATTCAAATCAAATATATAAAGCCAATATGATTCACTAAATATTAAAATAATAAAAATTATGGCTAGCAATAAGTTAACAGCAGATAAAATAAGCTGATCTATAATAAATGCAGCCGCTCTGCTACCTAAACCTGCTAATTGAAATTGCAAAGAAATAAATTCAGGTGTCTTTACGCCAACCTGTTCTTTCTCCATTTTCATCCTTCCCCTCTATGTTTAGTAAATTTTATAATTGTTAGTTTCAATTTTCCCAATTTACTACTATAATGAAGTTACAATATTTATTAAAATGTGCATGAGAAAGAGGTTTTTTATGAATATTAAACAGTTTATCAAACAACATAAAGATAATTGGCAACAACTAGATGCTGCCATACAACATCTACATACACGAAAGCACCAAGTGACAAGTCAAGATATTGATCGCTTTTATCGACTTTATCAAAAGACAGCCCAAAACCTATCATATGCACAAACTTATTTTCCACAAGAAGAGATGACAGTTTATTTAAATACACTCGTTGCCAAAGCACATAATATGCTGTATAAAGACCAAGTATCTAGCGGCAAGCAAATCAAACAATTCTTTACTGTTACATTTATTCAGCTATTATGGGACCAGTATAAAGCTGTTATCATTGCAATGGGATTATTCTTGCTCGGTGCGGCTGGAAGCTTTTTAGCTGTTTTAAGTAATCCAGATCATATTTATGCTATTTTACCAAGTGAAATCACAGCAGAAATTAATCCCGAACGACTTAATTCAAATCCTGGGACGATAGACGGCTCATTCATGTCTGCAAGCATCATGACAAATAATATCCAAGTTGCATTTTTAGCTTTTGCAGGCGGGATTACTTTTGGCATCTTAACGGTCTATGTACTTATGATCAATGGTATTATGGTTGGAGGACTAGCTGCCTTTTTCTGGCATTATAGTAAAACCTATGTATTCTGGGCATATATCGTTCCACACGGTATCATTGAACTAACCGCCATTTTTATCGCTGGTGGTGCAGGGTTGTTAATGGGTTATAAACTTTTAGTTCCGGGTAATTATTCTCGAGGCTATCAGTTGAAAATCCAAGCTACCCGCTCCATTCAACTTATACTCGGGACGATACCATTGTTTGTTATCGCTGGAATCATTGAAGGTTTTATTACACCCGCTGCTATCTCACTAGAAATGAAATATGCTGTTGCACTTCTTACATTATTTGGACTTATCCTGTATGTAGGCATTGGAAAAATGGTATGGAGCAAGACGGATACGATACATCTTTAAAAGAACCCCTCTCCCTGGTATTCCCCAAAAATTTATCGTAAGAGATCAATTTTTGGCGTGCAGTACCTTACGAGGAGTTCTTTTTAATTCAAGTGCTTGTTCCGTCACGAACAATTGCATTTCCATCCAACATGAAGAACTGCACCCAACCTATCTAAATTACATTCCGATTCACAAAATCAAAATAAATTGAAATCGCAGTTGCTGCAAGATTTTCCTTCTTAGCTTCAATCATGAGCAGACCTTGCTTCTCCCACTTAGCCATTTCACGTTTTTTAAACAGCATTTGTTGTTGGGCAATACTTTTGTGCATTGCTTCACGTTCACCAAATGGAAATTTACGAATCGTGTCCTTTATAACCGAATCTTCTATACCAATCATAAAGAATACATGCCTTTGACGTATACGTTGCAAATAATGTAATGCACTTTCTTCATACAAAAATGTGCGTATATCACTAAATAAGAGTAGCAAACTACGCTTTTTTTGATGGAGCTCTACATAAGATAGAGCATGTGCGTAATTCGCTTCAACAGGTTCTGCTTTAACATTATAAACCGCTTGTAAAATCGTTTGTAAATGAGCCATCCCTTTTCCAGCTGGTACAAATACTTGAACCTCTTTTGAAAAAGCAATTACCGAGACATAATCGCCCTTTTCAAGTGCGGCAGCAGCAACGGTAATTACAGCTTCTAATGTTTTTTCTAAGCGATTTACTTCCTCCAACTCTGCACCCATCATTCGCCCACAATCTAGTAAAAGTGTCATATACTTCCCATGCTCTGGTTCATACTCATTCGTCATCACCTCACGAAGTTTAGCTGTCTGTCGCCAATTAATCATGCGCGGGTCATCCCCTACAACATAATTACGGATTTGTGCGAATTCACCCGCACCCGATTGAAATTTACGGATTACCGTACCTTCATGAAGTAAATAACGTTGCATATCTTGTAAATAATGTTTTGTCTCCGATAAATCTGGAATAACCCGTACGGTATGCATATCATCGATTGTCATTTGCTTCTGCCATAAGCCTAAAGTACTTGTATAGCGAACATATAATTTCTTAATCACATATTTTCCTCTCTTAGATGCGCTTGTTTCATAAGTTATAGTAGTCGCAGCATGCATCTTACATGTACCACTCACTGGAAATGGGCGTTCAAATGAAGCTGGTAAGCCATCGACAATCGTATAAAACAAATCATGTTCCGAGTGATTTGACAATTCAATATTAACTTTGTAGTTGATACCTCTTTCTAACTCCTCTGGTAATACCCGTTTCATCCCTATCATACGTTTACGTGGTATGAAAAATAAATCAATGAAACTAGCTAGAATTACACTCATGTTCAATAAAAATATAAAACTCCAGGCAATATCTGTCACTCTACCAAGTACAATAAGACAGATAGAAAATATAGCATATCCTATTAATAACCGTTTAGATGGTACAATCCCGCTATCTTGGAACAGGAGTCGTCCCCACCAATTCTTCAATGGCTTGGTCAATGGTACCTCCCTCCAATTCTACGTGTGGAGATAATTGTATGCGATGGCGTAGTGATGGCTTGACGACAATTTTCACATCATCTGGTATCACATAGTCCCTTCCCTCCATATACGCCCATACTTGCGCTGTTTTTCCGATTGCTATTCCAGCTCTTGTGCTTGCCCCAAAACGAATTGTTTCAGACTCCCGTGTACTGCGAACAATTTGTAAAATGTATGCCAAAATCTCGTCACTTACTTTTACTTGTTCAATTTCTGCTTTGATTGTTGTAAATGTTTCCATACTGAAGACAGCAGCCATTTCCTTTGCGATTGAAGCGTGCGTAATCATCTGTTCCAACACCCTTTTTTCTTCTTCAAAGGATGGAAAATCAATGATAAGTTTAAATAGAAACCGATCCTGCTGTGCTTCTGGTAACGGATATGTACCTTCAAATTCCAGTGGATTTTGCGTTGCGACAACAAAAAACACTGTTGGCAAAGGATATGTTTTGCCTTGGATTGTCACTTGTTTCTCCTCCATTGCCTCAAGTAAAGCTGCCTGTGTTTTGGCAGGTGTTCGGTTGATTTCATCTGCTAAAAGTATATTCGTAAAAACAGGGCCTTTTAATGTTTCAAAAGTACCGCTTTTCATGTTATAAATCATACTTCCTGTTATATCACTTGGTAATAAGTCTGGTGTAAATTGGATACGTTGAAAAGTTCCTCCCAATAAATCAGCAAGCGTTCTAACCGTTTTCGTTTTCCCCGTACCAGGTACACCTTCTAATAAGACATGCCCTCCTGACAAAATTGCACATAATAATAAGCGTAAATTTGTCGTTTGTCCTATAATATGTTTTTCATAACGGGCTAACAATTGATGTATTTTTTCATTCATTTTCTTCCACCTCTATTCGTAATCGATCTATTCTTTTAGACCAAAGCAAATATTCTTGTTTATTGAGACGACCTTTTTGTAAAACTGTTGATATCCCTACGAGAAAACGATCAATATCTCGTTTACTCATTGTCGTCCATCTTTTAGCTAACTGATCAGATATATCTGTCCACTTTGCTTGATATGGAATATACCACTGTTCCTGAAGGAGCACTTTTACATAATCTGCTTGAATGACAAGTGAATCGGCGTAACGCTTTCCTCGTAAATACCATGCTGATATGGCCCGAATTCCTTCGTCTCCAAATCTCACCGTTTCTTTTCTTACAACATAAATTGGGCCAAATCTTTTCCCTTGATACCATAACCATAAAATAGTCAAAATAGCACCCTGAAACAATACAAGTAAAAAAGAAAGTGGATAAACCTCATATGACTGTTCTGTTATATTTTCACGATGAGAATACTCATCAAAATAAACTGTCTTTCCAGGTGTTTCATTCATGAGACCTAATAGGAGTGGAATGTGATCTTCCTTTAATATATTGTCATTTGTTACCCAATCTGGAAAAAGTGATACAATTAACTCACCTTTTCCAAAACTACGCTTCAGTGCGATTGGTCCCGAGTTATCATAAATGAGAATCTCATCATCTATATTTGGTACAAGTCGATAACGATACGATACTTCTGCCTCATACGTATCACCATTTTTATCATAGATTGTTTTTTCCCCGTTATAAAGTATAGATTCCGTTGTTAGTCCAAATAATTCATCAGGATTTCGCTGAAACAACATAATCGTATTACCATGCCACATAAAATCTACATAAGCATCTATTTGATCTTCTGTTGCCATAACAGATGGTTCAATCATGACAAGTACTTCATTATTTGCTTGATCAGACAGCTTACTTGGGGAGCGATTCCAACGTTTTACAGTAGCTAATTCTCGTTCTAAATATGTATAAAATGCCTTCACACCAGTTGGCGAGGGAGAAGTTGTTAAATACGCAGGATAGTCCTTCTGTTGGTATGGCTGAAAAAAGTAACTTGCGATAAAAAATAATCCAAGTACAACTACAAGCCATAACCAGCTATTTCTAGTCCATTTTTGCTTCAAGCTTATTCAACCTCCTTATTTCCCCCGACATTTAATAGTGGCAAAATACGTTTTTCATATGCCTTATATTCCTCTTTATTAATCGGCCTTTCTCCATATGTGATTTCATCAAATATACGTGCTAGCTGGTAAAATTCATCTGCTAAATTTTTATTAACCGTACGCAATTCTAAATAATATTCCCCGTTCGTTTTCCATAATCCTTTTTCCAACCATCCCTGTTTATGAGAATAAAGTAATAAAGCTAAAAACAAATGACGACTTGCCTGTGAAAAGTCTCCAGCGGTTTCTTGCTTTTGCGCTTCCGATATATGTGTAGCAAACGTCCAATCTTTTTCCTTCCCCTCAACAAATGGAATATGATCACGAAATTGTTGCTTTCGCTTTACATAACGAATCAATAAAAAAATACAAATTACTAATAATACTCCAACAAGCAATAAAATACTCGTTATCATAACTTTCGCCATCTTTTCGTTTGTTGCGGCAGACGGAAATAATTCCACGACCTTCTCATATAGCCATTCTTTAAAGTCATTCCACAACTTTGTAAGTGGATTTATACGTTGTACATCGTAGACACGATACTCAGATGAACGTAAAATTTCATCCAATTGTTTTCGAGCATCTTCTGTATCAAACATATATGATCACCAACTTCTTGTTTAAGTACGTCATCCTCTTTTACTCATCATACTGATCAATCATTTCCTTGAGATCATCCGCATCATGGCGAATTTTTAAATCAAAAAACATCACTGCATAGCCTACTGTAAACAGCGTCAATGTAACGAGGTAAACTACATTTTGAATCATAGAATATAAAACGCTATTCCCCAATAGCACGCCAAATGTCGAACCTAATGCAAAATTAATCGTGCTAATAATAATCATAAACACGAAATAAATACCAAATAAAGTCCAAGTTCTGCCTTTTGTAAGCCGCCAACTTCTAGTAAAGCCGGGCATTCCTTCTCGAAAAACAACGGTACTAAAATAAAAACCCCATCTTGTAAATAATAAACCCGCCCCTATAAATAACCCAATAAATAGCAGAATTCCAATTAGAATACCCGTAATTAGATTTGCTAGACTTAAAGTTACCGTAAATATACTGACAATGAAAACTGTAGTGAACAGTATCGTCATTACCATTATCAGAAATAAAATCGTACTTCCGAGCAGACCGCCATACCTTGAAATTGCTTGTTTCACTACAGCACTTAACTGGTACTCCTCTCCTACTCTCATATGATTGATAGCTATTAAGATGGAAGCAAATGCTAGTGGGGCCGTAAAGATACTCATCATACTGGCGATAACTGTTGCAATATCCGTTGCTGTAAAAGCTGTATCTTCGTAATCATAAAGGAAGGATTCAAACAATCCCCCCATTGAGCTAAATTCCCTCACAAATTGTACTCCCATTGCCATCTCTATAATTGCTTGCAATAAATAAACTGGTCCTAAGAAAATTAACATCATAAGGAAGAAATCTTTAAACTTTGCCTTACTCAAACTAAATGTATGATCTAAAATTTGCCCAAAAGTTTTAGGGCTGCCAAATCTAGGGTCTAACATAAAGGCCTCCTCTAATTAAGTGATTATTCTAAGATTATCGCAATTAGCGCCTACATGTCTATAGTACAAAGGGACTAGGCAATATCGATAACTTTTGTTTGACCAAACCATTACTATAAAATTATGTGTAATAGCATCATATTTTTATGATATGTAGTCGTCTTCTCCTATTTGCGTGCGTAATTTGTCATGAGTATGACTAGCATTCTTAGTGAATATATAGGACAATGAACATATATAATAAAATAATATATGTTGTGGAGGGATTTTCATGTTAGTCAAAAATGATTATGTCAATAAAGACCAAGTCGTATTCGTTAAGGAAGATGAAAGCTTGGAAGAAGTATTACAAACACTCGACAAATCTGGTTATAGATGCATACCTGTACTAGATGCTAGTGGAGAAAAGTTTGTAGGTAATGTTTATAAAGTTCATTTACTTGAACATGAGTTAGATCACGCCTTAAGTGGCTCATTGTCAGATCTCATTAAAAATCATGATGGCTATATTAAAGAAATGGATCCCTTTTTCAAGGTTTTTTCATCAATTCGTGAATTACCGTACTTAGCTGTTGTTGGTGAGGATAGAGAATTTCTCGGTATTTTAACAAATGGAAACGTGTTGCAAGTGCTTGAAAATGCTTGGGGTGTGCATAATGGTAGCTACTCCTTAACAATTGGGACTATTGAATATGCCGGTGCTTTAACGAAAATGCTAAGGGTTGTTAATAAATATTGTAATGTGCAAAGTGTTATTTCTTTAAATAATAATTCACAATATGTAAGACGCGTCTGTATAGTATTACCAGAAGAAGTAAATGAAGCTTTAGCAAATAAAATCTCAGCTGATTTAGAAAAAAACAACTTCACTGTAACTGATATTGAAGTGTTAAAAAAAGCTAGAGTTTAAATCTATGAGACTGTAAAGAAGTGGCCGTCTTATAGCAACATGCGATAGTATCTAAGTGAACTACTCCCACCACTTACCACCCTTACGGGTCGCTTGAAGTGGGAGACTTCTTTCGGAAGTACGTTAAAGAGGAAAGGACAGCATGGCTAGGCACCTGCTGTCCTTTCTTCTTTTTAATAAAAGCCCGGGCCATAACTCGGATAGCCTGGTGCTCCCATATATCCCGGATATCCCCCCATCATACCTGGAGGTCCAGATTGATAACCAGGTCCATAACCCGGGCCGTATCCCGCGCCAAATCCGGGACCGTATCCAGGGCCAAATCCAGGACCAAATCCGGGACCGTGGTGGAGTAACTCTCCTCCAAAAAAACCTAGGCCTGCTCCCAATAATCCTGCAGCAAGTGGACCAATTCCACCACCATATCCAGGACGAGGTCTACCTGGTCTGCGTGTATTTGGACCGCCACTTCTATACATTGGAACATACTGTTCATAATACATCTTTACACATGCTCCTTTTCCAACAAATATTGTGATGATAATCTGTTTCTCTATAGGGTATGTGTTGTAGTCCATCATTGGATAGGCTAGTTCACTATTTTTTGGGGATTGGTCTAAAGTTTTTTAAGACTTACTGTCTCATGTTATTATTTTTCAACTATGTTTATCCTACTAACGACAACGATATCTTGTTTTTATTCTGAATACTTGATACATCAATGCCGCATGACGATTTTCGAGATATGGCCCACGTATTTTTGGCTGCAAACAATTCATGAACATTTTATCACATCGGCACCGGTTTTCACCTCTTTGTAAGCATAAATCATGCTGCATACAACATGCATCTACCTCATTTATGGGAGTACCTGGACCACTACAACGGGCACCACACCATCGATATCCTGGAAATACACAACGATTACGACGCCTTCTCACTCTGATTGTAAACCTCCTCTCCTTCTATTTATCATATGTATAAAACCACATCGATGGATAAGCATTGACCTAAAGGTATATGGTGAAATTTAAATTAGTAGGTGGGTTTGTACCCCTCTTCTAATTGTTAGTCGAACGTATTGACCTTTTACTAGCGGTTGTTCCCTTATTAAGATAGCCAGTTAAACACTCTCCGATATATGCAAATTACTCGTAAATGCTAGAAAAAGCAGTTCAACAACTTTGAAAAATAGTCAAAATAAAAGACGTAGCATATGCTCCTACGTCGTAAGTGTATCTTTAATTAACTTATTTAAAATCACATTTAAAATGGAAAGCACAATTGCAGCAAGTAGAGCTGCGCCAAAACCATCAATAACAAAGGATGGACCTATTAAGCTTTGTGCGATCATGAGTGTTATCGCATTGATTACAAATAGAAAAAATCCCAAACTTAAAATCGTAATTGGTAAAGTTAAAATAACTAATATCGGTTTTACTATCATATTTAATATCGTTAAAATAATACTAGCTAATAACGCTGTACCAAACCCATCTAAATGAAATGAATCCATTAACTGGGCAACAATGAGTAAAGCAGCTGCGTTTAATACGAGTGATAAAATCCCTCGCTTTATCATATATGCGATCCTCCTTCACTTGGTATTAGGAGTGCGGCAGCTAGATACACGAGCGCTAATCCAAAAAAGGCAGTAAATACAAGCCCTATAACAAATAGTAAGCGCAATATGTTTGGATCAACCTTTAAATAAATTCCTAATCCTCCTAACACCCCTGCCACATAACGGTCTTTAGTTGAACGATATAATCGTTTCATCTTTAGCCTCCTTCAATAAATACGTAAAAGAGATTTTCATTTGCTAATCACATACTACTTTTAGAAATCCCACACGTAAAATTCTTCTTTTCCTAGTCTTTCCTGTGCTGCTTCACTTAAATCTTTGGCGATTGTTGAATGTTCTTTAAAGTTTCCAAGTATACCTTTTGCCTGCGTCTCGTGTGCTAAAATAGCAGCCATTTTTTTATCAAAGTAATTTGCAATATCAACTTTTATTTGTGGTTCGCCTAGCATTGCGAAACTATTGTCAGAGATAGCTTGGGCCCATACTTCAGGACGAACTTGCTCTTCCATCATACCGACTGCCTCAATCGTTGCTGCTCCAAGAGCATTATGATCCGGATGAACGGCATAGCCAGGATAATGGGTAATAACCAATGTTGGATGTAATTGTTCCAACTCCTCTTTTAGATGAGATGCAACCTCTTTTCGATCCTCAAATTCTAGCATTTTATCGCGGTAGCCTAATAATTTTAATTCGATATCAAGCACTTTACACGCATTGATCAGTTCCTTTTTACGTATCTCAGGTACTGATTCCCGATTTGCAATAATCGGATTCCCCATATTTCTTCCCATTTCACCTAATGTGCCACATAAATAGGTTACACGTACTCCTTCTTCTCTAAACTTCGCAATCGTTCCCGCAGCGCCAAACGATTCATCATCTGGATGTGGAAAAATAACGACAACATGCTTCTCCATATTTATCACCAATCTTTCTATTATCTGTTTAATTTATTCTTTAATAATTAAACGGTGTCTCACTAATTTGTAATGCTACCATTAAACGTCCATCCTGATCATGCCCAGCTAATAATAGTTTTGTTCCCTCAAATATTTCCCAGTCTGTCAATCCCTCTGCATAAATCCAACCAATATCCATTTTTAATCCTACGCGAAAGGTATTGTTTTCTTCCACAATTTTTGCTTGTGAAAAACGAACATTCGCATTACGAATCATGACGCCTACATTGTGGGCACGATTAAAATGACTTGCGTATGCACCATTTGTTGTTTCCAAATGAACATATACATCTTTATTTATAAAGTTTTCTAATTTTTGTTGTACAGTTGCTTGTAATATCGCATCCATATTTCTTCCTCCCAACTTCTACTATTTTTAGATTAACGAAATGACTGCCTAACGTCAAAACAAAAACCTTACTCATACTATAATATGTAACGGGTTTACATTCGTATGGGGATATCCATACATGATAAAGTGACGAATCATTTCATATATGATTAAAAAAGGGCTGAAACAAAACTACAGTTCAGCCCCACAACATTTTATATTCATTGTTAAAGCGATTGACTCATTCGGGGTCTGACCCCTATCACGCTCATTCATGATAAACTTTTTTCTGCCTCTGCTATGCGTTCTTCCATTCTTTTACGATCCCGTTCAATTACTGGTTGCAAATATTTTCCTGTATACGATTGTTCCACTTTTACAATCTCTTCTGGTGTGCCAGTAGCAATGATTTGTCCCCCACGATCTCCACCTTCAGGACCTAAATCAATAATGTAATCAGCTGTTTTAATAACGTCTAAATTATGTTCAATAATTAAAACCGAGTCACCATTCTCGACTAAGCGTTGTAAAACAATTAACAGCCTTTTGATATCGTCTACATGTAAACCAGTTGTTGGTTCATCTAGAATATAAAAGGATTTTCCATTTGAGCGACGATGCAATTCACTTGCCAACTTTACACGTTGCGCTTCCCCACCTGATAACGTTGTGGCAGATTGTCCTAATTTAATATATCCAAGTCCTACATCAAAAATCGTTTGTAGTTTTCTTTTAATGCGCGGAATATTTTCAAAGAACTCCAATGCCTCTTCAATTGTCATATCTAATACGTCAGCAATACTCTTCCCTTTATATTTCACTTCTAATGTTTCACGATTATATCGTTGTCCATGGCATACTTCACATGGAACATACACATCTGGCAAAAAGTGCATTTCAATTTTAATAATACCATCCCCACGACAAGCTTCACAACGGCCACCTTTAACGTTAAAACTAAATCGGCCTTTTTTATATCCACGTACTTTCGCCTCATTTGTTTGAGCAAATACATCACGTATATCATCAAAAACTCCCGTATATGTTGCTGGATTGGAACGTGGTGTCCGCCCAATTGGGGATTGGTCGATTTCAATTACTTTTTCAATATGTTCAATCCCTTTTATTTCTCTAAACTTACCAGGACGATGTTTGCCAGTATATAATTGTTTCGCAAGTGCTTTATAAATAATTTCATTTACTAACGTACTTTTACCAGAACCAGAAACTCCGGTAACAACAGTAAATAATCCAATAGGAATTTTAACATGGACATTTTTTAAGTTATTTTCCTTCGCACCTATCACTTCAATAAAACGGTCATCTGCTTCTCGGCGTTTAACAGGTAAAGGGATAAAGTCCTTTCCAGATAAATACTTTCCAGTTAACGACTTTCTATTTTTCATCACTTTTTCTGGTGTTCCACTTGCGACGATTTCTCCACCATGCTCACCCGCTCCTGGCCCGATATCAATCAACCAATCTGCTGCAAGCATTGTATCTTCGTCATGTTCTACAACAATTAAAGTATTATCAAGATCACGCATACTTTTTAACGTAGCAATTAACCTATCGTTATCTCGTTGATGAAGGCCAATTGATGGTTCGTCCAAAACGTATAATACCCCTGTAAGCGCAGAGCCAATTTGAGTCGCAAGACGAATTCGTTGCGCTTCCCCACCAGAAAGTGTTCCTGCTGTACGAGATAACGTTAAATAATCCAGGCCAACATTATTTAAAAATTCTAAGCGGTTATCTATTTCTCTTAATATTAAGCGGGCAATCTGTTCTTCTTTTTCACTTAACTGTAAAGTTTTGAAAAACTGTCTTGCTTCTATAATTGAATAATCCGTTACTTCACTAACGTGTTTATCATTTATTAAGACAGCTAGTGCTTCCGGACGGAGCCTGTATCCTTTACATGTTGGGCAATTTTTAATCGCCATATATTTTTCTAATGTTTCACGAGTGAATTCAGAAGCGGTTTCCTTATATCGCCTCGCAATATTATTCATTACACCTTCAAATACAATCATTTGATCTCGCTCATTACCAAATTCATTCATGTAATGAAAATGAATTTCTTCCTTTCCGCTTCCATATAACACTTTATTCATCAATTGCTCAGGTATATCTTTTACAGGTATATCCATATCAATTCCGTAGTGTGTACAAACACTTTTTAATAATTGCGGATAATATTGGGAACTAATCGGTTTCCATGCTTCAATGGCATGTTCATTTAAAGATTTCGTCCAATCTGGAATAACTAAATCAAGATCTACCTCTAATTTCGTTCCAAGTCCATCACAACTTGTACATGCTCCATAAGGACTATTGAAAGAAAAGAGCCGTGGCTCCAATTCACTTATTGAAAAACCACAAATTGGACAAGCATGATTTTCACTAAATAACAGTTCTTCTTCATCCATTACATCAACGATTACTTTCCCCTCACCAAGTGCAAGTGCTGTTTCCAAAGAGTCACTTAATCTACTTTCCACACCTGGTTTTACAATAATACGATCCACCACTACTTCAATATCGTGTTTTTTATTCTTTTCTAATTTAATTTCTTCCGTTACTTCACGTAATTCTTTATCCACACGTATCCTGACATATCCTTCTTGCTTTAACTTTTCAAGAACTTTTACATGTTCTCCTTTTCTTCCAGAAACGATTGGGCCTAAAATTTGAAGTCGGGTTCTTTCCGGTAACTCCATTATTCTGTCAACCATTTGTTGAATCGTCTGTGAAGATATTTCAATCCCGTGTTTTGGACATGTTGGATGCCCAATTCTCGCATATAGCAAGCGTAAATAATCATAGATTTCTGTTACGGTACCAACCGTTGAACGAGGATTACGACTTGTTGTTTTCTGGTCAATGGATATAGCTGGGGATAAGCCTTCTATCGTGTCGACATCTGGCTTATCCATTTGTCCAAGAAACTGCCGTGCATAAGCCGACAACGATTCAACATAGCGGCGCTGTCCTTCCGCATAGATTGTATCGAATGCTAATGATGACTTGCCCGAACCTGATAATCCTGTTAAAACGACAAGTTTGTTTTTAGGGATTTCAAGATTGATGTTTTTTAAATTGTTAGCCCTTGCTCCTTGAATTTTAATTGCTTTACTTGGCATCATGAATCAACCTTTCACATCTAAAGAGTTCAAAAATGTATCCATTTCTTCATTTACATTTCTGCTTTCAATTCAAATAGAATATCTCTAAGTTCAGCAGCACGTTCAAAATCAAGTGCTTTTGCAGCTTCACGCATTTCTTTTTCCATTTCATCTATCACTTTCAAGCGTTCTTGTTTTGACATCTTCGTTAAACTCTTCGCTTTTGATTCGTAAGCTGTCTCTTCCTCCGCTGCAATTGTAGCACGAATGACATCTCGTACTTCCTTCTTAATTGTTGTCGGCGTTATATGATGCTTTTCATTATATTCCATTTGAATTTTACGTCGACGATTCGTTTCATCTATCGCAACTTGCATTGATCTCGTAATCTTATCTGCATACATGATGACTTGCCCATTTTCATTACGAGCTGCACGACCAATTGTTTGAATCAAGGAACGTTCTGAACGTAAAAATCCTTCTTTATCCGCATCTAATATCGTGACGAGGGATACTTCCGGTATATCCAAACCTTCCCTTAGTAAGTTAATCCCAATCAGTACATCATATTTGCGAACACGTAAATCACGAATAATTTCAATCCGCTCTAAAGTCTTAATTTCCGAATGCAAATAGGCAACTTTAATGCCAACTTCCTTTAAATAATCTGTTAAGTCTTCTGCCATCTTTTTCGTCAAAGTTGTAACAAGTACGCGTTCATCTCGTTCCGTCCGTTTATTGATTTCTCCAATCAGATTATCAATTTGTCCTTCGATTGGACGAATTTCAATTTTCGGATCTAACAATCCCGTTGGACGAATAATTTGTTCGGTTACATCTGGAGCATGCTCTAACTCATAAGGGCCCGGCGTTGCTGACACATAAATCAATTGATTTGTCTTTTTTTCAAATTCCTCAAACCTTAATGGACGGTTATCTAGTGCAGACGGTAGACGAAAGCCATGGTCGACTAATACTTGTTTTCTCGCTCTATCTCCATTAAACATACCCCTAATCTGTGGCAACGTAACATGTGACTCGTCTAATACGACTAAGAAGTCATCCGGAAAAAAGTCGAGTAATGTATAAGGTGTTGCTCCTGCTTCACGCAATGTAATATGTCGCGAGTAGTTTTCAATGCCTGAACAAAAACCCATTTCCCGCATCATTTCTAAATCATAATTCGTTCTTTGTTCTAATCGCTGTGCTTCCAATAACTTGTTTTGTTCATGTAATTCTTGCAAACGTTCTTCTAGTTCTTTTTCTATACGCTCTATTGCTAATTTCATCTTATCTTCACCGGTAACGAAGTGTGAAGCTGGGAAGATTGCCACATGCTCGCGATCTGCTACAATTTCACCAGTGAGGGCATCCACCTCTCGAATGCGATCAATTTCATCCCCGAAAAATTCAATGCGGATACAATGCTCTTCTTTTGATGCAGGAATAATTTCAACGGAATCTCCACGTACTCGAAATGTACCCCGTTTAAATTCAATATCATTACGTTCATATAAAATATTTACAAGTTCACGTAATAATTCATCTCGATCCTTTTGCATCCCCATTCGCAAAGATAAAACTTGCTTGCGATATTCCTCTGGGGAACCTAACCCAAAAATACAGGAAACACTCGCTACAATTAAAACATCCTGTCTTTCAAATAAAGAAGATGTTGCGGAGTGGCGCAGTTTATCAATTTCGTCATTAATACTTGCATCTTTTTCAATATACGTATCAGATGAAGGCACATAGGCTTCTGGCTGATAATAATCATAATAACTAACGAAGTATTCTACCGCATTATTAGGAAAAAACTCTTTAAATTCACTATATAATTGGCCGGCTAACGTTTTATTGTGGGCCATGACCAAAGTTGGACGATTAATTTCTTTTACGACATTGGAAATTGTAAAGGTCTTTCCTGTCCCAGTTGCCCCAAGTAATGTTTGGTGGCGTTGTCCAGCCAATACCTTTTTTACTATTTCTTCTATTGCCTTAGGTTGATCGCCTTGTGGCGTATAAGACGATACAAGCTCGAATTTATTTTCCAAAGGTAAAATCTCCCTTCGTTTTATATCTTTCCATAGTGTATCATACTTTCATATAATCAAACGTTTCTCCTATATATACTGCTATTAGTATACCAAAAAACGAACAGACATTCGAATAATATACATTATAAAAACAATAATTGCTTACAACTCAAACACCAACATCATACCCTAATATTATAAATTTTGAAAAGGCTCGTTCACAGGGGTACTCCCCCTATGAACGAGCCTTTTAATGGTGCAACACTTTATTATTCTGTAACTTCTAATAGACCTGCTGCGCCTTTTTCTACATGATTGAATTGGTGTGTAACAAATGTATATGTTCCAGCTTCTTTTACAGTAAACTCAACAACTGCACCGCCACTAGCAGGTAACATAATTGTTTGCATTCCTTCAAAGTGATTAACTGGATTTCCGTCTATATATACATCATCAAATAATGTTCCGACAACGTGAAAGCTACTTACTTCATTTGGACCGACGTTGTTAATATAGAAGCGTACTTTATCACCAACTTTTGCAGTCAGTGGTTCATCTTTTAAATCTGTTGTTGTACCATTTGTATTTGGTTGTCCATCATGCAATGCCTTTGTAGAAAATACAACTGCTGTTGGATTACCGTCTGTCATATCTTTTAAGTCATTATATTTGTACCATTCATTTTGAATAATAACATATTCTTGATCCACTTCGTTATCTGTAGGATAGCCATCTTTTGGCTTCACGATAATAACACCATGCATTCCATTTGCAATATGTGTTAATACTGGATTGGTTCCACAATGATACATAAATACGCCTGGATTATCCGCACTATACGTGAATGTACCTTCTTCATTTGGCATTACGTCAATAAAGTTTTTACTTGGTGCTGTGTGTACAGCGTGAAAATCCATGCTATGCGGAATGGCAGGGTCATGGTTATCTAAAGTAAAGTGAATCGTATCTCCTTCATTTACGACAACCAATGGGCCTGGGGCTTCTCCATTGAAGGTCCAAGCTTTATATACATTACCTGGTGCAATTTCAATATCTGTAATTTGTGCTGTCATTTTCACATAAACATCTGTACCTTTACGTTCCATTTCTAATGGTGTCGGTTTTTCATTTATTCCTTCATGCGGTTCAAATACTTGCGTTGATTCAACTTGCTGCTTTTCCTTTGCTTGCACTTGACTTACCTCTTGTTGACCTTGACCACAACCTGCTAATAAAAGCGTAATCGCACTTAAACCTACTAATGTTTTAAGTCCCATTTTTTTCATCATAAACTTTCACCCCTATAATTTTAGATAAGTTCCACTTCGTATAATGGTAGAATGAATGCAGGATGAATGCTGTGGCTTATCTTTAATTACATTATAGGAGATGTTCCTTTCATCACATGTGACTTAAATCACATTAATTAGATGAAATGTGACTAAATAGCGACAGATATAACCACTGTTAAAACGTTGTTAACATTGGATTTTCAATAAAAAATGGTGCTAATTACCAGCATAATTAGCACCATAGTTTGTGAACAGTTACACAACCTCGCATTTGAATTTTAACTCTGTCGGTATGGTTCTTTTGTAAATAACAAACCAAGTTCATGATGTTCCCCTTCGTATAATGCACTTTGAATGAAACGTACTTCTCCTTTATCGTCGATTACATCTAATTTAAAATATGCACCGCCGTCTTGTAATGCTTCATAAAACTCATGTTCATCTTTAATTTTCTTGCCATTCACTTTCATAATTTTCTCACCTACAGACATGTCAAAGCGATCAGCAGGCGTACCCGGAATGATACCTAATATTTGTATACCCGTACCTTTCTGATAGTAAAATGGTGTCTGCTCCTTGTCTTTGACACGTTGGCGATAATGAATCATTTCTTGTCCTATAATCGCGATAATAACGGCAATAAAAGATAGCCATTTCACATATACACTTCCTGCAGCTAGCATGAGGACAATCAGACCAAGTAGAAATATTTGTAAAGATATTCTTTTGGCAACTACTGTCGCGATATTACTCCGCACTTTAAAATCAAATCCTACAAGAAAAGGGACAAGTAACAATCCAAAAGTATTTTCTTCGCCTAAAGGTATATAAGGCCAATAATCAGCAAATGGTGTAATAAAGCCAGTCGGAACTAACACAAAGAGGGGCATAACATGTAATCGCCTTACATGATGTTGTCCAATCCATCCACCTCGATTACTTCTCGCTAACGCAGGGAATGTTTCATTACGTTTTATCTTTCGTAAACTTACAGCTTCGGCTAATAAAAATAAACCTAGTAATAGACTTAAACCAATTACATTTGTTTTACTAAATAACGTTTCCGGAAAGACTTCCTGCTGTTGCATAAAATATGGCAAAAATAAAAGTGCAATATATGTTAATCCTACTGTATAACTTGGGGACAATAATGTGAATTTGCATGTTATACTTAATAGAATCATGACGGCAGATAGAACGAGCATTGTCTCATATGTAAAAATGACCCCTGCTACAGCTAATAAAATGGAAATAATGAGACCACATAAAATAGAAAAAATCCATGTATGTTTCCATTCTGCAAAAACATCATAAATTTTTGTTCCAAAGTTTTTCCGTTCTTGTTTCACACGAAGCATGCCTGCACCTATTACTAAAATGATAGTCCAATAAGTTAGTGGATTTATGAATAGCTTTCCAAATGCCCTAGCGAGTTCAAAAAACCAATCTTCTAGCATAACAATCACCTCATCTCATTCAAATCTTTTCTTCTCTTCAGTATAGCATGATTTACTTAGTAGACTCGTATTTTAACCTATCATTTTTACAGAATTAGCATTTTATATGTCCACAAATTCTTAAATTTGTAAATTACACAATCATAAGTTACACCAGCCACAACTAGATTTCGTTGTATCATAAACACACGATTTTGCAACCTGCAAAAAAGACTGCCCATAAATGGACAGTCTTTCGATTATTTATATAGCTCTTGTAATGCCTTTTCTAGCTGTTGATCATCTTCACCATTACGGATGTGTTCAATAATTTTCGCCTCAACCAAGGAAGCTGTTTGTTCATCAACAATTCCAGTTTGTTTTAGCTTATTATCTTTTTGAAATGCCTTTACAGCCTTTTCTGTTTCTTTATCAAAATAGCCATCTTCTCTACCATCATAATATTTTAATCCGTGTAGCATCATTTGTAAGTTCTGTACTTTATCACCTGTATGATCGTAACTTAATGGCTTCTCTATTTGAAGTGGATTTGTAAAGTAATATTCGGGTTGCTCTTGTTTAATTGTCGGTTCTATTCCTTTTTCATGGATCCAATTTCCTTTTGGTGATAGCCATTTGTAGAAAGTAAGTTTAACTGTACTACCATCCCCAAGCTCAACTGCTTGTTGAACAGTTCCTTTCCCAAAACTATTTGTTCCGACAATATCATACCCTATTTCTTTCATTGCAACAGCTAATATTTCTGATGCTGAAGCACTCCCTTCATTAATGAGTACTTCAATAGGATAATCCTTTTTTTCATCTAACTCTGTAAAATATTTATCTTTTTTTCCATCTCTATCTTCAATCTGTACATATGGAACATCTTTTGGTACGAAGTTTTGTAGTATCTCTTCAACTGAGTTTAATAATCCACCTGGGTTTCCACGTACATCAATAATTAAACCATCCATACCTTTTTCTTCTAAATCTGTAAGCTGTTCCTTAAATTCAGCAGATGTTCTTTCTGAAAAGTTCGTTATCTCTATCATTCCAGTCTTTTTTCCGTCTCTGTTTTCCATTTTAGAATAAACGGTTTCAACTGGAATTGTGTCACGGACAAGGGTGATACTTAAGCTCTCTGTTGACCCTGGTCTCATTATTTCAAGTACTACCTCTGATCCCTTTTCACCACGGATTTTTGCGACTGCTTCTTGTAAGTCGAGTCCTTCCAAACTTTCTCCATCAACAGTTAGCACTTGATCATTGGGACGTAATCCCGCTTTTTCAGCTGGAGAGTTTTTTATTGGTGCTACAATGGTCACATTATTATTTACCATACTTACCTCCGCACCAATTCCTTCAAACGATGACTCTATTTGCTCATTAAATTGTTCCATCATTTCCTCGTCCATATATGAACTATAGGGGTCTTCTAATGAAGTCAGCATTCCTTGGATGGCACCCTCGATTAATTGCTTGTCATCAACCTTTTCTACAAAATGTTGTTTGATTAAACTATAAGCTTGCGCTACCTTTTGCATATCTTTTGGCGTTTCAACATTTTGCTTCGTTATTGGATCCTTTGATTCTTTTAACTCATCGTTTTGACTTGAAGTTTGATTGAGAGATGTGGCTAAATTGACACCGACATAAGATCCAATAAAACCAAGGAATAACGCTCCTAATAACAGAAGTATAATATGTTGCTTTTTTAATTTCATACGATTGTTTCACCCCAAATAATGTATGTATTTGCCTTTCTCCAATTATCATTTAGTATGAAAGAAAGATTCCTTTCAAAAAATGATGATTTGCTTTATCTTCTCACAATTTTACCATTAATTAAATATTTATTCACATGAGACGAAAAAGACACCACATTTTAATGTGATGTCTTTAATATTAAAGGAATTATGCTTTAATAACAATAATTTACATGTGGCAAATAACTTTTACCATTTGGTGCCGTACCTAATGGGTTGACTGCATTGCTATCTCCACTCCAACCTCCACGGTGAATTTCAAAGTGTAAGTGTGGCGCATAATTACCGCCTGTATTGCCCGATAAACCAATAGCCTGACCAGCACTCACAGCTTGTCCTTCATGTACATGTATACTACTTAGATGCGCATATAGTGTCGTATATGATACACCATTAATATAGTGAGAGATTAATATTACATTTCCATATCCATTCATTTTACCATCATGTTCTGTATTCACCTGACTTACAACCCCAGATGCTGCGGCTGATACACTAGTACCAATGGAAGATCTGAAATCAAGTCCCCTATGAAGCTTGCCCCAACGATAACCAAATGGAGAAGTGTAACAATATGGTACTGGCGTACGGAATAAACCATTACCACTACTTCCTACATTTGGTGGTGTTTTAGATCCACCTGAATGATTATTATTATTCTTCGCTCTTTGTCGTTCTCGTTTCTCTTGTTCTTCTATATTTTTCTTTTCTTGTTCAGCGAGTTTTTTAGCCTTTTCAAGCGCAACAGCTTGTTTTTGTAAAATTTCCTTTTCATCTTCCAATGAAATCTTATATTCTTCTAATTCCTTTTGTTCCTTTTTTAATTTCTTTTGGACTATTTTCTTTTCTGCTAACTGTTTATCTAACTGTTTTTTCAATGTATTCAATTCTTGCTTTTGTTCTTCTAATTCACTTTTTTTAATTTCTACTTTTTTCTTTGAGCGTTTAACTTCTTCCGTCTTTTCTTCTAATTGAACTTTCTTAATTTGCAATTCAATCCGGTCATCCTCTAATGCTTCCATAATAGATTGATCGGAATCCATAATTTTTGTTACAGCAGTCGACCTACTAATAAAGTCACTAAAGCTTTTGGAGCCGAGTAGGACTTCTATATAGGTCATTTGTCCACCTGTTTGTTGCATGGAACGTAATCTTTCTTTTAAGATTTCTTCTCTTCTCTCAATACTAGCCTCTAACTCTTGAATTTCTATTTTTGTATCTTCAACTTGACGGTTTAAGCGAGTGATTTCTTCTTGCAAACTCGTTATCTCTTGATTGGTCATGATAATTTCATTTTCTTTGGCTTGTACCTTAGATTTTGTCTTATTAAGTTTTTCGTCTACCGTTTCAATATCATTTTTTACTGACTTTTGTTTATTTAAGTTTTCGTCAATCTTTTTCTTCGTATTTTGTTGATCTGTGTCTATATTATCTTTCTGTTTATTTACCTTTTCCTTTTCTTTGTTGATATCATTAATTTTATTTGTTACATCGTCAACTGATTTTGCGTCAACATATGTTAAATTCATCGTACCTGTCATAAAGACAAGTATGAGAATCGCTATACTCATCACACGTTTATTCAATCTTTCTTCCCCTTTCTGCCGCAATATCTGTAAAAGTGAAGTATGTAGGGAAAAGTGCCAATCTAGTTCATTGACACTCTAAACTTTTAACTTGTTTATACTTTTAAGAACTTACGAACACTCATCACACTTCCCCAAATTCCGATGAAGGCACCGATTGCGAGAACAATCAAGGATAATTGCCATGCAAATGGGTTAAATGGTAATAGTTCGAAAAACGGAATTGATACATTACCTTGGATACTATGAATCAAGTAACGATAACCAACTAGAATGAAAGTAATCGGCACAATCGAACCTAGAATACCTAGAAGCGCCCCTTCAATAAAGAATGGCCAACGAATAAATCCATTTGTTGCACCTACTAATTTCATAATCCCGATTTCTTTACTTCGTGCCATGATTGTTAGTTTAATTGTATTTGAAATTAGGAATATCGCTGTTAATACAAGTCCAATAATTAACACCAAACCTACTATTCTTGCATATTTAATAAAGTCAAAAAGCTTTTCTACCACATCTTTACCATAGGTCACTTTTTCAACTTTATCTAAGCTTTTTATTTTTTCTGCAATCGTAACAGTATTCTCAGGTTTTTTAGCTTTTACTATAAGCGCATGATTTAATGGGTTATCTTGTTCAAATAATTTAAAAGCTTTTCCTTCTTGTCCCATTCCATCCATTAAATTTTTCAATTCCTCTGATTTGGATGAAAAGATAACAGAATCAACTTCTGGATTGTCTTCAATATCATTTTTTAATGTTTGCACATCCGAATCTTCCGCTGTAACATCGATTAATACTTTTATGACAACATCGTCTTCAACTTTTTTCGACATATTGTTCAAGTTTAAAATGACAGCAAGAAATGTTCCAACTAAAATTAATGTAACAGTTACAGCTCCCGCTGAAGCAACCGTCATCCAACCATTCCGAAATATATTCTTCATTCCTTCGCGTAAGTGTCGCTTTAATGTTCTAACCTTCATAGCCATAATCACCTCGGTATTCGTCTCTCACTATTCGGCCGTTCTCAATCGCAATCACACGTTTTTTTATCGTATTTACGATTTCTTTACTATGTGTAGCCATAATAATGGTTGTTCCCTGGGAATTAACAGTTTCAAGAACCCGCATGATTTCCCACGAAGTTTCCGGATCTAAATTACCAGTAGGTTCATCGGCAATAACGATTTTAGGATTGTTTACAATTGCTCTAGCTATTGAAATCCGTTGTTGTTCACCCCCAGATAATTCATCTGGTAGGAAACGAGCTTTGTTTTTTAGATTTACTAAATCCAACACTTCCATGACTCGTTTACGTATATTTCGGGGAGTCTCTTCTATTACTTCGAGTGCAAATGCAATATTTTCATAGACTGTTAGTTTCGGTAAGAGTCTAAAGTCCTGAAATACCACACCAATATTTCTTCTTAACATTGGAACCTTATTCTCTTTCATTTCACTTAAGTCCATATTATTTATAATTACTTTTCCTTTTGTTGGTTTAATTTCACGATAAATACTTTTAATAAAAGTTGATTTACCCGCACCACTCGGACCAACAATATAAACAAATTCACCTTGCTCTATATCAACAGATATACCATTTAATGCAATTACACCATTGGTATATGTTTTAAATACATTTTCCATTAGGATCATATGTAATCCACCTTTTACCCTATTTTTATTTTCATTATTTATGATTATCTTTTTTTATTTTGTTTAAAAAAATGCACGACTATATTATAACATTTTTCTACACCTTTTCAGATGAAAAAATATTACAATTGTATTTCAAACTGTTGGTTTTTGTCATATTGGGGGCAATTTTTGGGAATTTTGTAGGATTAGCAAGTTATTTGTTTTGCGGGATTACTTTTTAAATTGAATTGGTACTTTTGTCTTATAAATCATACCATAAAAAAAAGACTGGGATAGCTTGACTCCCTCGTTCAACTACAGTAACTAGTAAAACGTGTTTCATACTGTGTGTAGTAGTTGAGGTGTCTCACACTTTGCTCTCATCCCAGCCTCTTTATAAATACAAATCCTTATTTTTTAGCTGCAAGCCATTCTGCCAATTCTTTTGCATCTTCATCAGATACTTGCTTTTGTGGGGCCATGCTACCAATTCCATTGTGAATAATATCTTCAATTTCTTCTGCGCTATGCTTAGATCCAATCTTTCTTAGATCATGCCCAGCTCCACCTGATAAATCTTGTCCATGACACATAGAACAATTTTGTTGGTAAATTTCTTCTGCAGCTGATGCAGTTTCTCCACCAGTATCTGAACCAGTGTCTTTATCCTTGGAAGCGCCGTCATCTCCGCCGCCGCCACAAGCACCAAGTACTAGTGCTGTACCAAATAATACTGCTAATAGTTTTTTCTTCATCAATAAATCCCCCTCACGAGTTTAGTCTATTTGACACTCTTATTATAACCAATTTCAGCTATTTTAAAACTCCAAAAGGGGGAATTGGAAGACATAACCATGCAATGAAAATCATGCCAATCACTGATACAACAAGGGATAGGATGATTTTTGTCAAATTCATGACTTTCTCATTTTTACACTTTATCAAAGTACAAAACAGGGGCGTTATGCCTACTGATCATTCATATGTTCACGTAAATAAGCGTCAATAAATGGATCTATATTCCCATCCATTACACTTTGACCATTCCCTACTTCAATATTTGTTCGGTGATCTTTTACCATTGTATATGGATGAAAGACATAGGAACGGATTTGACTTCCCCAACCTATTTCTTTTTGTTCCCCACGGATACTTGCTAATTCCTGTTGTTGTTTTTCTATTTCTAATTGATATAATTTAGATTTTAACATTTTCATGGCAGCTTCTCGGTTTTTTATTTGTGAACGTTCGTTTTGACAAGTAACAATGGTGTTAGTCGGAATGTGTGTAATACGGACTGCAGAATCAGTGGTGTTTACATGCTGTCCACCAGCTCCACTTGCCCGATACGTATCCACTTTGATTTCCTCAGGTTTTATATCTATATCAACATCATCACTTAATTCTGGTGTAACATCGCAAGAAACAAATGATGTATGGCGGCGTCCAGATGAATCAAATGGTGATATGCGAACGAGGCGGTGTACGCCCTTTTCTGCTTTTAAATAGCCATAGGCATTATGACCTTTAATTAATAATGTCACACTTTTTACACCAGCTTCGTCTCCAGGTAAATAATCAACAGTCTCTACCGTATAGTTTTTACCTTCAGCCCAACGTTGATACATTCGAAGTAATAGGCTTGCCCAATCTTGTGATTCTGTTCCACCTGCTCCTGGATGCAGTTCTAAAATTGCATTGTTTGCATCATACGGATCACTTAATAAGAGCTCTAGTTCGAAGTCATTCATCAGTTTTTGTAGTTGATTTACATTTTCCTCAAGTTCAGCAAACAACTCTTCGTCATACTCTTCTTTCATTAATTCATATGTTACTTCTATATCATCGACACTATTTTCAATTTCATTGAAGCTTGTCACTAAATGTTTAAGTCCATTTGCTTCATTAATTACCGTTTGAGCTTTAGACTGGTCATCCCAAAATCCTGGTTCCGTCATATCGATTTCTAGTTCTTTGATACGTGTCTCTTTTTCTTCTAAGTCAAAGAGACCCCCTAAATTGCGCGAGACGCGTTTTCATCTTTTCCAATTCGCTTTTAATTTCTGCTAATTCCATTTCATTCACCTCAAAATAAATGTCGTCTTTCAGGAAAGAAAATCGGCATGAGCGCCGATTTTCAATCATCTAGATTCTAATAAATATCATATATATATCGAAACTTATTACTTACCGTGACAATTTTTATATTTCTTTCCACTACCACACGGACATGGATCATTCCGTCCAATATTATTTTGTCTCACATAAGGTGTACGTTTTTTCGGCTTTTCTTCGCCACCACCTGCAACTGCTTGTGTATTTTTAACAACAGGTTCTCGTTGCAAGTTTTCCCGAATTTGTGCTTTCATAATATATTTAGCAACTTCATCTTCAATAGAAGCAACCATTGCCTCAAACATCGCAAAGCCTTCTAGCTGATATTCGCGTAACGGGTCATCTTGGCCATATGCTCGTAAATGAATTCCTTGGCGCAATTGATCCATTTGATCAATATGATCCATCCACTTTGTATCTACGGTACGTAGTAAAATAACCTTTTCAAATTCACGCATTTGTTCTGATGTCAATTCTTCTTCTTTTTCATCATAACGTGATTTCACTTTATTCATCAAGAATTCTACAATTTCTTCTGGTTCCTTACCTTTAATATCCGCTAATGCGACATCTTCTTGGTTTAGTAAGTTCCCATGCGCAAATTCCACAATAGCTTGTAAATCCCAGTTGTCTTCGTCATCGTCTTGTGTATGTGTTTGGACAACTCGTTCAATGGTTGATTGGATCATACTTTCAATAATTTCTCTTAGCTCGTCACCTTCTGAGTCAATAACCTCAAAACGTTGTTTATATATGATTTCACGTTGTTCACGAAGAACATCGTCATAGGAAAGAACGGTTTTACGCGCATCAAAGTTATTACCTTCAACTCTTTTTTGTGCAGATTCTACTGCACGTGAAACCATTTTACTTTCAATTGGCTGGCTGTCATCCATTCCTAAACGTTCCATCATTGATTTTAAGTTATCAGAGCCAAATCGACGCATGAGTTCGTCTTCCATTGACAGATAAAATTGAGACATACCAGGGTCACCTTGACGTCCTGAACGTCCACGTAGCTGGTTATCAATTCTTCGTGATTCATGGCGTTCCGTTCCGATTACCGCAAGACCACCTAATTCTTTTACACCTTCACCAAGCTTAATATCTGTCCCACGACCGGCCATGTTTGTGGCAATTGTTACGGAGCCCTTTTGCCCCGCCTGTTCAATGATTTCTGCTTCACGATAGTGGTTTTTCGCATTTAATACATTATGTTTCACGCGGGCTCTTTTTAATAAGTCTGAGATAAGTTCAGAAGTCTCTACTGCTACGGTACCAACTAAGACAGGTTGTCCTGCTTGGTGACGTTCCTTAATTTCTTCTACAACAGCTTTGAACTTACCTTCCATCGATTTATAAATCATATCTGCGCGGTCATCACGTGCAATAACTTTATTCGTTGGAATCGCGATGACTTCCATATTATAAATATTACGGAATTCTTCCTCTTCGGTTTTAGCCGTACCAGTCATCCCAGCAAGTTTTTTGTACATTCTAAAATAGTTTTGGAATGTAATCGAGGCCAATGTCATGCTTTCATTTTGAATTTGCAAGCCTTCTTTCGCTTCGATAGCCTGGTGCAAACCATCACTATACCGACGGCCTTTCATCAATCGCCCAGTGAACTGGTCAACGATGACAACTTCTCCCTCTTCTACAACATAGTCTGTATCAAGGTGCATCGCAACATGTGCCTTTAATGCCTGATTAATATGATGAATCAAGGACACATTGTCTAAATCAAATAGATTTTCAATATTGAAATAGCGCTCAGCTTTGTTAATTCCTTCTTCTGTCAACTGCACTCCTTTTGTTTTTTCATCATACGTATAATCCGTTTCACGTGTTAATGTATTTACGAAACCATTTGCTTGCATATAAAGGGAAGTTGATTTCTGTGCAGATCCAGAAATAATAAGTGGTGTTCTCGCCTCATCAATTAAAACAGAGTCCACCTCATCGATGATTGCAAAGTTTAAAGGTCGTTGTACCATTTGCTCTTTATAAAGCACCATATTATCTCGCAAATAATCAAAACCAAACTCATTATTCGTTCCGTATGTTATATCGGCAAGATATGCTTCTCTTTTTTCATCTTTTGATTTACCATTCACATTTAATCCTACTGTCAAACCTAAGAATTCAAAGAGTACGCTCATTTCAGAAGCATCACGGTCCGCTAAATATTCGTTTACCGTAATGATATGAACACCATCTCCTGAAAGGGCATTTAAATAAGCCGGCATTGTGGAGGCAAGGGTTTTACCTTCCCCGGTTTTCATTTCCGCAATATCACCCTCATGTAAAACGACAGCCCCTATTAGCTGCACAGTAAAAGGACGCATATGCAAGACACGTTTAGAAGCTTCTCTTACAACTGCATAAGCTTCTACAAGTAGGTCATCCAAAGTTTCTCCATTTTGATAACGTGTCTTAAATTCTTCTGTCTTTTGTTTCAATTGATCATCACTAAGTTTTTCATACTCCGGCTCTAAAGCTTCAATTTGATCAACTGTTTTTTGTATTTTATTAATTTTACGTTGGTTTCCATCACCAAAAATCTTTTTCAATATGTTTGCCATTTTAAAACGCTCCTCTATCATTCAAACATATATACAATATATTATGTCATCATAATAATAATCTAGCTTTAATAATAACACTTTCCTATAGGCAATGACAACCGTGAATATAGCCATCACATCATTGTGATAGGAATAGATATTTAATGGGGATTAAATATGAAAAAGAGCAGTTAGGAGATAACTACTCTTTTTAGGCGGGCAGATAGAGGCAACCTTTACAGGTAAAGAGGATACTTTTCGAGGAAAGAAATCGAAGTTCACCTTGCATTATCTTCTTGCCCAGCATTCATTTTAATTAAATAGTGATTCGTCCAACCAACCATCGTTACGAGTTGCGATATAACCTCTTCATGTTGCTTTAATTTCAACAAAATATCACGTATTTCTTGTTTTTCTTTATTTTTCATCCGCACCATCCTTTTGTTTATCTTACATATATGTATAACATATGCTAGTTCCTTTTACCTAATTGCCATTTTTAAAATTCAGTATTTTGTTCGACAACTTTCTATCCTTTTCATGCCTGTTTTAGGGTTGATTTTGTGTAAAAAGGGGGATTTTAAGAAAAAACTGTTGTTCATTTTTCAAATTTGGTTAAGTGTCCGACAAATTTCGATTGCGTCGTCTGTTTCATCTCTTTTTTTAGTTTGATACATAAAAAAACTACGTAGAGAATCAAACATTCTCTACGTAGTTTTTCGTTTTATTAGTTCGTTTCAATTAGTCCGTAACGTCCATCTTTTCTGCGATATACGATATTTGTATCTCCAGAATGTGCATCTGTATATACGAAGAAAGTATGTCCTAGCATATCCATTTGCAAAATAGCTTCTTCAGAATCCATTGGTTTTAAATCAAAGCGTTTCGTACGAACAATTTCAAAATCATCTTCTGGCGCAAGTAGATCTTGGCGTTCCTTCTCTAGTTCCGCAAAAACATGTTTTGGTGAACCTTCTTTTCGAAACTTGCGATTTACTTTTGTTTTGTATTTTCTAATTTGTCTTTCAAGCTTATCAATTACTAAATCAGTTGCTGCATATAAATCAGTATGATGTTCTTCTGCACGTAACAATAAGTCGACCATTGGAATCGTAACTTCTATTCTTTGTTCATCATTATAGACACTTAAGTTCACGTGCACATCTGAGGACGGTGGTGTATCAAAATATTTCTCCAGTTTGCTAATCTTCTTTTCTACATAGTCCCGGATTGCTGCAGTTACCTCAATATTTTCACCACGAATGTTAAAATTCATATCCTTGTCCTCCTTTATAATCTTAAAACTTCTATCTCTATATATACATTATACTATGTTTCCACAAAAAAATCCTGCTAAAACACGATATATTTCTAATTAGCTAATGTTTTATGATTATTTCTTCCGATCCATATATAGACCATCTAATGTTTGGATATGTTTGTACGGATTAATATAAGATTCATTTGACTTCTTTTGTTTCTTTACTTGTTTCATTTCTAACTTCAAATCTTGAAATAATCGTTCCATTTGCGCTTGAATTTGCACATTTAATGCGACTATTTCTTTACCGAGTAATGTTTCATCCTCACGATATGGCGGGGTAATATTTTTAATCAATTCACTTCGCTCATCTACTAATTTATTGATTTCATCAATATGATCTTGTCGATTTTTACTCGTAGTAGATTGTTCGACGACTTCTTTCAGCCTTAGTGTAACATCATATAACTTTTTAATATCGCCCATCACACTTGTGCACCTTGTGTATGTTCTTTTTGACGAGTTTGTTGTAATACTTGTTTCCACGTATCTCTAAATTCTGTTGCAAAATGAAGTGCCTCTTCTAGATGTGAGACATCATTTTTTATATTTCCTTCTGTAAGTTGATAATTCATATACTCGTAAAGTGGCAACATTTGTTGTGAAATTTCAACTTCTTGATTTAATGTTAACATCAATTCTTGAATAATACTTTGGGCCTTTTGGATATGTTTATTCTTTTCTTCAATTTGATTGTTCTCAATATTGTTCATTGCTTGCTTAATAAATTTAATACATCCATTATACAGCATCAATGTTAATTCACCGCCAGAGGCAGTGTTCACTGCATTATTCTGATAGGTTTGATACGCTTTATTTATCGCCATTTGTAAACCTCCCCTAATACAAGCAATCGATAGTATTACGAACTAAATTGCGATGTGAGGTAACTAGATTGCTCGTTCATCCTTTGTATTGCTTTCTCCATAGCTGTAAATTGATTCCAATAACGTGTCTCCACATTAGTAAGACGCTTTTCAAAATCTGAAATACGCTTATTTAAATCTTTTAGTCGTTTTCCTAACGTATAGTTTTCTTCTGTTTTATACGTATTACCTGCACGGTCTTCAATACTTGATTTGATAGTCGATAAAGAATCTTGTACGCGATTCACGATACCGCGATTATCTCCTTTTTCATCATTGGAAAAGAGCTTTCGAACACTTTCTGGATCTTCACGTAACGCTTCTTTTAATTTCTTTTCATCAATTTCAAGTTTTCCACCGTCTAAATAACTTTTTGTTGTCGTAATGCCAATATCGGTAATAGATTTATATTTCCCATCTGCATTTACATTGGCATACCAGCTTTGACGCAAGGAGAACATACCATTCGTAATAATTGATTCACCTTTTAATAAACCACTTTTTGCCTTTTCTTCCCATAGTTCAATTTCTTTTTCAGACATTTCCTTTTTCTGCTCGTCTGTTAGTGGTTTATAATTACGGTATTTCTCTTCACGTTGTGAACCGTTTAGCTTATCAATTACTTCATTATATTTATCAACGAAATTTTTAATATTATCAAAAGCGGCATCTACATCATTGTCAACTGTTAATAAAACAGGCTCTGTCGTCGTATTTTTAAAGTTATATGTGATTCCATTTAATGTGTAGTTATTATTTTGTGATGTAATTTCAAGGTTATCGTTGTACGTAAATACTGCGTTCTTTGCGGCAACATGCTTCTCTCTATTACCTGTACCTAATTTTAATACCTCATTAAAAAAGTCATTGCCTCCAAACTCTACCTCTGAACCACCGTTAGTATTATAAATCCCGGTACGTGTCGTTTCCATCACAACACGATTAGAACTTTCATCATAGAACATCCGGACGTTATTATCCACCTCAGAAATACGTTTTAAAACTGTATTTAATGTATCATCTGGAAGAATATCAAATCCTTGTTCTTGAGGTTTTCCGTCTTTGTCATATGTTGTAAAAGTATAGTGTGTAGCTTTTACACCTTTGTCTGACAATTTTTCATTTGGATCTATAGCAATCTTTCCGCCAATTGTCATTTCCGATGTCGCTAGCTCGGAAACCGAAATCTTATACGTCCCATTTGATGCTCCTGCTGTAGCAGTTGCACTAATCGCATTTTCATTTGATGAACTAATAGTTTTAGAGTGATATGTTTTACTTAATTTCATATCTAAAAACATATTATCTAATTCCGTTAATTTTAAGTTCACATCGCGAAATGCATCACGTGTCCAAGTTAAAGTGGTGCGATCTTGTTGCATTTTAGTTAGTGGAATACGTTCTGCTGTCATCAGCTTATTCACTAGTTCATCTATATCCATACCTGTGGCTAAACCACCAATTCTCATTGCTTTCCTCTCCCCTGTTAAATCTTTTTATCGATTAAAATTCCCATGAATTGTGCCATTTCCGCATACATATCCAACATTTTCTTTGGTGGAATTTCTTTAATAATTTCATCTGTAATTGGATTGACCACTGCAACATAGTATTCATTTAGCTTTTCATGTAATAAAAATTTCAAGTCGGTATGTAAAGGTTCGATAAAGTCATTCATTTTTTCAACAGCGGTTGAAATATTAACTGTTTGCTGAATGGTATCCTCTACGTTCTCTTTCATCGCTGTACTACCATCAAGCAGTACTATTTTCTCTAATTTTACGTTTGTATCTTGCTGTTGGACATTTTGTTGCATAGAAGATGTCCCTGTTAAATGCTCTATGCGCATCGCATGCAACCCCTTATCATCTTGTTTCTATTTATATCGGAATATGTGACGTAGTTGTTTAGTCTGTTCGCATGTTTCATCGTCTATTTACGATTATTTTTTTGATCACCTAATATTTTTAAGACATCTAAGGAAAGATTAGCTGCTTCATTATTTTGAGCTTGAATATCTAAATAAATTTCTTTTCGGTAAACGTCTAGATTCCTTGGAGCCTGGATACCAATTTTTACTTGATCGCCTTCTACACTTAAGATTTTAATTTCGATATCATTGCCAATTTGGATGGACTCACCTAGTTTTCGTGAAAGTACAAGCATTATGCTTCTCCTCCTTTAGAGATAAGGAAGGATGAAATCGGCGCTTTCACTGGGAAGTCATCTTCATTGATAATATACTGTTTTCCAATATTTTTTTGGGCGTTTATAATGAGTGGTCCTTTTAAATTCAAAGTGCTTTCGGAAAACGGCTCTCTCAGCGTTACAATAGAACGCACAACAACGTCCCCTTCATGTCGAATGTGTAACTGTTCTAAAAATGTCTGATCAAGTTTAAAAGTGTATGCTTTCATAAATTGATATGGGTCCGTAATTACAAACACAAGTCCAGGTGTATGCACCGATTGTAAAAATTGAAATGTCTCATTTCCAGGAAAATCTAATATTGTAAATTTCGTCTCTTCTACAAAACCGGGGATACCTGTCGGAAAGGAGATAATATCTTCTTCTTTAATTATTACTTCACCTAAGTATTTTGTTTTAATTTGCATAACCATGCCATCCTTTCTTTTAAAGCAGGAAAACGATGATGTTATATAGAACAATTATCCGTCAATATCAAATAAGTTCACAAAATCAATGTTCAATTGTGCATATTGTTTCATTCCAATTGATACATCACCACGTTCATATTGAATAATCGGTTGATTTGCTTTTATATCAATAATAGGCTGTTTCGCTCTCGCTTCTATTGAAACTTTAGCAGGTTCATAATGAATCTGCACAGCAAAATTCGAAGGGATAAATGTAATACCTAGCGATTTTTCCGGCCTATTTCCATTTACAATAGCTTGCTCCTTTAAAGGATTGCCATTATGTTCTATTTCCATTAATTGTTGACCTTGCTCCGCACGTCTGCCAATTCCTTCTAACAAAGCCTGGTGACCTTCTTGAGCATTTTTCTCTGTACGCCGTAAAATATTCATCAAATTCATATCTTCCCATGCTTTTGTTTGGTCAATTGTTAAAGTAGAAGGGGTCGTTTCGATGGAAATTTCTGCTTTTGGTTGCTGAATGGATACGGTAGCATGTGGTTGCTCCATCGTCAGCGTTCCACTCGTTTGGTTAATCTGAATTTGTGCAAATTGTGATTCCATCCGAATTTGCGGAAGTCTCATCGTATGTCATCTCCCTTATCACATAAACTGAAACTTCAATCAGGGGGGCTTACTTCCCCTACTGTATTGATTGTTGCGTGAATCAACTATTGATTTCCCACTTCCTATTCCCTTGAATTTTAAAGCGGAAATCTAACAGCAAGTTCCATTGCCATAAAAAGATAGCCCTTACCACAAATTAGGGTAGGGCTGATAAAGTTTATCTTAGGAAATCCAACAAAGAAGGTTGAATTATTCTAGAGCCTGCACTTAATGAAGCACGTAATATGCTTTCCTGTGTGATGAGATTCGTAATAACTTCCTCATAATCAACATCTTCATTATCAGACATCATCTTAGTCGCAACAATTTCCTGTTGGCTTAAACGATCCTCGATTAAATCAACACGGTTCATACGAGCACCTAAATCGGCACGGGCATTGATTACTTTGTTAATACTTAAATCGAGTTCTGCAATACTATCATCAATTGTTTTGTCGCTGTCTTCATTTCCAAGTGCTGCTATGAAGTTATCTAGTACGTCCATCACATTTATTGTTGAATCCGTTCCATCTTCTCCTGGTATTGTAACCTCAAAAGCATCTTCAGGTTTTACGTTTACCTCTATCGCCGTACCATTTCCTATCTCAATGGTGACATCTTCATTGTTAAAATTCGAAGTCCCGTCAGCGCTATATGGTGGCGTATTTATATTTGTACCGTTAAATATATATTTACCATTCACATTGGTGTTTGCAATGTCTATGAGGTGAGATTTTAATTGTTCCACTTCTTCTTTTATACTATTTAGTTCATCTTCACCATTCGGTCCGTTATTTGCTTTAATTGCTAGTTCACGCACACGCTGTAAAGCTTGTGTTGCTTTATCAAGTGCTGTGTCCGCGTTATCCATCCAGTTTTGAACTTCACCTACGTTACGCTGATATTGTTCAATTCTCCCGACTTCTGAACGATAAGTCATTCCTTGCATTGCAACAACTGGATCATCTGATGGACGAGTTATTTTTTTCCCCGTATTAATTTGTTCCATATATTTATCTAGATTTTTATAGTTGTTTGATAGATTACGCAACATCTGGTTCGATAACATATTTTGTGTAACACGCATAATTTAACACCTACCTCCCGACTAATCCCATTCCATTAATAATCTTATCTAACATCTCATCAATTGCATTCATACTTCTAGCTGCTGCGTTATAAGCATGTTGAAATTTAACGAGGTTCGATATTTCCTCATCAAGGGAAACCGAGCTTACAGACTCCCGTTGGCTATCAATTTGTGCGCGTAACGCATTCGTATTATCTGTCATACGATTAGCTTCTTGTGCCTGTACACCGAGATCACCGATAAGCGAGCGGTAAAAACCTAAAATAGACGTACCTTGTAACGGATTTTCACTACCGGGATCAGTATCTTTTTCAATTGTCTTTTCAAATATACTTGCTAATGCAAGCGCATTTTTTCCATCCAGTTTTGTTCCTTCACCTGTTGCTCCAGCACTAGCGCGAATTTGCCCTGGATCTTTCAAAATTGCATCTGAAATCTTGATCGTTGCTGCACTATCTCCAGTGAAAAAGTTTCCTTCTCCTTCTTGCTCACCATTGATATCATAGCCATCGTTATGGACTTTATTAAATTCTTCAACGAAGGTTTTGGCCATATTATCTAAGTTTGCTAACATGTCCGTATATTCTTCTTGCGCATGTACAAGGGCATTTAATGAACCGTTTTTATCTTTTAATTTAGTCGGATCAAGTCCTTCTTCGGCCCCATCGGCTGCATGAGAAGATTTAAACTTGTTCATTTCCCCATTTTTATCATCAAGTAAAACTGTGCCCCCATTTTCACCACTGTCAGCAAGGGTTATTTTTACAAGCCCTTCTGCAATATCTGGTGAACTATTTGAGCTTTTTTCATAATCTACTTGAATCGGCACAATTTCTGCTAATTCATCCACTAATACATTCCGACGGTCATATAAATCATTGGGCAAATATCCGTGCGGCTCTAAACGTTTAATTTGTTCATTTATTTCATGTATTTGGTCAATCAAAGTATTTGCTTTCTCTACAGTCACATCTTCTTGGTTCGCTAGATCTTTTTTAGCTGCTGTAAGCGAATTACTTAAGTAATTAAATGTATCAGCTACAGCTTGTCCCCTACGTGCAACAACGGAACGGGCACCTGAATTATCAGGATTATTTGCAAGGTCTTGTAAAGAATCCCAAAACTTATCAAATGTTTTAGCTAAACCACTATCAGATGGCTCATTTAAAATGCTCTCCATACGACCTAATGCTTCAGAAGTCGTTTGCCAGTAACCTGCTTTCGTATGCTCTGTTCGATACTGTTGATCTAAAAATTTATCTCGAATCCGTTCAATTGTACCTGCTTTAACGCCCGTACCAATTTGACCAGGCATTTGCGGACGATTAAGTCCAGGTGAAGGGTATGCACCTTGTGTTTCAAAATTAACACGTTGACGTGTGTAACCTTTTGTATTTGAATTGGCAATATTATGTCCTGTTGTATAAAGCGCTGTTTGTTGGGTAAATAGCGCTTGTTTCGCCATTTCTAAACCATGAAAAGTACTCATCATTAAACTCCTTTACGCTTTCGAATCAAATAATGTTCTGTTTGCTGTCTGCGCGTTTTCTTTTTTTCCGTAGTTTACATTTTTTACTGTTGGATTAATTAAATCTAATGATACTTGAACAAATTGCATCGATTGATGGATAAGTTGTTCATTTAAATTTTCTTGTTGTTTTAGCTTTACAATTATTTCAGTTAAAGCAATCGTTATCCGTTCAAGTTCTGCTTGTTCTGTTTCACTTTTAATATATGGAAGCATATTCGTTACCGTAGCTTCTTCCACAGAAAGAGATTGGTCTGAAAACCAAGTTTCAACTAATTGTTTACGTTCCTGTTCCGCTTTCCCTAGGTCTTGAACGACTTTTCTTTCTTTTAAGACGAGAGCTTGTAAGTGATCAACTTTATTTGTTTTGATTACTTCTGTTTTTTCAACAGAAATAGCTAAAAGCTTTTGATGCAATTCACAAAGTTGTGCTAGATTTTCTACTATTAATTGAATCGTCAAACTCATCTCTCCCTTTCATGCGTTCAACACAGAACTTTTCCATACCCAATAGATACACGCTTATTACGATTTCGTCCAAAAATCAACCATTTTCTGGGCAGTTTTTTCATAATTTACCTTATATTCATTTGCATCAATTGCTTGTTTTATTTTTTCAATGCGCTCTTTTCTTTCCGTTTGTATATTGCCTTGATCTTGAAGTTTTTTAGCCATATCGGAAATCTCCAACTGATCATTTTTCGATATTCCTGCACTTTGTTGCGTTAATTTTTTTTGTATGTTTTTATACGGATTAAAATTTGTTTGATTTGGACCTTGTATCTTCACTATATTCCTCCTCTGTTACATTTCAAAGTTACGTCCATATAATGATGTTATTTATTATATCGGAATAAAATCCGTTATGTTTAATGAATTTTATTTTTTATATCGTTCAAGTGCGAAATAAACGCTTTCTGATTCTTTTTCTTCATTTTCGTGTTTCTTATGCAACGCTTCTACTTGTTCATGTTGTGTTAAATCTTTTTTTAATTGTCCCATACACGTCTGGCATAACTTTCCAGTTACAATTTGACGACCACATCTTTCACATGGATAAGATAATTTTGGGAATTGGGACTGTCTCAAACGTCCTTCTTTTATAAACTTAATAATTAATTCCTCTTCAATTTCTGTCGCTTCCACAATATCTTGTATCGTCGCCTCACGATTTTTTTGTTTTGTTAAGAATGCATATACTATTTTAAACGCTTTTTCTTCCTCTTGATAACAATTGTGACAAATATCACGGATTTGTTTTACAAATACTGCTCCACAACGTGAACAGTTAGCTAATTCACCCATCGCAATATTCTCCTTACTATTTTACATTTTATCATATTTTATTAACCACGGACTAACGTATAACCGTACACACTAGGACAACCATGCTGTTTTAATATACTTGCGGCATGTCGTAAAGTTGTTCCTGTTGTATATATATCATCGACAAGAACGACCGGTTTGTGAATAGGTTTTACAAGTTTAAATGGATTTTTCGTAAATATCCGTTGACGTCGTGTCTTTTTTGCTTGTTTTTCACTATCTGTTCGCATTAATAATTGTTCATAATCTTTCGTTAAGAATTGCGCAAGTTGTGCTGCTTGATTAAACTTTCTTTCTGCTAACCTTCCATCACTTAACGGTATAGGTACAATAGCTGGCGTCTGTTGGCTACATTTGAATTGATCCTGAAATTCCTTATAAAAAGCATGTCGAAACATTTCTCCTAACATATAATCTCCACGATATTTCCATTTTGTAATCACCGCTTGCATGAAATGATTGTATGTAAAAACAGAATGATTATATGTAAGTGGATCTTCCATTTGCTCCCACCATTTGCAATCTGCACAGACCGCCTTTGTTGTCCATTTACAGCATTTCCTACAGCGTTCATCTCTAATCTTTTGAAGCATTTGCTCACAATTTGTACAAAGCGTAACTGATGTTCTGACAACAAACATCGTTGTCCAAGAAATGGTGTGCGTATTTTCATTAAAACACCATAAACAGGTCATTGTATACCACCACGCTTATTCATTTGTTTAATCGCACTGATTGCTTGTACCATCGCTTCTGTTTTCCCATCATGGAAAAACATGACCTCTCCCGTAGGGTCGTCTGCACTTCTTCCAGCTCGTCCTGCTATTTGTACAAGGGCAGCTTCATCAAATACTTCATGACCCGCATCTAAAATAGCGACGTCCACCGATGGGAATGTAACCCCTCTTTCTAGAATCGTCGTTGTAATCATCACTTTTATACTTTTATTTCTAAAATGTTGTACCTTTTCAGCCCGCTGGGAATCTTTCGCATGGACAAAGTCGACTTCCCTATTATATTGGATTAATTTCTCCTTTATCATCATTGTGCTAACATTCACCTGAAGCTGTTCGGCAAGCGCGGTGGTCGGCACAAAGATAAGTAATTGTCTATTTGGGTTATCTCGTAATTTTAACCATGAAATAAATTGAACTGGAGGCTGATAATGTTGTAATGCTTTCCTAAGAGAAAATGTCATCTTCATTTGCGGAACTGGTAAAGGATAACCGTGATAGCGAACTGGCACGAATATATGTGGTAGCTTCTTTCTTCTTATGAGAGATTGTTGTTGTTTCCGTGGGGTAGCTGTTAAATAAATAGTCGTACTTGAAGTTTTGCTAGCCCTTTTTGTAGCAAAGGGTAAGGATGGATCAGTATGATATGGAAACGCGTCGATTTCGTCAATGATCATCAAGTCAAAGGCGTCTTGAAACCGTAATAACTGATGTGTTGTTGCGATAATAAGTTGTGCAGCTCCGTCTTTATCTTTACTTCCTCCATACAATGCTTGTACCAATACATGTTGAAATGCTTGTTGCATACGGGGTTTTAATTCACGAACAACATCTGCGCGAGGGGTGGCAATGCAAATTCTTTTTCCTTGCTGTAAAGCCTCTGTAATCCCTGGAAATAACATTTCAGTTTTTCCAGCGCCACATACTGCCCATACGAGTAATTCCTTTTCTGCTAAATGAATAGCACGTACGATGCGTTTAGCTGCTTGCGCTTGTACAGTGGTTAATGTTCCAGTCCAAGTACAAGGGTTTTCATGTAGTGGCCATGACGGAGTTATACCCGTCCATAAATAGAGGGGTTCACAAGACATCATCCTTCCCATTTCAATACATTTCCGACAATAGATATGTTCTTGCTTACAACATGCGCAATCTATTTTTCCGATATATGATTGATTTGTATTACCGCATCTTTGGCATGTATGAATAAAAAGTTGTTGTTTGAACGGTTGGATAATCTGAAAGGAACCATTTATGAGGAGTTTTTGAAAAGTAGCGTCATCTAAATAGATTTCATGCCGAAGTAATAATTTTCCGCTGTACATATAGCACAATGTTTCGGTCATGTTATCCGTTACATGCATTTCATTCATCGTTTCACATATTTCCCCCTATCGTAGTGCATAAAATTTCGCTTGCATGATTTAGCAGATAGGAAAGTACATGACTTCCTATCTGCACACATCTTATTTAACAATAATTCCTACTTTTCATACCAGCTTACACCAATAGCACCTTGTCCAAGGTGTGTACCAATTACAGGACCGAAATAACTAATAGATGTTTCTATAGAAGGATATTTTCCTGTAAATTCCTTTTGTAAATCAAGTGCTGATTGTTCATCATTTCCGTGAATAAATACGACATTTAAGTTTTTACCTTTATTTGCATCTTCTTCTAACATGCCCATGATACGGTTTATTGCTTTTTTTCGTGTACGGATTTTTTCAAACGGTACAATCACTTTGTCGGCAAAATATAAAATCGGCTTTACTTGCAGTAATCCGCCAATTAATGCTTGGGCACTGCTTAATCGCCCACCACGTTGTAAGTTTGTTAAATCATCAACCATGAAATATGCTTGTAACGACTTTTTCATTTCATTTAATCTGGCAATAATTTCTTCAGGGCTTTTTTGTTCTTTCGCCAGTTTGGCCGCTTCCAACACGTAAAAGCCTTGTGCCATACAACTTATTTCCGAGTCATATGGATATATTTTAATTCCTTCCACCATTTCTCCAGCACTAGCCGCTGCTAAATATGTACCACTAATTCCACTTGAAAGATGAATGGAAATAACAGCATCGTAATCCTTTTTAAGTTCTTCTAACTTCTCTGTAAAGTAACCGATTGACGGTTGTGATGTTGTCGGTAACTCTTTTGCCTTTTGTAACTTCTCATAAAATGTTTCTGTTGTAATATCTATTTCTTCTCTATACGTTTCATCTTCAAACACGACACTAAGCGGTACCATATGTATACCTAGCTGTTCACGAATATCCGCCGGAATGTACGCCGTGCTGTCTGTCATTACAGCAACTTTCATTTCATACCTTCCTCTCAAAAAAATCAAAAGTCAATTTTCCATTTTTAACATAAGTTTGTTTGATTCTATTCTACATGAATACGATAAAAAAAGCATTGTTTAACAGAGGGGGAAATCTTGCCATGATGAAATATAACCTCTGCAAAAATATCTTTCACAGAGGTTATATCACATAAGTAATATTAGATTACTTCAACCCAACCTTTTCGTATCGCAGTAACAACAGCTTGCGTACGATCATTTACATTCATTTTTTGTAAAATATTACTCACATGGTTTTTTACTGTTTTTTCACTAATATATAACGATTCCGCCACTGCTCGATTACTTTTACCTTCAGCAATTAATTGCAAAACTTGGCATTCTCTTTTCGTTAAAATATGCAGTGGTTTTTGAAATTTTATATTCACTAAGTCTGAACCTTGTCCTGTTTCTTTTGAAAGACGACGATATTCCCTAACTAAGTTATGTGTAACCTTTGGATGTAAGTACGAACCGCCTTCACTCACGACTTTAATAGCCTCAATGAGAGAGTTTGCATCCATTTCTTTCAGAAGATAACCTTGTGCACCAGTTTTCAAAGCATGTGTAACATAACTTTCATCATCATGGATAGATAAAATAATAATCCTTGTTTTTGGGAATAAACGAACGAGATCTGCTGTTGCTTCGATACCGTTTATATTTGGCATATTAATATCCATTAACACAACATCTGGTTGATTCTCTCTTACTAATTTTGGTGCCTCTGATCCATCGTCACCTTCCGCAATTACTTTAAAAGCGGATTCAAATTCTAAAATCCGTTTTACACCTTCACGAAATAATTTGTGATCATCAATCAACACTATTTTAACCTGTTTCTCTATTTCCATTTCACACTTCTCCTCCCTACGTAACCCGTTTCACTCTTCCCTCAATATAAAGTCCTTCATATAAATTTAATTGTACGGTACTTGGATTAACACTTTTGTGCCTTTTCCAATTTCCGAATCAATCGTCAACTTTCCTTCAAACATTTCAACTCGTTCTTTCATGCCAATCAGTCCGAATGACTTATCACGTTTAACTTTGGGATCAAACCCTTTTCCATCATCACGGATAACCGCAATCAAATTTCTTACATTCATCTCTATTTTAACTAAGATCAATGATGCTTCTGCATGTTTTAATGCATTTTGTACCGCTTCTTGTACTAATCGAAAAAAGGCAACTTCATATTTAGAGTTTATTCGCTGTTCATCACCAAAGTATAAAAACTCAATATCTACATTACTGTATTCTGAAATTGTAGATAAATATTTTTTTAATGTTGGTATAAGACCTAGATCATCTAAAGCCATAGGGCGAAGATCATAAATAATTCTTCTTACTTCGTAAAGTGACGAGCGTATCATTTTGCGCACACTCTTTATTTCGGCTAATGCACCATCTACATTACCACTACGAAATGTGCGATCAACAAGTTCCGAACGTAGCAAAATATTTGCTAACATTTGTGCAGGACCATCGTGAATTTCACGTGATATTTTCCGGCGTTCTTCTTCTTGTGCCTCGATGATTTTAAGCCCAAACTCTTGTTTTTCCTTTGCTTCTTCCAAGACTTCATTCACATGTTGGAAGTCTTCATTCAAATAATTTAATACGACTGAAACTTTTCCAGCTAAGCCTTCCGCTCTGTAAATAGTCTGTTTAAGCGAGGCAATTCTTCTTTCAAGTTCATCACGTTTTTGCCGCATTATTTTTTCTTCTCGCTGCACAATTGCTAATTCTGTTTGGAGCGCATGCGTTGTTTCATACACATCATGTATCTGTTTTTCCGAATATCGGTCAAAATACATACTCACTTCCGCTAGTCGTTTTCGGGAACTTTTCACTTTTAGTTGTAAGTGGTCATTTTTTTCAATATATAAAAGAACCTTCTCTTTTGTTTCAACTAGTTCCTGCTCCAGTCCTTCTAATTCTTTTCTTGCCTCTTCACTAATAAAAAATATTTCGTCTTTACTTTTTTCGACGACATCAACCATTTCATCGATAACTTTATCTAAACTTTTATTCGTCACTTGTACTTCCATACACATACACCAACCTATGATATAATCATACGTAGAAAGCTGAAATTTTAATAGGGCCCATAGTCCCATTCACCTGAAAAACACGCACATTCTACACTTTATTATATTTACTATACCATTTTTTTAGGACATAAGGTGACTTTTCTTATTAAACTTGAAAATAGTATTTTATTCATATTAACATAATAGAGAGATATATAAAAAATTAAAGCTATTTTCATTTACTATGATTCGAGCTAATACCAAATTGAAGGAGGCTTGGCATGCTAGCAACTTATTTTACCGTTAAACATAGTGGTTCAGATGAATTAACGATACAGAAGTCACGCTTTATTGGATATGTCAAGCGTGTAGAGACTGAGGATGAAGCTCAACTCTTTATTCAAGAAATTAAAAAAAAGCATCATGATGCAACTCACAATTGTTCTGCATACATCATTGGTGAGCATGACCAAATCCAAAAAGCAAATGATGATGGTGAGCCTAGTGGAACAGCTGGAGTACCTATTTTAGAAGTATTAAAAAAACAACATTTAAAGGATACGGCTGTTGTTATTACAAGATACTTCGGTGGTATAAAACTAGGTGCTGGTGGGCTTATTCGTGCATACGGTAGTGCAACATCAAAAGCAATTGAAACAACAGGCATCGTAAAACGCCAACTAATGCAAGGCTTCTCTATAACTGTTACATATCCACTTTTAGGAAAACTAGAAAATGAATTAAGGAATTCTGACCATATTCTTGAAACAATTCATTATATGGAAAATGTTGAGTTTATCGTCTATGTCCAAATAGGCTCTGAGTCTTCTTTTACAGAGTGGATAACAAACCTAACAAGTGATCAAGCAAATGTAAAAATGATCGATCAAAAGTATATTGAAATCGATGTTTTATCTACAAAAGAGCCTTAATCAAAAGTACGGGATGATCAATTAATATGGTCATCCCGTACTTTTATTTATCATATGAAGTAAAACTTCTATTAGTTGAGTCCTTCGTTAACCTGCAATAAATTAACGTACTTTAGAAAGCGCTGCTTCATCTGCAATAATGGTAACGTTCGGATGACGTTGTAAAATTGTTGCAGGTACATCTTTTGTCACTTCACCTTGAATCACTTGCTGTAATGTAGACGCTTTTGCTTCTCCAGACACGAGCATTACAATCTCTTTACTATCCATAATTGTTTCAATCCCCATTGTAATGGCATTAGTCGGTACATCATCTAAGGAATCAAAAAATCTCGCATTCGCTTGACGTGTTGATTCATCTAGTGTTACAACATGTGTCCTACTTGTAAATGGTGTACCAGGTTCATTAAACCCAATATGTCCATTTAATCCCATACCTAATAATTGGATGTCGATTCCACCTTGTTCCTTGATTAACTTTTCATAATCCGAACATTCTTTATCACTATCTGTCGCGATACCATTTGGAATGTTTGTTTGCTCAAGTGGAATATCTATATGTTTAAATAATTGGTTGTTCATGTAGTAATAGTAGCTATTTGAATCTTGACGATCAAGCCCAACATATTCATCTAAATTAAATGTTTTTGCTTGTTTGAAAGAAATTTCATTATTTTTATACTGCTCGATAAGCAATTTATATAATCCTTCTGGTGTAGATCCAGTCGCTAAACCTAAAACAAGTTCTGGTTTGCCTTTTAATTTGTCAGATAAAATGTCACTTGCCTTTTTACTCATTTCTTCATAATCTTTTACTTTTATAATTTGCATTTAATTATTCCCCTCTCTTGTATAGGCTATTACACCTCTACAAATTGTCTTTTCTATATCTAATTGTTCATTTACTAACAATACATCAGCGTCTTTACCTACTGCGATACTACCCTTTTTATCAAAAACGCCTAATTGTTTTGCTGGATTTGATGCGGTCATTTGGATAACATTTTCCACAGTGACATCTGATAGTTGTAGCATGTTCTGAGCACCATGATGTAATTTTAATATACTTCCAGCTAATGTGCCACTTTCTAATACTGCGCGGTCTTCGGATACAATCACCGGCTGACCAGCAAGTTCGTAGTTACCCGGTTGTAAACATTTTGCACGCATGGCATCTGTTATGAGGATGAGGCGCTCGCTCCCCATGTTTCGATAAATGATTTGCATCATCTCAGGTGATACATGTATGCCGTCTGCAATTAACTCAGCACGTAATTCTTCCAATTCAAAGGCTGCACCGACAACACCAATATCACGATGATGAATTCCCGTCATCGCATTACATATATGTGTCACTTGACGAACACCATATTGAACAGCTTGTTTCATTTCAGCAAATGTTGCACTTGTATGCCCTGCTGACACATTAACACCATTTGCTGATAAATGTTTAATAAATTCCCCATTCGGATCATGCTCTGGCGCCATCGTAATCGTCTTAATTTTGTTCCCGGATATTTTTTGCCAATGCTCAAATTGTTTCACATTCGGTTCTATAATATATTTTAGAGGTTGCGCCCCTTTTCGATCTTTTTCTATGAACGGTCCTTCAAGATGTACACCGATAATTTCAGCTTGTCCAGGCTTATTGGGATATTCGGCGACATTTTGTAGCGCACGCTCAATATTTTCGGGAGACTGTGTAACAGTAGTTGCTAGAAAACTTGTTGTTCCTTCTTTTGGTAACACCTCAGCCATCTTATCAAGTGCTTCCTCAGTAGCATCCATCACGTCCGCACCATTTGCTCCATGTATGTGACCATCAATAAATCCCGGAATTGCTAACAAACCATTTCCTTCGATTATTTTGAGAGGAGCTGGATAACTTTCTGGTTGCTCACCTTCTGCATAAATACCTGTTATTTTTCCATCTTGTAAAAGTAAGCTTCCTCCTTGTAATACTTCTGTTTCTGTATGGATTGTGATATTCCGAATAAATATAGAAGATAATTGTTTCATTTTTAATGATCCTTTCTATTTCACAAAAAGGGCGAGGCGAGGCCATTTCATCATTTAAACTGTGTGCGATAGAAGACTGCTCATTGAACATCCTCTGTTTACTAAAACTAAAATAAATCGCCTTGTCCTCATTGCAATAATTTAAATATAGTTCTATTCTAACACAAAAAACCACGGTTTATAGTATATAAACAACCGTAGCTTTGTATGTAAATTATTTCGTATTATTATTTATCAAAACCAGCTACATTCGGTAGACTTTCACCCTGGCTTGTTATTTCTCGAATCAATGTTTGGACTAACTCTTCGGCTGAATGAAATTTATTGTTTTCTGTTTCGTGAATGACTTTTTTTAATAGCTTTTTTAAATTTTCACGTTCCTTCATTCACTTTTCACCTCTTTACAACAATTCTCACTGTTGTTCGCTATTTTTTTCACAAGCTATTCAAATCATACCACAATTCGTATAAAAAAACAGTTTTATTTCAGAGTCTTCTTAATTAGTAATCATGTACTTTGCGTTTGCGCTTTAAGATAATATATATTAAAATTCCTGCAACACATGCTCCGCTTCCGTCAATCACGACATCCCCAATATAAGGAGTGCGATTAGGCGTAAACCCTTGATGAAACTCATCCATTACAGCATATGCAATAGATAGTAAAAGCGAAACAATTAAATTTGCCTTTAATTTCAACCGGTTTGTCCGTGATAAAGCGATATAAAATAAAATCATTAAAATAAAAAACACTGTAAAATGGGCACCTTTTCGTATAAAGAACTCTATAAACCTGTCAATTCCAATCGCTTGTACACTTACCTCGGAATTTGCATATGTAAAAGAAATCCATGAAACATAACGTTCCATGAATGATAAATCAATGATTTTATTCATCACTGGTTTAATATCTTGTCTATCGTATGGTTGTGATGAAAAAAGGAAAATAACCCCCATCCACAAAATAGGTAATAACCAAACAAAATACTTTTTATCTAAACGCATACACTCAACCTACTTTTTTAAAATAATGAAAGGCTATGTCCGTCAACAATGGGGCCGAGACATGAGCGGATAACCCCTCGTTCAACCAATATAACTAGTAAAAAACTGATTGTTTCATACTGAATGCAATAGTAGAGTTCTGACACTTTGATTTTGTCCCAGTTTCATCCATTCAACTATGTAAAGATGCCCTTTTCAGTATATTCTTTTCAAGACGTTTATACCATAAGAAAAACCACAGTGGCAAACACTGCGGCTCCTCAGTAAGATTTCAATTATGATGATTACAATGTATTATTTGTTTTGTTGTCGCCATTTATTAAATTCCAAATACTCTTTGAACTGCTGTTTAGAAACACCAGACTGCATTGCTTCTTGGACGATTTGTAACCACTCTTCATCAAGTTGTTCTGTCTGCTGTTCCATCTCACTCGTATTTAACAAATCATGAACAGAGATTCCAAGCACGGCACTAATCTTTTCGATGAATTGTATTGAAGGATTTGTTTGAAGGTTACGTTCAATGGAACTCAAATATGATTTTGCAACATTCGCCTTTTCTGCCAATTCAGAAATAGACATTTTTTTCTCTTGACGTATTTTCTTTATTTTTTCTCCTATCAAGTTCCTCACCTTCTTTCACGATAAAGTATATCATATTTGAAGGGAGAAATTCTATAAAGAACAATTTTCTTATAACTGTTCTTTATTTTAAGTCTTCTAACTCTGACTCCTCAGATTTGTCCACTTCTTCTTTCGGCTCTTGTCCATTTATAGAGTTGGGTGGAATACTGATCAACTCCATCTCTTCTATTGCTTCTTCCATAATACGTTGAAACGCTTGCATCATATATTCTTTGTCTTTCACTATTTGTTCGTCCTTCTCATCATAAAGTTTGGCAATTAATTGATCTGCATAATCTTGTATTGCTTTCATTCGTTCTTGCTTTTCCTGTTCCACGAAATGATTCATTGCTTCTTCTGTTTTTGAAATTGTAAGTTGAAGTTCATCCTTTAATCTTTCGACTTGTTTTGCCTGCTCATCCGCAATTGCATTTTCAACCGCATTCATCGACGCTATCTTCTTATTGTCAAACCAATTGCTAATGATGGCTTGAATATCTAATTGTGCATGTGCCACAGTGAGACTGGTCAACATAATACCAAAAGCTACCACACAGCCAATTAACAAACGTATTCTCTTTTTATGACGTTTTTGTAATGATTGTTCTAATCGACTATTCATTTCAACCCACTCCTCAGCAATGAAAGGTAGGGTCCCCATGTAGAGGACCCCGCATTACTTTTTAATTTAAACCTGAAACAACGTCATCCATTGCTCGAAATGCGTCTTGTTGTAATTCTTCAGCTTTAGCAGCAACTGTAACTTTAATCTCGTTCTGCAAATTCTCAATAATCGCTGTTACCGTTCTACGTAGCTCATCTACTTGATGATCGATTTGTGTTTTAAAGTTTCTCTCCAATGCTTCTGAACCAACATTTAGCTGTTCTTCCACTTCCTGTTTCGCATTATCGATTGCTACTTCTAATTCCGAAACAGCCTGGTCCTGTGCTGCATTAATTTCTTCCGTCATTTTTGCTAAAACTGCGTCCTCTTTCCCAGAGAAGTGTGCTGCTAAATCCTGATTAACATATTGCTTTGCCTGTTCTCCATATGCTTGAATTTCAAACCAACCTTCTTGAAAGGCATGATAAAAGTCTCGTTCCATATTTACGAGTATTTCAGCTTTTGCATCATCTAATGAAGCAATATGCGCCTCTTTCGCCTCACCTATTGCATGTACACTATCCGTTACTTTTTTATCTGCATCGCGATCGATTTGCCTATCAGCAACGGCTTTTCTATCACCATATTCCTCCTCTAACTCCGGAATTAATCCCTCACCATACGCTTGTGCCCCAGCAACAGATTCCGCAACCGCTTCGTTAAAGACGCGATCATACCAATTTTTTAATGCTTGTCCCGCATCTGAATTAGCTAAAGCAAAGCCTGCACTTGTAAAAATTCCAACAGCCGCTACACCAACAATCACTTTTCCCTTAACTGATTTTAATAAGTTCATGATTCCATTCCCCTTTTCCTTTATTGGCTTATTCATTGCTCATCGCTACTTTCTAATAATTCACTTAAAAAAACCGTTATCTCATCTGTCATATCCACTTCGATTGTTTTGGTCTTCCTCTGAAAAAATTCTTCAAAGTCATCTGCTAGTAATTGTTCAAAGTTAGCAGATATGTCTTGTTCGTATCGTGTGCTATATTCCTCAATCTGTAATTTTGATTCCAGTATGAATTGAAGCATAAGTGCGTTTACATCAGCATTTTGTAATGTCAAATCTTTTTCATCGAGAAACTTCTGTAATTCGTTTTCCAAATATTGATTGCTCGCATCTTTTGCTGTTAAAATTTCCTGTTGGATTGCTTCCTCTTTTGGACCTATTAGCAAGAAATAACCACGATTTGCGGCCACCCACATCGATGTACATAAAAAAATACAGATGAATGCTAATAGACTAAAAATGAATTTCCTCTTCACTATCACCTATCCTTTCTACCAACTATTTCATTCTCCCTTGTTATGTTATGTATCCTAGTAAGTGTAAAGGAATGTAGATAGATTATAAGGTAATATTCTAAAGATTCAAAAGCTTGAAACTGCCACATAATATTTCATTTACTCTTTAAATCGCATGTTTACAATGTTTTTCTCTGTTTTTCGTAGATTCTACCTTTTAACTAAAATGGATAATAATACCTAGAAAATGCTTCGTTTCGACATTTCTCACTTGGTACTTTAGTTTTATTAGTTCTTTAGACCTAAATGAAAATATAAAAAGAGAGACTAGGTCGTAAGGATCTGATCCCCCTCATCATAACTACGATTATTAGTAAATAATTTAACGATTTTACTAATAATCGTAGTTGAAGGATCCAACCTTTTGTTATACCCCAGCCTCAACTTTCATTTTGTTTCAGTTCACTTAAAATAAGTCTAATTTCCTCCTTTGTAAACCCACAAAACTTCGCCTTTTTTATTAATAGCACCCATTCCTCATCCAATAGACCTTTTTTTGTAATCGTTTGCTCCAAAACCGTCCCCCCTATTTACAACATTCACTATTTATCTATTTCTTTTTTATCCCATCTTCTTGATTATAAGGTGAAATTTGATCTAGGACGTTTTACACAGTCTTGCTGTAACAATATTATAAAACAATATTCAAAACATTCAAATCACGGTATTTCGAATGTTATACTTCATACTCTCTGCTTTATGCTTGTTTACTTTATTTTTCTCGTCTTTGCTAACATCGAGCTTTACACAAAAATGAATATTAATACCTAGCTTTAGTGTTGTTTCGACATTTTTCTTCTGGCCCCTTCGGACTAATGGGTATTTACACCTAGTATTTGTTTGTGAAAAAAATCCTTATAGACATCTATAAGGATTTATTCCTATTCCAATGGAAAAGGAGAAATTGATGTTATGTATTTTTTAACTTTTGAAGAATAAACCTAATTTCATCTTTCGTTAAGCCACTAAACTTTGCCAGCTTAATTAACTTAACCCACTCTTCGTCTAACAAACGCTCTTTTACAATCGTTTTCCCCAAATGTCGTCCCCCTATCACTACTTATAAAATAAATTTATCTATGTTGAATTATTTATATTTGCAGCTATAGTGTCTTTATGACATAAATACTAGGACATTTTTATTTCTTTATACCTACTATACTATATATTGAAGGTTATTTGGGTGTCTTGTTTTGTCAAAATATAACTAGTTTTGTAAAATGCGTACCAAGCATTACTACTGATTCATTTTAGGTACTTTATTTCTCCTAAATCTTCTCACATTCATCCCTACGCCAATGACAATCGCGCAGAAGCCAATCAAGATAAACTGTCCAAAATTTTTTGCGGTATGAGGAACTGGTTTTCCGCTTTGTTGTGAATGGTTACCACTATCAATTATCCCATTAACTTCTTTTTGATCCTTGCTATAAGTTCCTCTTGCTTCATAAAGGAAGGCGAACTTCGCTTCTTGCCCCTGGAAATCATTACCCAAATGTTCTGGAAACCGTATTGTTACAGACATACTTTCGCTTGTGGATCTAGTTAGTGCCCTTTCTGAAAGTTGTTTAAAATCTTTTAGTTTTCCTTTATATAGTAATTGGCTTTCTACCAGCACTTCTAAAAGCAATTCATTAAATAACTTTTCAGCTCCATCATTTCGAACCGACATGTTATACGAAAAGTCTTCTGATCCTATGTTTTGAACTTCAATTGTTCTCGGAGCCCAATCACCAGGCTTCATATTATCAATTGCAAATACATCATGTGGTGTAACTTGTATTTGTACATTTTTCTGATCTATGCCCTCGCCTTTTGCATAAATGTGTGATGCCTGAGTTAACGAAATATATAAGATAAGCAACAATAGGATGAATCGACGAACATCTCTCAATATGTAGCTCTCCCTTTAAATAATTAAGCAGATTGTGTGTGTTCCTCTTTGTTATTTTTTTCGGACATATCAATTTCCCTTAATGCTTGCCATATTGTAAATATTGAATAGCATAGCAAAATGATTCCTGGTATTAGCAGTAAGAATGCACCATTTTGTGATTGTGCCATATCAACGATGTAGCCGATGTAAGGTATTGTAAATCCATTATATTTCGCCAAAACATTTTCAGCCAAAACAGGCCGCGTGTCAGGAGCATTGTTATTATCACCTTGGGTCTGATACATGACGTTTTTTCCACTTTTGTTCACTTCAATAATACGGTGTGTCACAGTTTTACCGTCTTCTTCAATATAAGTGATAATATCATTTGCCTTTAAGTTATTTTTGTCCGTTACTGGTTTGACTGCTATAATCGAACCTGTTTTAAATGTAGGTTCCATTGACCCCGACAAGACAGTTTTTAGTTGATAGCCGAGCACTTCGGGTTCCCCACCAGAAGCTTTCGATGCAACTACTACAAGAATAGTAAAACTCAACGCAACAACTAATAAAATTGTAATAAGGGAACTCATCCATTTTTTTATTGTATCTAACTTCAATTATCCTCACCATCCATTTCAGTTTCAGCTACTTCAGAATTATCATGTTCAGCACGATTATGCTCCTCTTGTTTATGCTTTTTTCCATCAACGTGCGTTTCTTCCTTTTCTAGCTCCTCTTCTGTTTCCACTTCATCATCTCTCTTAGCATCATGATTTGGTTCAGTCGTTTTAGTAGATAATTCCTCGTTCGAATCCTTATCAGATTCTTTATCCTCTGTCTCCTCCTTTTGCTTTACACTTTCTGTAGCTATTTCATCTTCAGTTGACTTTTCTTCTTCACAATGAACGCTAATCCGTTTACTCCAGATTATTTCCCTTTCCTCATAATTATCTTGGTAACCTTCCCGCTGATATGCTTTGAATATGTACCATCCCTCTTGTTCTGCCTGAAAGGTTAGTATTGTAGACTCATCTTGGTTAAGTAAAGGAACCGAACCTGTCGTAATTTCTTTTCCACTTTTATCTGGCGCTTCGTGTTGACCAGAATATAGCACTTCATAAGTTGTTTCTTTCGTCATGGATTGTCCTGTATTTTTTATTTCTACAGCAATTTCCGTTGGTGGGCATATATGAATCACTTCTGAATCCTTCCCAATAAACATAAGATTACTCTGATCCCACCAATCTTCCGCAGTGGAAATTGTCGCATCCACGCTATTATTCTGACTAAAGTAAGCCTCTGTATCTGATGTTAGTAAAGAAACTGAAAAGATGAGTGCATAACAGATGGTAAAAACTTTTGATAATATCATAAGCTTTTGATTCCTTTTACGATATCTTGCTAATCGTGTGCTTCTCATCGTTCTTTCCTCCTGAACATAGCCTTTTATTTTTTATCACCAATATATAAATATATGTTCCTTCATACTTATATACTTGAAACAAAAAACAAAATGGCGGAAAGGTGAATAAATCACCTTTCCTTGTCATTAACTACACGGTCTTATCTTCTTTCACCATCTTCTTGGAATCCTTCAAATGTCCAAGTAAGATCTAGCTTCAAGTCTTGCAAATCATTTTGGTTTTTACCTGTTTCTTCGAATACAAACTTTACATCAAAATCTGCTGTTTTTCCTGCACTTATTCCTTGATAATTGTTATACTCCCAACCAACTGGAATTTTCCCTATAATCGGTAATACAATATACTTTATATCTTTATTAATCTTAGTTGCTAAATCTTCCGGAGTTATATCCCTTAACTCAAGTAGAGAAAGTTCCGCAAAAACTTCGTAGTCCTTATCTCCAGTCGTATTTTTCAGGAATTGCACTACAATAGAGTCCGCATACTTATTTGCTAGTGCATTACTTACAGGTTCACCATTATTTTTAGTGACACTATACTCTGTTTTTAGTGACACATACTTCATATCTAGAGAACCATCGTTTTTCAATTTAAAACTTCTCGGCATCCAATCGCCTGGTTTTAAATTATTCACATCAACCGAAACCTCTGGATTTACAGATAAATCAATTGTGCCTGAAGCAAAGTGGTTTGTTTGTACTGCCGTATCACTAAAATAAGCAAATGTTCCTCCACCGATTAATCCTACAGATAAAACAGCTGTTGCAATACCCATTCCTAATTTTTTCTTCATTGACATTTTACTGTTTCCTCCCTTTTTAAATTAAATCGTTTTCAGTTTCATCATTTATGTACAAGCATGATGATTCCCCTTTTGGTTAGCCTCCTTTCCATACAGGGGTTCTTTCCTAGGAACAATTTGTTCATTATTAAGAACATCTTAATTTGATTATAGGCTATAAATCCTATCTTGCAAACCTCCAAATACTCTCATTTATGCGATATTAAGAACGTTTATCTCTTTATATCTCAATATAACGGCGCTTTTCTCTATTTTAAATATAATGTTTATCCTTTGTACTCAATAGTGAACAATGTGATTCTTTTGACTCATATACATTTACATCCCTTTTCATTTTCAAAATTTTCTATTATACTATAAACAACATATACGACAAGGAGCATGGTACTAAAATGAAAAAATTATCGTATCTTTTCGTCTTAGCAGGTCTCATCTTCTTAGGTTTTGGTGGCTATCAACTTGTGATGACTAAAATAAATGAAAAGGCTAGTTTAACGGAAGCAAAAGAAATCATCAGTAATCAGCCATCCAAAAATCTCGATCAGAAGGAATTAAGTTTTCCAAATAAGTTTAATCCAGAAACTGGAGAAACAGTTGGTATTTTACATATCCCAAAGTTGGAGTCAGATTTGCCCATTGTTGAGGGTACAGATGAAGACGAATTAGATCACGGTGTAGGACATTATCGCGGAACGGCTTATCCCTTACAAAATGATCAAATTGTACTTTCAGGTCATCGTGATACAGTGTTCAGACGCATGGGAGAATTAGAGTTAGGTGATATACTAACAGTCCAGTTAGCATATGGGGACTTTTCTTATGAAATAGTTGACACAAAAGTTGTTAGTGCTGATGACCGAACAGTAATTGTACCAACGGCTCCAGATGAAGTTTTAACGGTTACAACATGTTATCCTTTTTCCTACATTGGAAGCGCACCAGACCGCTACATCATTACCGCCCTGCCAGTTGAAAAAAAATAATGAGTAGGGTTGTAAAAATATCATAGACTAAAGTAATGAAATCCAGTATAATTATTCCGTTATTTTAACTATGATATAAAATATTCCATTTCTATTCTATCGGGAATATTTTCAACAGAGGAGCATACATCGTGCAGACAAGAAAAGAACTAAAGAAACGCAAAAAACGTAGTTGGCTAAAATGGGTTGGTATCACATTGCTCGCATTATTTCTCATTGGCGGTGGCGTCGTTTACTATATGTGGGATAAAATTAACGATACGTTAGAAACAATGCATAATCCATTAGCCCGGGATGAAGATCCAGAACGCCAAAGAGAATTAGAAGCAATTTTCCGTGACAATAAATCTGTTAATATTCTTTTACTTGGTGTTGACCAGCGAAAAGGAGATAAAGGCCGTTCAGATACGATCTTGCTACTTTCTCTCAATCCTAGTGCAAATTCTATGGTCATGTTAAGTATCCCTCGTGATACGTATGTCAACATTCCAGGTCGCGGTATGGACAAGATTAACCATGCATTTGCATTTGGCGGAACCGAATTATCAGTAAAAACGGTTGAAGAAGCATTCAATCTTCCTGTTCATTTTTATGCAGAAATTAACATGGAAGGATTCCAGCAAGGAATTGACGCAATTGGAGGCGTGGATGTTAAAAATGATCAAGATTTCTCACAAGGTGGTAAACATTTTGCTGTAGGAAATATTCATTTAAATGGGAAAGACGCATTAAAATATATTCGCATGCGTAAACAAGACCCACGGGGTGACATGGGAAGAAATGAACGTCAACGTAACGTTATTGTTGCTGCAATGAATAAAGGTGCAAACTTTACAAATATCACGAAGTTCGGTGAAATTTTAAATATTGTAGGTGGTAATGTAGAAACCGATTTAAATAAAGATCGTATTCAAGCTTTATTTTCCGGATATCGCAATACACGTAACAATATTAAAACACTTGAAATAAAAGGTAGTGGTCAAATTATTAATCGGATTTGGTATTATATTGTACCAGACACTGAATTTAATCGCGTCACAACTGAAATTACAAATCATATGAATGCGAAATAAAGATATCCGTGAAATCCATATGGTCACCTGTATACATTTATATACAGTGTGACTTTTTTTCTATTACGTTGTGATTCCGTGCTATAATAAATGAAGAAATGAAACATCTGGATGTTTGGGGGGAACCATTATAATGAAACGTTTATCGATTTTTGTACTAATGTTGTTACTACTTTTTATTTCTGCCTGTTCTTCTGAAGACAAAGAAACATTAAACGATCGCTTTCAAAGTTATACGAAATTATGGGAAAATCAAAAGTTTGATGATATGTATCAAATGCTTACTTCCGATGCAAAAAAGAAATATCCTACAGAGGAGTATATCGATCGTTATAAAAAGATATATCATGATTTAAATATCTCTAATCTAAAAATTTCCTTTCAGAAATTAGACGATGATGAATTAAAATCTATACGTAATGAAGGGGAAGCAACAATACCATTTACAGTTAAAATGGATAGTATTGCGGGCCCTATCTCTTTTTCATATAAAGCAACTTTTATCGAGCAAGGTGATGATGATGAAAAAGAATGGTCGCTACAATGGGATCCTGGATTTATCTTCCCGGATTTAAAAGATGGCGGACAAATAGGACTAGATACGATTGAGCCAACTCGTGGTGAAATATTAGATCGCAATCGAATGCCACTCGCACTAAATGATGATGTATGGGAAATTGGAATTGTACCTGAAAAGCTTGGTGACAACGCGACAAACAACAAAAAGAAAATCGCTTCGCTGTTAAATATATCTGTGGAATCGATTGATAAAAAACTTAATGCTAGTTGGGTCGAGCCTGACCATTTTATACCTCTAAAAATAGTACCAAAAACAGATGATAGCCTATTAAATCAATTATGGTCTATTCCAGGTGTGCTTGGAAATGGAGTAAAGGGCAGAGTATACCCTTCAGGTAAGGCTGCAGCACATCTTGTTGGATATGTTGGAAATGTCACTTCAGAAGACTTAGAAAAGTCCAAAGGGTATAAAGAAAATGATGTGATTGGTAAGAGCGGGATTGAAAAGCTTTATGAAAAACAATTAAAAGGTGAACCCGGCGCGAAGATTTATATAAAAAAGGAAAATCAAGATGAAAATGATGAAGACGATGAAATAGTACTCGCTGATAAGCCTGTTAAAAATGGAGAAACCATCCAACTGACAATTGATATTAATATCCAGGAGAAAGCCTTCAATCAATATGATGGAGATGCCGGTACTGCTGCAGTCATGGACCCAAAAACAGGAGAAACACTAGCACTAGTTAGTAGTCCATCTTTTGATCCGAATGAAATGGTTTATGGTATTACCCAATCTAAATGGGATGAATTACAAAATGATCCGAATAAACCAATGGTCAATCGCTTTGCAGCAACATATGCTCCAGGATCAAGTCTTAAACCAATTACAAGTGCTATTGGTTTGAAAAACGGCTCGATTAAACCAAATGAAGGAATAGAAATTAATGGTTTAACATGGAGTAATGGAAAAGGATGGGGTGATTATAAAGTACGCCGTGTTTCCAGCTCTTCAAAACCAGTTGACCTTACTGATGCACTCGTTCGATCCGATAATATTTACTTTGCAATGCAAGCAGTTAAAATGGGAAGCAAGGCATATACTTCTGGACTAAAGGATTTTGGAATTGGGGAAGATTTCAATTATACGTACCCAATTAAAGCCTCTTCTATTTCGTCAACAGGATCCATTGATAATGAAGTACTCTTAGCGAACACAAGTTACGGGCAAGGAGAGATTGAATTAAGTTCATTACATTTAGCGAGTGCTTATACAATCTTTTTAAATAAAGGAAATATGATAAAGCCAACGTTGCTACTCTCAGAAGAAAAAAGTCAAATTTGGAAGAAGGACTTATTATCATCTGATGATATATCACTTATGCAACAGGCATTACGTAAAGTCGTAACAAATGGTTCGGCGAAAAAGGCACAAAATGCTCCATTTGAAATTTCCGGTAAGACAGGAACGGCAGAATTAAAATTGTCAGCAGGTGAAAGTGGCGCAGAAAATGGTTGGTTTGTTGCTTATCCAACAAAAGATCAAGATTTATTAATAGCAATGATGGTCGAACATACAGAAGACCGCGGTGGTAGTTCTTATACCGTCGAAAAGGTAACAAACTTAATGAAGAGTATCAAAAAGAAATAGTAAATACTAAGAGAAGCGAAGCATATCGGATGATATTTGCTTCGCTTTTTTAAAGTAACTTCACTAATTGATCAAATAACACTTTATTTCGCTCGTCTAACGCTTGATCAATCATTCGCTTTAAATTTCTTTCTTCCAAAACTTTTATTATTTGTTCCGTTTCTTCTTTTAAAGTAACGCTTTTTGTTTCCTCTGATTGAATATATGGTTGCGCAATAGAATGTAGATGGTTAAGAAAGTTTGGGGCGGATATTAATTCTACCAAAGACATATAAATGACTGTTTTCCCATTTTGAAAAGCAAATCGGTCATGGATGTTTTCTATTTTTCCATTTTCCCGACTTACCCGAATTTCCTTTTCTTCAATAGGGATGAACTGAAAAACTCGCTGATTAATTAGTAATGTAAAATATTGATAAGCTAATACGACCCTTACTGTTTGTTCATCAGTTTTAATATAATATGGTTTTAATAATTTAACCGTTACCATTTATCCACCTCCTATAATGTAAATTTTCAGTTAATTAATTTTACAACAAATACTCAGAAATTACAAGAACATTTTTTAGACATTTATTTTAATGAACAGAGCAAAACAATCATGGAAACGTAAATTCATCCTATATTTCGGGATTTTTCGACCAAATGAAAGATGTGAACATAAAAAAATCGCCAATTTATGGCGATAATTTATTTATTTATTTTTTGTAAGACGCTTTCACTGAGCTGATTCATCTCATTTTCAGATAGCGTAAACTTTTCATTTATTTGCTGTACATAAATATCAGCTTCTTTTATCTTTGCAATGCCTTGTTTCATATGGGATTTATATTCTTTCGTAACAGCAGCTATTTCTTCCGCATATTTTTCATCTGTCCCATCTTTAACCGTTTCTTTATACATATCAATCGTTTCCTCCCCTTTACGTGAGGGGAAAAATTCATGTGGATCAGTACTATCAAAAATACAAAATCCAAGTTCCCTTACTAAGACCATATCAATACTATTTGGATCAAAACTACAATGGTATAATTCGAGATCAAATCCGTAATCCTCACATGCTGCTAATACTTTTTTCATAAAAGTAGACTTACCCGTTCCCGCTCTTCCTTTTATAAAATAACTTTTCTTTAAATCTTTTAATAGGGTAGGGACAATATTTACTGCACCTTCTTTTGTATTTGTGCCGAAAAGCCGATGATACTGTTGTGATTGTTTTTCTTTCTTTTCTTCATCTTTTAATAAATCATGTATAAACTGCTCTGCTATTTCGTCTGCCTTCGCAAAATCCATTTCCCCAATAAAAATACCTTCTAATTTATCATGTATCTTTAGTCCTGTAGCAAACTGTTCATAAGCCTCTTGCATCCTTTTATTAAATTGATACTGTAGTGATTGAAGATCATGTTTCCCCTCTTCACTCGTAGGTATATCGTCTTCAAGATTGATTAACGTTGCCTGGGATAAGATTGGTCCTGATATTTCCGCTATGATGACAGCTACAGACTTTTTACGGTTAATAACCCCATCTAAATATTCCTCGCCCAAAGGACTTAATAAAACCTCTACATCATCTTCAGCTTGTGTTTGTAAAAAACTTTGCAGTAGTTCCGTTTTAATATAACTAGAAGGATGGTGTAACACATAAATCTGTGCAATTCCCTTTAAATTTGATTCAATAAAATTCACATAACCATCCGCAGTATTGCCACTCACATAATAAGAAAATTGCCTTTTCAAAAAAACACTTCCTTTTTCAAAATACGTATGGTGTTTATTCATTAGTTTATGTATACGTTTCGTTTTGGTGCATTTGTCTCTTATGACATTTTTTCCATAAAATAAAAACCCTGAAAGCTAATTTTTCATAGTTTCAGGGTTCATCATGCAGTAATCATACACCTAGTTAAAAAAATTCGTTGTGCATGCAACGTGATTTTTCCGTGTATATATTATTCAAGTTCTGGAAGTACTCGAACTTCCTGTTTCATTTCTGATTTACAAAGTGGGCATTCTGGGTCTTTTTCAAAACTAAGTGATTCACGCATCCAGCCGTTACAATCATCATTCGTACAAGCCCATACATTCGTATCTACTTTCGGTAACGGTTCTTTTGGTCCACGGGAAAATGACATGGCATACATCCCCTTTCAAGATTCTATTTCTATTATACCTCTTTTTGAATAACAAAGAAAGAGGACGATGTTTCGAAACATGTCGATTAAATTATTTTTATAGGACAAACTTCGCAATAGCCTTCCCAACGCCATCGTGATTATGGTGGTCTGTTACATAGTCGGCAGCATTTTTTATTGCTTCTTGTGCATTGCCCATAGCAACACCAATTCCCGCTTCCTGTATCATTTTCATATCATTTAAACTATCTCCACATGCTAATACATTTTCCATCGAAAACCCTAATTTTGCACAAACCTTTCGTAGCGCACTCGCTTTATGAACACCAATTGGGTTTACTTCAATATTGTTTGGCATAGAATTTGTTAGTTCCAATGTATCATCATGGGAAAGTTCTTGGATAATCTTTTCGAGTTTATCTGCATCATCCGTATGACAACCAAATTTCAACCATTTACGCTCCAAATAATCATTCGGTAAGATATTACGAAACACACCATCTGTAGCAACCATCCATGAATCAACACCCATTTCCCTTGCTAAATAGTGCATTTGTTCAAGTTTCTTTGTTTCTAATAGATGCTCTTCTACCAATTCCTTATCCATCGTCCAAATTTGTCCACCATTAACAGTTATGAGGTAGGAAGTTAAGCCTAGTTCCTCCGCATATGGATAACTATTTCCTAACCATCTCCCCGTACTAAGTACAACGTGAACTCCTTTTTCAAGTGCATCTTTGATTGCATTTTTAGTGAAATCTGTTATGATATCATCTTCATTTAATAATGTTCCATCCATATCTAACGCAATTAATTTTACAGTAGTCATGGAATCCTCCCTTTATACTATGTTGTTTGTTTCTCTTTCCGCAAACCACGGTCGAAGAGAAATGTCGAAATAAACGGGATTACTAATACAAAAAGAATAATAAAAAATAGTAATTTAATATTAAAATAATCTACGATAAATCCACCTAAGATAGGTCCAATCATTCGCCCTGCCGCTGCTACACTATTTATAAAACCTTGATAAAAACCTTCGCGTCCACGAGGAGCTAACTCATTTGCCAAAGTAGGAATCGCTGGCCAAACGAGCATTTCTCCTATCGTTAATATAACCATTGCGACTGCAAACATAACAAATTTATCTGCTGCCATCGCAATGATAAATGAGCCAATGAAAATAGTAGTCCCAACATATATATAAGTTTTTTGCGATTGCCATTTCACCAGTTTTAAAATTGGTTGGCCCAAGACAATTAAAAAACCATTTATTGCCCATAAAAAGCTATACTGTTCCAGTGGAATACCAATCGTTTGTGTATGTGATGCAATCGTCGTTTGCCACTGGCTATACACAAGCCATGCGACTAAAAACCCAGATGACAATATGAGTAATGACCGAAAAGCACCATGATCCTTAATTTTCTTACTCTGTTCAATAACAGAAGTATGCATTTGCCGATCACGCTCTTTATCCATCCCTTTAAATAAAAACAAAACAAAAAAGAAAAATACTACAAAAAGTGATGCATTTGCGATAAATATATAATCAAAAGAAATACTTGCAACATAACCACCCATCGTAGCTCCTAACGCTACACCTAAGTTTTGTGCAACATAAATCGCATTAAATGTCCGCCTGCCACCTTCAGGCCAAACTGATCCAGCCATGGCGAACATGACGGGCCATGTTGTACCTGTACCAAATCCAATTAAAACAAGCATGATTGAATAAGTTAGAATATCATGTTTAAACGATAAAAATACCGATGCAGTCATGACTAATATCGTTGCATATAATATCGTTTTATATGGACTAAACTTATCAAACAAGACGCCTCCTATTAAATTCCCCATGATTACGGCAGCCTGATTCAACATTAAAATTGCTCCTGCAAAAGCTAAACTTTTCCCGAGCTCATTATGCATATAAATTGTATTTAATGGCCATAGAAAGGATCCTCCCGTAACATTAATTGTCGTAGCGACAACTAGGATCCAAATGTACTTTGGCATATCCATCATCTCTCATTCTAACTGATTAAATTATGAACCATTAAATTAGTTTAATCTATTTCTCGTATCTATTCAATAAAGGTTTTTCTTATTTTCCAATCGTTATTGTTTTCATGATAAATATCATGAAAACATTCTTGATACACTATGGATAATAACTTCAACAGCCCGATGTAAATCTTCTTGTGACCAGCTTGGCATTGACTTTGTTAATGCTAGTGTATGGTTTGCTGGTAAATGAATAAATCCAGTTGGGCAATTCAACTGATGTTCTTTTGTATAATGTAACGATTGATACATGACATGATTACATAAATAGGTACCTGCACTATTTGATATGGAGGCAGGTAGTTGTTTTTCATGTAATTGGTCAACGATTGCCTTTATTGGCAACGTTGAGAAATAGCCATCTGGGCCAGCTTCTGTAATTTTTTCACCATTTGGTTCATAACCGCGATTATCTTTTGGGCCATCATTACAATTAATGGCAATACGTTCCACTGTTACCTCTTTTCTCCCTGCTGCTAGTCCGAGTGAAATAATCGCGTCAGGCTCATGCATTTTAATGAATTGAATCATTTGAGCGCCTGTTTTAGAAAAATCAACTGACAACGTTTCACCAATAATATGAAATTGATGAAGTTCCTTGCCTGTTAATTGTTCTACAATTTCTGCGGTAGGGTTAATTGGGTGTTCTAAAAAAGGTTCAAACCCTGTTAATAATAGCCTTTTCATCTGGTCTTCTCCTCCACAATGAACAATTTATCTCTATTTCTTGTTAAGCATATCATATCTATATTTAGTCATTCATGGAAAAGGCATGTGAAAAGGTTAGATAGTCAAAAACTTTTAACTGAATTGTATATCTTTAATATAAAAATCAGCCTTTTCAATTTATAATTTTATGCTTATAATAAAGGCAAAAGGGGGAAGAGAAAATGAATATAGCAAGTACATGGTCGTGGCTCTGGAAAAAGCATGATGAAATAAAAGATTTATTTTCCTTTTTCGTCACGCCTACAAAAGAAAAGGGGCTTCATCAAAGGAGCAAAGGGGCAGCACCTAGTGAACAAAATGGAGGTGGAAAAAAACGACCATACAAACCCGCTCAATTTGTCGGGTTCATATTAGGGCCTTTATTATTTGTATTAACATTACTCTTTTTTTCACCTGAAGGATTATCTAAAGAAGGGGTTGCAATTTTAGCAAGTACAATATGGATTGCTGTATGGTGGATGACGGAGGCCATTCCAATTCCAGCAACATCCTTGTTACCAATTGTATTATTTCCGTTGACTGGTGGACTCGATACAAAAGTAACTACCGCGTCATATGGGAGTGACATCGTCTTCTTATTTATGGGGGGATTTATCGTAGCATTAGCTTTAGAAAAATGGAATCTTCATAAAAGAATCGCTTTAAATATCATTTCAGTAATTGGGACAAACACGAATAATATTATTCTTGGTTTCATGGTTGCAACTGGATTTCTTTCCATGTGGATTTCCAACACTGCTACTGCCATGATGATGGTTCCAATTGGATTAGCAATTATTTATCAAGTATCTGAGGCTTTAAAAAATGATCCAACAATTGATACGAGTAAAGAAAACTTTGGTTTTGGAAAAGCGCTCATGCTAGGTATTGCCTATTCCGCATCCCTAGGTGGCGTTGCAACATTAATTGGTACACCACCTAATGCTGCTTTGGCTGGAATGATAAAGGAAATGTATGGTATTGAAATATCCTTTGCGCAATGGATGCTATTTGGCTTACCGATTGCTTGGGTATTTATTTTCATTACATGGGTATACTTAGTTAAATTTGCTTATCCGCAGAAAATGAAAGCGCTTCCTGGTGGTAAAGAAATTATTCAAGTGGAAAAGAAAAATCTTGGTAAGGCTAGTTATGAAGAAAAAGCCGTATTTGTTATCTTTACATTAACTGCTTTAGCATGGATTTCACGTACATTTATATTGGAAAAGTTTATACCAAATATTGGGGATACAACGATTGCTATTGCTGCTGGATTAATACTTTTTATCATTCCAGCTAAGAATAAAATTGGTGATTTTTTAATGGATTGGAAGACAGCTATTAAACTACCTTGGGGGATACTCCTATTGTTTGGCGGTGGTTTAGCAATTGCTGCTGGATTTACTGAATCAGGTTTATCCACATGGATTGGTACACAACTAACATCATTACAGGGCGTACCAACTATCATTGTACTTTTAATCGTTACAGGGCTTGTTATTTTTCTTACCGAAATCACTTCAAATACAGCAACTGCTAATATGATGTATCCTATAATGGCTGCTTTAGCTTTAGCGCTTGGCATACATCCTTATACAGTTATGATTGCAGCAGGAGTTGCTGCATCTTGTGCCTTTATGTTACCTGTTGCAACCCCACCAAATGCTGTAGTATTTGGTTCGGGCTATTTACGCATACCTGATATGGCCAAAGCCGGTTTTGCATTAAACATAATTGGTGTCTTTTTACTCACTGTCGCTATTTACTTTCTACTTCCAGTTGTTTGGGGAATTGATATTCATACATTCCCAAGTAATCTGAAGTAAACAACGAACAAAGCACTATAAACAGTTACTTCAGAATAGATTCATGAAAGTTTATTAAGTAGCAAGTTTTTAAGGGACAACAAGCGTCTCTTAGATGTATTCCAAATGCCGCATGATTATTTCTATTTCTTGATTAAATTGCAAACCATAAAAAATGGTTCTGATTATCGTAGCTGAACAGCCCCCATCAATTAGACAGGGCCGGTTCAAGTCGACTTCAGAACCATTTCTGCTTTTTATTATTAATTAGTCATGTTCTAGCCGCTTCTCGCACTTAACAAGTCGCCCACACTAATTTACACATAACGATTTCTTCCCGCATTATATCCAAAGATTAAAATAAAACAAGCAATGACAATTAATAGAACAAGTGGCATTACCCAATCATTCGTTAAATCATGTAATAGTCCAACAAATACTGGTCCAATAGCTGCTAATATATAGCCTAATGATTGTGCCATGCCAGATAATTCTGCTGCCTGCTGCGCATTTCTCGCTCGTAACCCTAAAAACATCAGTGCTAAAGCAAAATTTCCACTTAAGGCAATGCCGATTAAAAATATACTGATATACATAACAAAAGTAGACTCACCAAATAGTAATCCACTAAAACCTGTAATTGCAAAACCTGTCATGAGAAGAACCATCCATCCTTGCGAACGATATCGGCTAGCAATAACAGGTACAAAGAAACTAGCTGGTAATCCAATAAACTGTGTCAAAGATAATAACCAGCCCGCTTGCCCAAGCGTAGCACCATAATTATGTAAGATTTCAGGAAGCCATGAAATTGTAATGTAAAATAATGTAGACTGTAATCCCATAAAAAGCGCTACTTGCCACGCTAAAGCATTCTTCCACATCTTTGTTTCACTTTTTACATAGGTCATTTCTACTTGAGGATTATTTTGATTTGCTCTTGCTAAGAAGATCCAAATAGCGATACCAAATGCTGCTGGAATTACCCAAACGAGTAATGCAACATTCCATCCTAACCCTAAACCACTCGCAATTGGCACACTGAGACCTGATGCGGTTGCAGCAAAGATTCCCATTGCAGTAGAATAAACACTTGTCATTAATCCTACTTTTTGGGGATACTTTTCTTTGATTACCCCTGGAAGCAATACGTTACAAACAGCTATTCCTACACCTATCAAAAATGTACCAGTAAAAATTAAAACCATAAACGAGATAGAACGAATACTAATTCCAATCAATAGTACAAGCATGCCAACCACTAATACACGTTCATTCGTATAGCGATTACCTACTTTTGGAATAATTGGTGACATCATCGCAAATGCAATTAATGGTAAGCTCGTTAATAAGCCAGCACTCCAGTTGGAAAGTCCAATATCATCACGTATCATACCAATTAGCGGCCCAACAGAGGTAATGGCTGGCCTTAAGTTAAACGCTACAAGAATAATTCCTATTAATAGCATTGTCCGATAATATTTCTCTGTTTTATCTTTTGCTAATTCACTACTCATAAATGAAAGAACTCCCTTACAACATCAGTTACTTTAATCAATATAGCATAATTGCTTTTAAAGTAAAACTTCAATCCGCATCCATTGATTCTCCACTTATGACTTTAAAATCCCCCGTGACGCTTGATACGGGGGGTTGTAGGAAGCTCTTTCATACACAAATTCATGATCATAATCCTTACTAATTTAGCAATACAAGACGTGCTAAGCAGTTCTATCACATACTCTTATTTTGCGTCGGTAGGTATCATTTCTACGATTTCTTATACCGCTGATGAATATTATTTTTACGATAAGTGAATATGGGTAATTCGTTTAATTCCATTGATAATGCTAACGGTCGTGTAGGAAAAATGGATTCGAAATGGTTCGTAATGATTGTAAATAGTTTCTCACCTAATAACTTTTTGATATGCTCCGACCGTCCTGTGCCAATTTTAACTATAACATGGACAAAAGCATCCGCTTGACCGGTACCATCGGCTATTACATAATCTGTTAAACCTATCGCTCTGGAACGAATTCCACCAATTGGAAAGGTATCATTCATTTCGATAAATGAATTGTTTACTTTTTTCAATAGTTCTAGAATCTTGCCCTCTTTCCTTAAATTCTCCGTAAATTCTATCGTGATATGTGGCATATGCATCACCCTCCAAACTTAAAAAGAAACTCCAATCAGCGTGTTTAAGCATACGTAGCGAACTTTATAGGATTTATCCCCTTTGAAGTAAGTACATGAAGATTTATATTCTTGCAAAAAATGTATCGGATTTAATCGTGCTTCTTAATGAACCTATCCCCTCAACTTCCGTAATAACTTCATCTCCTTCATAAACATGAACCGTTCCC